>NZ_JAFCTU010000027.1:0-72750 GCF_049896185.1 Massilia sp. TSP1-1-2
TCCAAAGGGCAACAGTTCCCCCGGGACGTTATCCTGCGCAGGGTCGCTGAGTTCCTGGGCGTCTCGCCGGAGCATTTGAAATTTGGCGCGCCGTATGTTCCACCGCCGGCGCCAACGGTGGAATGGCTACTGGTCTACATTCGCGTGGATGAGGCCGCTATCCTGACGGAGATCCGTGAATTGAGCGAGAACGGGAAGCGCCAGTTCCGGGCGGCGGCCGCGAATGCGGAAAAGCTCCCTGCGGACAAATTACCCCAAAAGGCGGGCGGAACTCACTAGCCGCAAAGAGGGCGGGCATTTTGCCGCCGGTATCACAATCTTGGCGGGCGTCTCTTCTTCGTCAACTGCAAGGGACAGGGCCATTCTTGCAATGTACGCCTGGTCCGATCGCGACGAGCGGTCGAATGCCCCTATCAGGGTAGTGCGAATCTGCTCAATCGTCATGCCATCCATCCCATCCATCGGTGTCCTGCTGCTGGAAATGCTGCGCATTTACTCTTACTCTCTTGACAAGGTTATTGTTTCAAAGAAACGGGGGCTTACTTTGCCTGAAACTCTGCAATACAGCAAGATTTTCCACCCGTCGTAACAATTTCGTGGTAATTACTCGTGACATTTGGAGAGAATGTTACCTTTTACATGCATCATTTCAACAAATTATTACTACCGGCTTGCGTTTCTTCAATTTCTAATTGTAGTATCTGCGTGGAAATACTCCGGCTACGTTGCTTTCAGGGGGCAACAGGCAAGGCGGTTTCCATGCGGTGGTGGACGTGCATATCGCACGCCGCTTTACCGGTCCAGCGGACATGAAAGCCGCCTTGCCTGTTGCCCCCTCGAAATGCGGCGAGCCTGCCCACCCGGGCGCCACCTGACCGAGGATCCATGCAGACCGTTTTCAACTACTGGGGCACAGCGCCCGCGACCCTCCTGGCATTCCTGCTCGCCGTCGTGCTCCTGTCCGGCGCGGCCGGCTGGTTCGCCGGCCGCGCGCACCGTAGCGCACGGAGGACCTGATGCGCACGATGCTCCCGCCCAATCCGCAACCAGGCGACCTCCCGTCGCTACCCTGCATCCAGCCGATGGCGCCGCAGGTGAAGCGGCTGTATGTTCAAGTGCTGATCATCATCAGCATTGTCATCGTCGGCGTCAATCTGATCCGCCCCCTCCCGGCGCCGCCCGGCTGCTGCACCGGCTTTCAGGTTTAGCGTGCCGGTAGTTCCGGACCACGAAGGCGCCGGCGCGACCGAGCGCCCCGCCCTGCCCCACCTCCCATCCGACAAAAGCGCCTACACGGCGCTGCTGGAGCTGCGCGAGATCGTCGCCAGTGAAGGCTATGCCATGACGGCCCTGACGCTGGGCGGCTATCGAAGCGACCTGCTCGTCACCATCAAAACCTACATCAAGGACTGCAAGCCATGACCGACATCATCAACCGACTGCGCACCTGCGCCGCCCCGTTCGCCGACGAGATCGCCGCGCACATCGAAGAGTTGGAACAGCGGGTGCGCGACCAGCACGCCACGATGGACAAGGCCGCGTCGATCATGCTCGAGGCGATCGTGTCGGAGGACGGCATCGACGCCGAGCTGGCGGACGCCTGCATCGACAGGATCCGGGGAATGTTCGCGGAAGTGGGGAAGACGACGGTGGAGCACTACCAGGGACTGATTTACGCGAAGGTGGCCGAGCTCGCCGGGATCCCGCCCCATGACGAGTTCGATATCATGGCCGAGCTGGATAAGCCTCGCCCGGGACCGCCCTCCCCCGATACGGTACGCCTGGATGCCCTGACCGAAGCGGCCGGCTTCATGCGCGGCACATCGGTGGGAGCCGTCGCTTTCCGCGTGCTCGGCCACGACAGCTGGCATCCGGATCTGCGCGCCGCGATCGATGACAGCGTACGGGCCAAGGCGGCCGACGCCAAGCAGGACGCGTGAGAAGATCGCCCTCCCCCTTGCTGCGCGCCGTCATTGACAGGCTATCGACGTGCTCCGAATGTGGCCAGCCGGGCCGTCATTTCATCGGCGGCCGCTTCTTTGATCTGTGGACGCGCCGGACTTTGCCGAAAATTGGCCAGGCTACCCCGTAGGACGAAAAAAGCACAATGGACGCTTTTTCTTAAATTTCTCTTTTCAAGTGCCCTATGTTAACGTTATAGTCCAGTTCAATTAAAATAACCATGGACAATGATATGGCAATGCGCACATTTCAAGGGGTAAAGGCGAAATTTGCTCTTGAGCTAACGGGGTTTAACGGAACTCCAAAAATGTTTCGCTCCCGCTTCCGGGAAGCAGACGATAACGTACACGCACTTTACAGCGCCCGCCAAATTCGCGACATTCGCATGAAGCTGCTAAGTATCCCACTTGATGCTGTTCGCCCCCTAAAATTGCCTCCAATTATTGTAGATCGAACCGCAAAGGGCGGCGTCGGGAAAACGACCGTTGCAGGGAATCTTGGAACATGCCTCGCCCTGTCGGGCCACAAGGTCCTTGAGATCGATGGGGATGCGCAAGCCACGCTGACCGGGCTATTCGGCATCGACTGGATGAAAGAGGACATCACGCACATTGGCGAGCTCATGCGCCGTTGCGCAGCCAATCAGCCAACCAATATTCGGGACGCGGTGTGGCCGGTGTATGAAGGTGGCATGCTCGATATCATCCCCGCAGATATCACAATGGCGGATGACTCGTGGCTCATGGGAGCCCTCAATCGTGAGCAAGCGTTTGTCCGCTTACTGGAAAAGGAAATCGAATTTTTCAGCCAGTACGACGTGATCATCGTCGATTCCGCACCAGGGTCATCCCTCCTTGCCACAACCTTCATGCTGGCATCTAAACTGCTGCTTGCCGTTGTCACCCCGGAACCGCACTCTATCGCGGCTATGGACGTTCTGGCCTCAAACGTGCAGGAAATCAACTCTGCATTCAGCAAGCGTGAGCAGCAGCTGGACATACACATTGTCGTCAACAAATACAACCAGACCAAGAAGCCGCACAATGAAATGCTGTCGACGCTGCTGGCGCGCTATCCGGAGAAAATCAACGACGTCATCATTCGCGATTTCGTCGGATTCCTGCGCGAGGCGGACCCAAACAAGATCGTCGATAACGGCACCGTACTTGAAAAGGAACCGAGCTCCGTCGGCGCCCGCGACATCATCGACCTGACCAAGTCGCTGATCAGGCGGTATGATATTCGCCTTGCCGACCACCGGGCCGTGGGATTTGAGGCGGCAGCATGAGCGGGGCGCGCAAACCCTTGAAAGTTTCCGGGCTTATCGCGCAAGGTAAGCTCGCTCCCGCAGCCGGCGTAGAGCAGTCCCACGCGTTCGATCCGCAGGTCCAGGCCAGCGAGCAACCGGAACCGGAACACGTCCCAGGGACAAAGCGGCCCACAGCCGGCGCCTTCTCTCTGGAAGCAGCCCGGTACGAGAACATCATCGCTGACCTGCGCAAGCAGCTGCAGGCGGCGAACGACCACGCGCCGGCGCGCAAGATTCCACTTGACCTGATCGACGACAGCCCGTATCAACCCCGGCTGGAGATCGATCCGGAGGAAATCGACGAACTGGCCAAGACCATGGCGGCCGCTCACCAGGCCGACCCGATCAAGGTCCGTAAGGTTGGCAATCGGTACGAGCTGATCAGCGGGCACCGCAGAACAAAGGCGGCCCGAACATTGGGGTGGACCGAAATCGAGGCTGTCGTCGAGCAACGCACGGACGACGAAGCCGAGGTCGAGGCGATGCTGCTGGTTGTCGGCTCCATCGAGCTGGGCGATTACGAGCTGGCCAAGATGTACCATCGGGCGCTGACCAAGGGCATTTGCCGGACACAGGAAACCTGCGCCACATTCTTCGCGACCAAACAGCCGTATGTATCGGGCAGGCTACAGATGCTCAAGCTGCCCAGTGCGATCGTAGCAATGCTTGATGCCAAGCCTCGACTGTTCGGCTACGAGTGCGCCCTTGTCATCAAGGATTTGATCAAGGATCACCCGGGCCACCTTGACGTCATCGTGCGCGGCGTAAGCCGTCTGGGCGATGGCATGAAACAGAATTCACTCAAAGGATGGGTCAAGCAGACCATCAAGCAGGGAGAGCAGCAGGAGCAGCAGGACGAACGCAAGACAATCACGTTCAAAGACACCCCTGTCTTTACAACCAAGCGAGCGAAAAACGATCCACGCTCGGTACTGGTGTCGTGCAAGATCCCGGGCATGGACGTGAGTGTTTTCGAGGAAAAGCTGCGCGCCTGGTTGCAGGAACAGGCCGAACAGGCCGGTGAACTGGTGAAAAACGGAGCTATATAGAATGCAATCCGTTATAAATCAAAGACTTACAAATTATAGGAATCCTATAATTTACTCGGTGAAGTACCCGAAAAAGGAGTGGCAGCTATGACGACGTAGCGCCAATGAAAAAACCCCAGCTTGCCGGCCGGGGTTTTTTGCTTTTGGAACCAGTATTTGCACCTTGGAGGCACGGTGAAGCGTCGAGAACTTCATCCTAATCCTCCTTGGTGTGCCCGTCAAACACTTTCGCTATCCTTGAGATAGCACAGGAGAGATTGTGCACCCGTTAATCATGGATGATGTGGCCAAGCCACCCCCGAACTTAACCTACAACGACGTTCTCAGCGCGTATGCCGCCTATCCGGCCCCCATCCGCCCTTACCTGCTCCGGGCTGAAACCCATCCGGTCCTGCGCCCCCAGTTCACGAAGTCCGGGCTGCGCGTCTTCATCGATCTGCTGGCCCGCGCCCCGATCGCGGACCCTGCCCGCCCGATCAGCGTTCGCGCCGATGTCACGGCCGACCGCTTGGCCCTGAGTTCCAAGACCGTGGGGCGGGTACTGACTCAATTGATCAAGACGGGGTGGCTGGCGCCATTCAAGGGATCCGACGGCCGCAACAATGACGGCAAGTTCGGCATCCGGGATTTCGTAGTGACCGAACAATTGCGCGCGATGGTGGGACTTCCGAGCACGCCTGCGCCGCGGCCGACAGTGGCCATGGCGGTCAATGAAGCCCCTCAAAATGACCAGCCTGAGCCAGAATTGTCTCCCGGCGTAATAGGTGTTAACAAATGCATTGAAAAAGAAGCTTCCTCAAAAGGGGCTTCCAAGAAGGAAGACAAGCCAAAACCGGCATGCATCCCAGCCGGGCTCGAAGAGCTGCACACGCAACTGGGGATCAGCATCGGCGGGATCTGCAAGCTCATGAGCATTGCCAAGGCCTGCAAGCAACGCCTGCAAGACGTGTGGGTCGCTGCCGGCCACCGCCTCATCAGTGTCGGCGCCAGGGAAGGACGGGCCTACGATTATTTCAAGTTCCTGCTGAACACCGGACAGGATTTCTCGTATGCTGCACGATGCAAGGGCGGAACACCGGCCATGACCGCCACAGGCAATGCCCAAGGCGCCGCAGCAGGCGCGCCGGCGATGAACACGCGGCACTACTGGAATCGCAAGTTCCGGGGTCCTAATGGCCTTGTAGTCCGCATTCACGGCGACGGCTCGGGCGAACTGACCGACTCCACCAGGCGCGATGCATACGTGTCGCCGCGCGACATGGAACAGGTCTTCGCCGCGATCGCGAAGGGGCAGCTGTCGGAAATTATCGAATGACCCGGCGCTATTGCGACTGGGGGTCAAGCTGCCGGCAAGGGCGTGATTGTGATCGCGGCGACCGTCTCGGCGTGGCGCGTGGCGTCTTCCTTGTGCAGGTAGCGGCCGGTGGTCGAAATGTCGGCATGGCGCCCATTCTTCTGCACCGTCTTGAGGGGGACCCCACTGTCTACCTGATGGGTCAGCGACGAATGGCGCAGCCAGTGCGTCGACGCCTGCCCAATGCGTTCGGCAAGCTCGACCTCTCCGCGCTCGGTGGCCATGGCGATCGCGCGCTTCATCACAACGATGACGGCGGACGCCACCGCCGAATGGCTTGCACGTCGCACCGGACCGCGCGATGTCAGCACCAGCGGCATCACTTCCCCGGGCAACGGCATCGGCGCCAGCCCGTAGGCCTGCCGGTAGCGGCGGTACTCGGCCAGCAGCGCGGGCGGCGCCGGCACTTTGCCGCGGCGTCGACCTTTGCCCAGTACGTGCAACCACCAGGCGCCCGCGTCATCGCGGCGCAGGCTGCGCATGTCGGCGCCGGCCAGCTCGGACAGGCGTACGGCCGTCAGGTAAAACGCCTGCACGATGAAACGGGCGCGCGCCTGGCGCAGGGCTGCCGCCGGTGTATCCGCCTGCAGGCTATCGGCGGCCGCAAGCAGCAGCGAGATCGCCGCCGGCGGCAAGAACCGGGAAACGGGCTCGTCCGAAACGACGCGCATGCTGCCCAGTAACGTCGCCGGATTGGCGCCCAGGTACTCGGCCGCGCGCGCCCAGCTGAACAGCCCCTTGAGTACGGTCAGCGCCTGGACCTGCGACGCCTCCGACAACGGACCGCAAAACGGCCGCCAGCGCGCATCGGTGCGCGCGTAGCGCTCGGCCCGGGTCCACTGCTCGGCTGGCTGCGGATCGGCCAGGAAGGCGGCGTAGGCCACCAGATCCTCATAGGCGACGGTTTGCAGCGTCACGCCGCGTGTGCGGATCCAGAACAAGAAGCGCTCGGCCTCCTTGCGCGAGTTGCGCACGGTGCGCGGCGACAGGTTGGGGCGCCGCAACCATAGCGCGACCAGTTCATCATCGGTTCTTGCGCGCGTGAGGGACCCAGGGGATAGGGCAGGGAGGCCGGAGGAGAGCGTGGGGGTTTGACGCGCCGTGAGTGCCGGCAGCTGGGGTTTGTCGGCGCTCATGGGGAGGGGAGGGGAGGGGGCCTAGCGAATGTTGCGGTGGAGCGCGTGAATACGCTCCCGGTCAGCCTCGGGTGCAATGACTGCGGTAAGCCGAACCCAAAGCATAATCGCACCGTGTGCATTATCGATGCGAGCCAGCGTGTCATCGACGCCTGCCGTCGTGGGATTGGCTAAAGTTTCCAAATAGTTGGCGAGCTCTTCCGTAAGCTGCTGGTATCCAAATGCGCGTTCAACACTGTTCATTATCTGTCCTCCCAGGCAGCGCGCGGGCCGATCCAGCGTGGCGCCAACTCATTCGGCTCCTTGTCGATCGGTCCGTCCTTCGGGTTGTTGAACCAGGCGGAACGATGGATCTCGAGGATATCGCGCGCAACGCTGGCCGAGCCGTCCTGATCGAAATCAAGCTCGATCCGGATAGCTTTTCCGTCCGAATGTTCGAGTAGGCAATGCAGGATGTAGCGACGATAGCCGGGCACCGTCCCGTGCGTGATGTAGACCACGTTGTAGCGCTCCCCGCGCTCCGGTTCCGGCTGTGGGGCAGGGCGTGTGACGATGCCCCAGTCGGTCAGCATGCGCTGAAAGCGCGCATCGCCGTCTGTGAAATAATTTTCGATGGCGTTCACTGGCCGGTTGTCCAGGCGCAGCACGGCAAGGCAATGCTCGAACAGATCCGCGTCCAGGCCGCGCAGTTCGCCGAGCGGGAAGGGGAAGGCTAGCCCGTTGTACAAGCTGGCTAGAAAGTGAGCGATCGTGCCGCACTGGCCGGAGTCGCGCTCCGTGATTTTCAGCAGATGATCGAGCGAGTCGATGCCGGCGTCGCGGTCCTGGGCTCGGACCTCGGCCGCCTTTTGCGCGCTGGTCGTGCCACCGCGCGATTGGGTGAAGAAGGCCGACACAGTTTCGTTGAACGCCTCGAACTGGCTGGCCGGGACCTCGACCGTGACGGACGTCCTTTTTTCGCGAGGAGGAATCGGTTGCATGGCGCCTCTTTCTTGTTGGATGGTCACGGAGCAGGCGGCGTCCATCCGGCCGCGAGCGCGATGCGCTGCCATTGCGGCTGGACGGAAGCGATTTCCTTCGTGCAGATCGCGGTTGCGGCGTCGACGACCTTGATGAGATCGTCCATAACACCAGTTCTCGTCGCCGCTTTCTTCTGCCTGGCAATTTCGGTCGGAAGGTGCCCAGGCAGCTTGAGGCTTCGATTAAGGACATTACAAATCGCGCCACAGACTTTCGTGATCTGTGGGTCTTCACTGTCGATCCCGAGCTTGCTTAGTTTGTTCGCCTTTAAAGCAGCAGTACCGATGGAATCGAGGATGGTAAGCACTGTGAGATATTCTTTCTTGCCGCCCATGAAGTTAGTCCTCCAGAGCAAGCGCGCCCTGCGGGATCGGCGCAACGTGAACCCAACCATTGCCGCTCATCGTGTCGAACATTGTCCATACCGTCCCGTCGTCGCACAAAGCAATTATTTCGGTCGCCGTTTCATCCAGTCGGCCGAGCTCATCGCGCTTGTCAACGCGCAACGCTGAAATCTGAATAATTTTACGGCGGTAGTTAAATTGACTCATTTGGCGTGCTCGTTTCTGGAAATGGTTGGGTCAAAAAGTTGACCAGCAACCAATTCTACGCCGATTTTGTTGGCTTGCGGGTCAACACGTGATTAGATGAGTAATCACGCGTTCCGTGCTGAGTTACAACAAACTAGAGCGATTTGTATTGCGCATTACAATAAAACGTTACAATTTCAGCCCGACAATGGATTGCACAATACAAATGTTCGAATACATCGCTTTTATCCCCCTGATGCAGCATGCGGCACGCCTTCAAGCCGAACTGGCGCGGTCCCAAATGGAACGGGCGGCCCGTGAACGCGAGCGCGAAGCATTCGACCGCGCCGTCTACGGCTTTGGTGCGATCGACGTCGACGCCAGGTTCGTCGACGACGTCCCGCAGCTGGTGTTCGAACATCCGCCGTGCCGGGACTTTTCCAGCAACCACCCGTTCACGCCGGCCGAGCTGGCCGAGCGCATGGCGTTCCGCACGCCGGTGGACGTGATGACCACTTCGGCGCCGTGCGCCGGCCACGCGCGGCCGCTGCACGACACGATCGACGTGGAAGCGCGCGTCGTCGACGACAAGCCCGGGATCTCGCCGCGATTGCTGACCATGTTCGACACAGCCATCATCGCCCCGCGCGCGGCGGTGCTGGCCACCGTCCACGCCGACGCCGGCCTGCTGGCGGAAGGGGAGGCGTGATGCCGCGCGTCGACAGCAGCGCGACCCCGCGCACCGACGCCCTGATCGCCCGGGTGATCGCGGACTACCCTACCGACCACCTGGCGCCGCGCAGCGTCAAGGCGGCGCTGGCCAAGTACTACGAAGCCGTGCACCAGGAACTGGCGCCCCTGTGCCGCGAACTGGAAGCCGAGAACCTGGCGCTGCGCGACCGGCTATGCCACCCGACACTGAGGAAAGACAGGGGAGCCGCGCATGAATGAGCCAGTCACCATGGGGGTCTTCATCGCCTACGTGCTCGGCACGGCCTTTGGCACGGTGCTGGGCAATGTCATGCTCATGCTGTCGGACGTGCTGGCACGGCGCGGCATGACCAAGTGGCGCCGGCGCTCGCTCATCGGCGTGCTGGGCGCGATCGGGATCCTGATGACGATTCCGGTGGGGATGGCGCTGACATGAACCGCAAGCAGCGCATCGCCAACACCAGCACCCATTGTCGCCTGATGCTGTACCTGTTCCTATGGAACGGCATGACCCCGCACGAGCGCAGCACCTTGCGCCTGGGTCAGTTCATCGTCAAGAAATGGCAACCATGAAACAGACCGCCATTGTCTACGCCGAGCTGCAACTGGTGTACGACACATTCAACGTCGAGCTGTTCAACGACAGCCTTGCGGACTGCCTCTTCACGCTGCAACGCAAGCCGTCCACGATGGGCTACTTTTCGGCCGGCCGCTTCGGCAACCGCAAGGGCGAGCAACTGCACGAGCTCGCCGTTAATCCGGACTGCTTCGCCGTGGTCCCGCTGGTCGAGATCATGTCCACCATCGCGCACGAAATGGTGCACCTGTGGCAGCACCAGCACGGCACACCAGGGCGCGGGCGCTATCACGACAAGGTGTGGGGCGACAAGATGGAAGAGATCGGCCTGATGCCATCGTCCACCGGCATGCCGGGCGGGAAAAAGTCGGGCGACAAGGTGGCCGAATACCCAATCAAGGGCGGCCGCTTCCTCGCGATCTGCGATCGCCTGTTGACCGCCGACTTCCAGATCTCGTGGTACGACAGGTTCACGACCATGGCGCCGTACACCGGCGGCGCGGCTGGCGCCGGGATCCTGGCCGACCTGCCCGCGTCGGGCGCCGTCGTTGCCTCGGCAAGCGGCGTCCAGATGGCGCCGTCGACGCGCACCAACAGCGGCGGCGTCCTTACCGCCAACAAAAGCAACCGCTCGAAATACCGCTGCACCTGCGACATCCAGGTATGGGGAAAGCCCGGCCTGAAAATCAAGTGCTGCGCGTGCGATGAAGTGCTCGAGGAAGAAGCGTAATCATTTACCCAGGCCTGCGGGCCGCAACGAAGGAATCAACGACATGAGTAACGACGAACGGCCATATGGAACCTGCTGTACCTGCCCAACTGGCGACGGGTCACTTTGCTGGCCCTGCCCGGAGCATCCACCCATCAAAACGACCACGCCGCGCCTCGACCCGGTAGTCGAAGCAAACCGCGAGCTCCTGCACAGCCGATCGCAGGTCGGCATTGCCAAATACGGCGTGACGCTCGGCGAAGCGAAGCTGCCGGAGCGCGATCTGCTCGTGCATGCGCTCCAAGAGTCATTGGACCTCTCGAACTATCTTCAAGCGAACTTGCAGCGCCTCGACGCTATGCCTGCCGCACCGGCCTACGAGCACGATCCGATGGACATCGTGCGCTCGCTGCTGTGCATCGTTGACAGGATGGCCGAACTGACCCCGGCCCAGTTCGAGAACTACCCGTCGCCTTGCAGCGAGGCGTCGCCGCTGATGATTGCCGCGCGCGCGGCCTGCGTGGAACGCGGATTTACTGCCGGCGGACTGGCCATTGCGGACTTGGCCGGCGCGCCAGTGAGCGTCCCGACCAGCGGCGCAGCAGGCCGGGACGTTCTGGCCGAGCGTCGGCGCCAGGTCGATGTGAAGGACTGGACGCCGGAACACGACGATCACCACCCCAGTGGTGAGATCGCGGCCTTTGCTGCGGTCTACGCAATGCCGCCAGAGGCCCGCCAGTGGCCAGCCAGCGAAACCGGCTACGGCCCAACCTTCGGCATTGCATTGTGCCCGCAAGACTGGCAGCCAAAGTTCGGCGACCGCCGCCGCGAACTGGTGAAGGCTGGCGCGCTGATCCTCGCGGAGATCGAACGTTTGGACAGAGCTTCTGTGACTGGTGCAGGCGGTCAATCATGAGCGCCATTCGCATCTACCCGGAGAGCCAAGCTGCGATGTGCGCCGAGAGTGCGGGCAAGCCATACCGCCCGTGCAACGGCAGCGAGGGCGATCACTTCGTTAGCCAGTGGTGCGGCACTTGCGAGCGTGACTACGGCATGCTGAAAGGCCTGCCGATTGAGGAGTGCGACGACAACCGGATTTGCGACATCATCGCCCGCACCTTCGGCGTGGACGAAGACCACCCTGACTACCCGACCGAATGGGTATTCGGCAAAGATGGGCAACCGTGCTGCACTGCCCATGTGCCCGAAGCCGAACCGTTGCCCGAAGTCGTCATAAAGGACGAGCACACGCTCGACCTGTTTGAAGCCATTCGAACTCGAGCCGGCAATGAGCCGAAAGGGGAGGCAGCGTGCCAACAGGAACCGTAGTATTCAGCCAATCCGGAACGTTTGAAGCCGCGCACGCCGCCGAGCAATGGTTGCGCGATCGCGGCTTTTCGTACGGGCCATCGCAGGCAGACGGGCCGCAAGCAGTCTGGCACGGCGATTGTGTCATCTCCAAGTGGCGAAACTTGAGCGCAAAGGATAAGCGCAAGTGTCACGCCACATTGAGCGGCGACGGGCGCGATGGGCCGATGCGGATCACTCTTTGTGCCGCGGCGACACCAGAAGCCATTGCCGCTTTTGCGCTGCCTGATGCGCCGGAGGCGCGAACCACGGCTGATCTGATCCTGCCTGTAAAGCGCGAGTATTTCGAGCAGATGTGCGATGGCACTAAGAAAGCAGAGTACCGCCTCTGCACGCCGTACTGGCTCAAGCGGCTGCAAGGGCGCAAGTACGATCGCGTTGTCGTCACCATGGGCTACCCAAAGCGCGACGACACCGAGCGTCGTCTGGTAGTCCCATATCGCGGCTACACGATGGAAGTCATCACGCACGCGTATTTCGGGCCCGATCCAGTATCCGTGTTCGCCATCATCATCGACATAGAACTCAATTCCAAGATTTGAAAAGACCGCTCCTATACTTTGCGCGCAGCACATCCATTAACCATTGTAGAAAGCAAAGCATGAAAAAAACAATCCTCCGCAGCTCGCTCTTCCTTTTGTTCGCCGCTACCCTGGCCGCCTGCAGCAGCCACCAGACGCCGCCGGCCCAAGCCTCCCCGGCTTACGCGGCTGTCAGCACTTCGCCAGCGGTGGCGCCGGTCATCGTCAACGCTGCGGCCCCGGCCCAGTCGGGCGGTACCGACATGCTGGCCGGTGGCGCGATCGGCTACATGCTGGCCAAGTCCACCAGCGGCCCGTCGGGCAGTACTGCGCCGGCGCCCACCACCGTGGTACACAAGACCGTCATCAACAAGACGATCGTGCAGGCGGCGCCGACACCCACCCATACTGTTGCTGCGGCGGCGCCGGCCGTAGCGCCGGTGTCGCTGGCCAAAGCCACACCAAGCTACGCATCACGTAGCGCCTATGCCAGCACCACCGGCAGCAGCGCTTACCGCACGGCCGCGTCGCCAGTGCGCCAGGTCAGCTATTCGCTCACCAGCAGTTTCCCCGCTCCGCGCAGCTACACGGTGGCGCGCCGCTGATGAACCGGCTCGCCGCGCTTCGGCGTGGCGGGCCATAATTGGTCGTCGTGGCATGCGACGGCTTCTTTTCCAAGATTCTTACCGAACGGCCGGACAATCTGCGCTCCCTGATGCCGGAGCCCTGCATGTCGACCACGCTGATCATATCCCCCCCACGAACCCGCGACTCTTTCGTCGCCAAACTGTTCGCATTTCTCACGTCGGCGCCGCCGATCCCGCCCGCCCCGACCTTCCACCCAGTTGCCGCTGCCGGCGCCGGTCCGCACTGCCCGCTGGTGGTGGTCCAGCTGCTGGCGCACCCGAGCGCCGATCACCTGCAGGTGGCGCACTTCGCCGGCGGCTCGGTCGTGGTCCCCCGCGGCTACTTCAACAATGGCGAGCTGGCCGTGTTCATCCCGGAAGGCGCCCACCTGCCCGAATATCTGCTCAAGCGGGCGAACCTGTGGAACCACACGACCGGCTACGGCGCCTTGCGCGGCCGCGAGGGCAACCGCGTCGCATGGAAGAAGGTCCAGGGCGTGCTGTCGTACGGCGTGCTGATCAAGGCGCTCAATGACCCGGATCCGCTGGGCGAGCCGTCGGCCATGCTTTTCGGCCCGCGCGGCGACTGGTCGAGCGCCACCATGTTCACCGAAGGGGAGTGCTGCGCCCGATTCCTGGCGGTGCAGTGACACGTCGACCTATTTTCCAAGTTATTCGCCGGGCGCTGGCACACTGCGCTCTACCTGCCACGCAAGGGCCGATGCGACGCGAGATCCGTGCGCGCGACCAGCGCCGCGAGCGGGACACGCCACCTCCGCGCCAGGTGCATGCCCAGATCATTTCGCTGCAAGCGGCCTGATCGTCATCTATCGCCCTGCGGGTCCTCCGCAGGGTAATTCCCCTGTATTAAATCCTGTCCAATCCCGCATTTAAAGCCAGATTTAAAGGTCGAACCGCCTTCGATTTAAAGCAACTTCAAATCTAATTGTAATCTTTCGGTTAAATTCTTTTGACAGCGTGGATGATTCCCGGGTATCGTTACAACAGTTTGTTGTAACTAGCACGTCAACCCACGGAGAAACCCATGAATACACCTGATATTTCGCACTTGTCTTTACCTGAACTGAAAGAATTGAAAAGCGCCGTTGCCAAGCTGATTGAAACGCGCAATGCCGAAGCCGTGAATCATGCACGCACCGAAATTCTCGCCCTCGCCAAACGCGTCGGCATGGATTTGAAGGACCTGCTCGGCAAAACCCCGCGCACCGACATGGGCAAGGTGGCGATTAAATACCGCGATCCGGAAAACGCGTCGAATGAATGGACCGGCCGTGGCCGCTCTCCGCACTGGGCGGCCGCCATGAAGGACGCCGGAACGCTGGACAGCGCCCGCGTCTAAAAGAGGAAAAAAGTACCATGACAATTACCAAAAAAGATATTCCCCGTTACGTCATCCGCACCGCCGACGGCGATTACGGCGTGGTAGCGCTCGAAGTGGGCGAGCGCTCCGTCACCGTATTGGCCGAGAGTTCTTTCGGATCGTACTGCTATCACTGGAATGCGACGGGCTGCAACCCGATCCGCTTCCTCGGCAACATGAGCCGGGATTACGCGATGGGCAAGTTTCGCGGCCACGACTACATGGTGTTCGACCGCGAAAAGCAGGAGCAGGAGCACCGCAAGGCCGTGATCGCTAAGCGCCGCGAGCGCCAGATGGAGCACGAAGACGCGCGCTGGTGCTACGACGAAATCGGCCACGTCTGCGACGCCCGCAGCCTCGATCAATATTGGGCGAACTTCTATCACAATGATGACCTCATCAAACATCTGTACGGCGGCGATATCGGCGACCAGTCGGCCGAAACGCGCCCGGATTCGCAGTGTGTGGGCTTCTGGGAGTCGATCTGGGTCCCATTGATGGAACACCTTGCCGCCGAGACGGCGACGGCGCCAGCGATCGCGGAGGCCATCTGATGAAGAAGGTATCCAAAGCCGACCAGTTCATCGCCGACATGATCCGCTGCCGTGGCATGGACTGGGTCCGCATCGGCATGCAGATCGAAGTGTCCGGCGACATGGGCACGATCATGGGCATGAACTCGTCCGCCAATCTCGACGTGGTGTTCGTCAACCAGCTCAAGATGGGCAAGCACTCGCACAACTGCCACCCGACGTGGGAAACCCAGTATTTCGACGAAACCGGCAAAGTCATCAAGGATTATCGTTGCGCCGTCATTGCCAAGGAATTGGAAACCGCCCATGGATAAGGCCCATGCCCTGCGCCGGCTGCTGCTGCAATTAAGCGGCATGCTGCCGGCCCGATTAATGTCGCGGGAGACTCGCATGCAGCACATATTTGAGAAAATGAAACGCGATATTGCCGCCGACGGCTTTTTCGTCATGGCGGTCATGGCCAGCGAGAGCCGCAATACGTTCGCCTATACGATCGGCTTAAGCGAATCAACCGGGCATCCGGAATTGCTCATGTTCGGACTGCCGTTGCAGGTAGCTCATTTGGTACTGCATGATCTGGCGCGCCTGATCAAGGCCGGCGCCCGGTATAACGACGGTGACGTGGTCAGTGAAATCCTGTCGGTGCCAATGGCGATGAAATCGGTCAGGCACGAAAAAGCCTCCGATTATACGGTCCAGTTATTCAATTATTATCCGGACGCTGAATCGCCACCGCCCGTCATGCAGGTGGTGTTGCCCGACACGCGCGGGAAATTCCCCTGGGCGGAAGACTTCGACGACAAGTACAAGGGCATGCAGCCCTCACTGTGGAACGTGATCCACTAGAAAGGCACAGAAATGGATTGTCATTACGTGCAGCAGCATTACGGGGTGCCGGCCCAGATTGGCCGGCGCGTGGTCGTGGGTGGCAAGCCGGGCGTCATTGCCGCCGACCGGGGCAATTACATCGGTGTCAACTTCGATGACCACAAGCCCGGGCACATCGAAAACGCCCATCCGACATCGGATGTGGTGTACGGTGAAATGGGGCGGGTCCGGAAGCCATCAAGAGGGCGCGCGCGGTATCAACGCTATCTAGAATACGGCGACGGCTTCGACAACTTCGTGGACTTCTGCTACTGGGATGCCGACCCGGAGCGAAGCTGGAACCACTGACGCGCGCAACTGGAACGAAAAAAAGCCCCGGGATTTGACTCCCGGGGCTTTTTACATGGGCGGACGGTTATTCCCGCGTTTCGGCCAGCTCGGCGCGCACCGACTGCTTCAGCGCGGCCGGGGCGGTCTTCTGGGTCCGGACGATGGCGTCCTGCTTCATCGCTCGTACCCGCCGGATGATCGCCGGCAGGTTGACCCTGATCGGCGTTTCTGGATTCTTCTCGTTCCAGTCGGCCCGCATGTCGCGCGCTTCCTGCACCATGCCGGCGTTGCCTGTGGCCAGCCCTTGCGCCCAGTGCTCGGCGATCTCCACCGAGCGCATCCGGTTCTGGGCGATCATGCCCAGTGCCTGGCCCTTCTGGTCCTGCACGTCGGCCGTGCTGTTGGGCTGGAAGCCGATCATTTTCATCATCGCTTCCGTCGGCGTGGTGTTGTTGACGATGTAGCCGCGGGCGTCCCGGTAAGCGCCGGAGTCGAGCATGTCGACGCCCTTGGCCACGTTGCGCACCGCCACCGGCGACAGGTCCAGCGCGGCGCCGGCTAGATCGCCGCCAAGCGCCTTACCGGCGCCGGTGAACGCGCGCTTGGCCAGGTCGCCGGCCGGGCCGGCCAGCTCGCCCAGGTCGCGGGCGTACGAATCCTTCTTCGTCATCAAGCCGGTACCGGGAATCAGGTTGCCCATGCCGAAGCGGCCGGAGACGTCGACCGGCATGCCCGGCAGGCTCGAAATCCCTTTCAAGGCAAAGTCGGCGCCGCCCCGGCCCAGCACGTCGGTTAGGAAGGCCTGCTTGCTGCGCTTGGTCGAGAAATTGAAGCCCAGGCGTTGCAACAACCCGTCGATGGCATCTTCCAGATCCTGCGCGAACGGCAGGCCGTCGGCGCCGCCCATCAGGAACAGCACAGCGATCATGTACAGCGCCGCGCGGCGTCCGGCCGCACGTTCTTTCGAGCCCTTTTCACCGGCAAACGCCATGCGCGACAGCAGCTCAAGGTAGCTGATCGAGAACTGCTTGAACGTGAGCAGCAGGCCGCCGATCGCGCTGCGCGCCCACTTCGGCTTGTTGCCCGAATTGTAGGTGCCCTGCGTTTGCGACACCGACTGTTCGGCGAAGCGCGCCGGGTTCGGCAACCCTTCCTCGACGGCCGTGCGATAGGCCGCAATGAAGGTGATGCGACGGTTGGACAGCTCGGCCATGGCAAACAGCTTGCCCCAGCCCAGCGATATCTTGGCCATCGCGTTGTTGACATGCGCCCGGGCGTTGCCGGCCTTGGTCCCGTCGCCGGCGCGCAGTGCACCCTTGCCCTGCGCCTGCGCCTGCAGGTAGTGCACCTCTTGCGGAGCAACGATCCCCTCGTCGGCGGCCCACTTGAGCGCAGCATCGAGGCCGGCGTCGCCGGTGGTGTCCTTGAGGGCGTCGCGCACGGCCGCCGTCATGCGCTTGCCGGCCTTGCCGATCCCGCCCCACTGCGACAGGTAAGGCAGCGTCATTGTGAACGGCTGGGTCAGGTTGACCATGGCCGACGCGACCGAGCCGCCCAGGAACTGGGCGAACATCAGGCCGCCCAGCTGGGTGCCGGGCTCCGGGTTGCGGATGTGCTCGCGCAGCTGCATCGCCGCGTCGGTCAGCTCGCCCTGCTGTTTCGGGATCTCAGTCACGGCCTCGTCGATCTCGCCCAGGTGCGCATTGCCAGCCGTCAGGCGGGCGTTGCTATAGATGAATCCGGCCAGCACGCGGCCGGCGTCTTCCGAGAAACCGGCGATGCCCTTGCGGTGGATCATGCGCTTCATGGAGCTGCGATTGTTCTTCGCCAGCTTCAGGTAGGTCTGATACACCTCGGTGCTCTGGGCGTCGGCCTGGCTGTCGAGCCCGACCATGGAGCCGAACAGCTCGATCGTCTCGGGGGAGACGCCGGCGAACAGCTTGTAGGCGTCGGCCGAGATCGTGCCGTGCGACACCGATGCCTGCGGATGCTCGGCGGCCATGTCGCGCGCCATTTTCGACGCTTCGTACTGCGTCTCGAACATGCCGAAATAGACCTGCTCGAATTCGCCCTGGTCGTTCCTCTCCTGCACGTACACCGTGTACTTGCCGAAGCGCGACAGCGGCGCGTAGCCACGGTCCATCAGGTCGGTGCCCTTGTCCGCCAGGTTGAGGATCTGCTTGGCGGTATCAAGGTACATGTCGGCCCGCTCCGGGTGCATCTCGGCCAGCGCCATGAAGTGGTCGCGCAGCAGGTCGGCCGCGGCGTTCAGGTTCGGCGCCGCCACCGCCTGCTCGATCATGCCCTTGGCGTCCTTGCCGCCCAACTTGACCATTTCCGAGATGGTCAGGTTGGTCAGGCTCTTGTCGAGCGCGGCGCGGAACTCGTGGTACAGCGCGATCTGGCCATCGTTCAGGCTGAACATGTCGCGCAGCTCGGCGTCGGTCCAGACCACGCCGGCCTTGAGCTGGGTTTCCTCAAATTTGCCGTTGATGATCCGCTCGTACATGCCTAGCGGATTGGCCAGCCATGCGGCGTTCTGGGCGTCGTCGATGATCCCCTTTTGCAGCAGGATCTGCGCGCGCTGGGCCGTGGTCAGGCCCGCCGCCTGCTCTTCGAGCTCGGCCATCTTGACCGGCTTGCCGTTGGCGTCGCGCGCCCACGACAGGGTGCCCTCGAAGATCGGCGCGCCGATCGCCTTGGTGTCGCCGGCCGTCAGGGCCTTTTTGCGGTTCTTGCCGATGATGTCGGCGATGTTTTCCAGTTTCGGCAGCAGGGTCGGCGCCATGTCGGCCGATACCACCGCGAAGCGGGAGACGTCGCCCAGAAAGCTTTGCACCGCTTCGTAGACCCGGCCGAACGCGGGGGCGCGCTTGGCCAGGTTGTCCATCGTGCCTATCGACTTGTGCCACCAGCTGACCTTGCCCGATGCGTTGAACAGGTCGCCGATTCGGTAGTCGGCCGGCAGGCGCACGTCGGCAATGCTGCCGGCCGCGTTGGCCAGCGCATCACCGAGGCTGGCCCGGCTAAATGCCGGAGCCCCGGCCGGCGTGGTCGTGCTCGAACGCGCACCGGAGCGGCGCTCGGCGGCGCTGCCACCGGCCCATGGATCGGCCGGCGGCAGGTCGCTCTTGAGGCGCTTGAACATCTGTTGAATCAGGGTGCGCGCCTCTTCGTTCTTGATGCTGCGCCAGTAGGCGGCCGTCTCGGTCATGCCAAAGAACTGCGCCAGGCTGGCCAGCCAGCGCTGGACGGCGCGTTCGGCCCGGTCGCGTAGCCCGTTTTTCAGGTACTCGCCTGCGTTCGGCTCGGCCAGCTGCGCCAGCGCTTCGTCGACGCCGCGCGCGATCGCGTAGTCCTGACCGCCATAGGAGGCCGCCAACTGCCCTTGCTCGCCCTTGGCCCAGCGATCCGCCTCCGAGCGGAAGTAACCGTCCCGCTGGTAGAGCGCTTTCATGCGGGTGATATACTGCTCTTTCGGCAAATAGCGTTGGAGTCCGTAATGGAGAAGTTCGTGGAACAGGGTACGCTGGACCTCCCGCAGGTCGGAAAGCGCGTCGCGGAAGAGGTAGATCTTCCCTTCGTAGACAGCCCCGGACACCCGCTCATCAAATGCGACACCCGGGAGCACCCCGAAAGCGCTGTCGTGGACCTCGACCGAGGGCTTGTGCGCAAACTGGCCGATGCGGTCGTTGACTTCTTTGGCTACCGCCTCGTTCGCAAGCCACTCGCCGCGCGGCAAAGCGACTGACGAATCGGCCATGCTGCGCTGCACGGCAACTGCCGCGTCGCGCTGGCCGTTGTTCTCGGCCCAGGTGGCCACCATGATCGCCCGCACCGCCTCCACGTCGCGCACCAGGGCGGACACGTCAAAGCGCGAACCGCGCATGCTGGTAATGGCCGACGTGGCCAGCTCCATGAACTTGTAGGCGACGGTACGGAACAGCGAACGGTCCACCTTGGCCAGGTCGCGCCAGAACACCGGATCCATCCACATCGCGCCGTTGATATCGGCGATCACTTCCGCTTCGGCCGTCTCGGTCGACACGTCCTGCAAGCCGTTTGCCGCATATTCGCGCGCCTGGCGGTCTTCCACCACCCCATTCTTCAGGTAGGCGCGGATCTGCGTGCGCAGTTTGGTGCCCAGCTCCGGATTGCTCTGTTCGAGCGCGTGCAGCGTCTCGTGGCCAGCGATCGCCAGCTCGGCGTTGCGCATGCCTTCGGCCAAATAGGCAATTCCGTTGTAGGCCACGCCCTCGAACTCGGCGTTCTTACTGACGAAATTGACCTTGATGCCCATGGTTTCGCCAATTCGGCGCGCCAGGGCGAACTGGGCGTTCGGAGCGGCCCGCAGCGCGCGCACCGGCTCGATCCCGACCTTGACCAGTTCGCGGTTGAGCTGTTCGGTAGCCTTGCGGGCGGCCAGCAGCTCGGCGCCGGTCAGTTCGACAGGCGCGGCGGTGCCGGCGTCGTCGCCAGCGGGAATGGAAGGGAAATTGCCGTCGTTACGGAAGAATTCCGCGTCACGGCTGTAAAGCAGCCGGGTAAGCTGGGGGCTTACTCGTTGTAGCAGCCGGTCTGAAACGTGATCCAGAACGGCTCGCCCGTCCGCGCGTCCTTCTCCGCGTAGTACGGTACCGACAAGTACCGCTCTCTTAAGATCAGACATGCCAAGCGGAGGCGTAAACGCTCCTCGGCCGGATGGAAAGAGTACGTCGAAAGCTGCGCGAACCGATTTTGCAGCAGCTGCGAAATTCGCGTCTGTGAAAGCAACTGCATCCACTGGGCCGACGTCCCCTGCTGCTTCATCGTGGCCATCAGCGCTTCGTCCGTCAACGCTTCGAGCGTCGCCGGATCCAGCCCCTTGGCCATCAGCTTGTTGTCCCGCAGCGGATCCGTCAGCCCGTACATCGCCGGCAGGTGCGCGAACGGGTGTGGTGCGCTCGAAGCGGCCGCGGCCGAAGTTGTAGGTAACATCATTGATCTCTGGGAAAACTTGCAGGATGTTAGTGTAGGACGAAACCAGCATTTCACGCAAGTTCGACGCATGCTCGCCCGCCTGCCACTTGATCGGGCGCAGGTCCTGCCCGGCCATGGTAGATACCGCTTCCGTTTGTAGCGCGTGGGGCGCCAGGTGCGCGGTAGTGCCGTGGCGCAGCGCTGACGAGATCATCTGTTCTGTGCGGCGATACAACGCCTTATCGGATAGCCCGGATGGATCGCCGATGAAGGTGTAGCCGGTGTTGTGGGCGAACGTGGCCACCGCCTGGTAGATGCGCGCGCCCATGCGGCCCTCTTTCCAGTTCGAGATATCGAGCCACATCTGCTTTTTCTTCGAGTCGCGGAACACGAACGCGCGGCCATCGTTGGCGTCGATCATCCACACGCGGTCGGCGGCTGCGCCCGGGCCGTCGCCGTCCGGCGCGTCAAGGCTGTCGTCCACCGTCGCGCCTGGCGCCATGTCGGCGAGGATCCCGGCCAGGCTTTTGGTGTCGCTGCCTGGCATGCGGAACGCGTCGTCGTCCTGGGCAATCTGCGAGAAAATCCCCACCAGCGGGTCATCCGAATCAATACGGGTACGGCTGAATGCCGGTGCGTCCGGAGCGTCCGGAGCGGGTCCGGCCTCTTCGGCGGTCGATCCGTCCTCATTGATGACGATCGGCACAGCCGGGGCAGCGATGCCCTCCATGCGCAATTCTTCCTCGAGGCGCTTCAGGTCGCCGTATTTCTCGGCCATTTCCTGCTGGTATTCGAACGGTGCCCCCACCTTCTTGCGCAGGCGGACAAGGTCGTTCTGGCCGCTGGTCAGTTCGGCCTTGGCGCGGTTCAGGTCCGCGCTGATGCTGTTGACCTGGTTGACGATGCGCCGGCCCAGCCCGACGGCGTCGACACTTTCGCCCATGGCGGTGGTGGTCGATACCGACAGCGCCAGGTCGCCGACGTTGACGTACAGGGTGAATTCGCCGGTTGGCTTCTTGAACGCCGATTCGGCGTCCACCGTCAGCGTCAGGTCCTCGCCCAGCGTGCCGATCGCCAGTTCGCGCGCCGGCGTGCCCATGACGGAGTCGGCGGCCACCTTGTTGAAGGCGTCCTTGACGGCCTGGCCGAACTCGCCCACCTTGTCGAAGACTGCATTGCCGACTTTGCCGGTGGTGAACGCATAGAAGCGCTCGCCGATCGCCTTGAAGGCGGCGCCGAAGCTGTTGATGCGCTTGGTGGAACTTTCCACCTGCCAGTCGGCACTGCGCAGGGCCGAGCGCACGTTGATCTGTTCGCTGGCGTGCGCCGCCTGCAGGCGCTCGAAGCGCTCCACTTCCTGCTTTAGGCCGGCCAACTGGATTGCGCGCGGGTCGCCCGACGCTACGGCGGCCGCCTGTTCGAACAACGACGCCTCGCCCATGTCTTCCATGCTGCGAAGCGTCTTGTCGCCCGAGAACGCCTGGTCGATGAAGCGCTGCTTACGGCCCACCATCTGCCACATGGTCGACTGATAGGTGCCCTTGGTCGTGTACCACTCGATGGCCACTTCCGCATTCTGGTTGCCCTGGCGAATGATGCGGCCGTGCGGCTGCTCGACGTCGGCCGGGAACCATGGCGGATCCTGATAATGCAGCACCGCAAGGCGCTTTTGCACGTTCACGCCCGTGCCCATCTTCTTGGCCGAGCCAATCAGCACGCGCAGTTTCCCGGAGCGCATGTCCTTGAACACGGCTTCTTTTTTTGCGTCGGTGTTGGCGTCGTCAAACCACGCGATCTGGTCGCGCGGGATCCCGCCGTCGGTCAGGCGCTTGGTGAAGGCGGCGCGGGAGTTGAAGCCACGGTTCTTCTGCGACTGCTCGCCGAAGCCCATGTTGTAGAAAACAACCTGAGTGCTGCCCTTGATCGGCTCGTCCTTGCCGTTCTTGTCCTGATAGACGTTATGCTTGCCGGCATGGTATGCCGTGACCACCTTGTCGCCCATTTCGGTAATGATGCTGCCCTCTTCGCCCAGCGCGCCGCCGAAGAAGCGCGGATCGATCGCGGCGAAGCGGCCATCGGTGATGATGGAGACGATCGGATCCGGGTTGTTCGGCTCATCCTTCGTCGGCTTCCATTTCTTCGACTTCTCGATGCGGGGCCCCAGCACGGTTTTCATGTACAGGTCGAGCGCTGGACCGGCCGGCACGATGTTCAAGTTCGGCTTGCCGCCGATCAGGTCCGGGCGTTTGACCAGCGCGCCCAGGTGCTCGGACGTCAAAACGTCCATGAACTGGCGCACGCGGCTCATCAGCTCGGGCACGTTGTCGAACTTGGCAAAGCGCTCGATCAGCTCGTATTTGCCGGCCGCATTCGGTTCCAGCGCCGGAGCGACTTCACCGAACTGGCGCGCCCACGCGTCGAACGTGGCGATGCCGGCCCGGTTCATTTCTTCTGGCGCGAAGAATCGCATGATGGTGTACAGCTCGCCCATGGTGTTGGTGACGGGCGTGCCGGAGGCGAAGACCATGGCGCGGCCCGGGCGCTGCTGCTCAAGCCAGCGCGTCTTGACGTACATGTCTAGGGCGCGCTTCGATCCGTTCGGGTCGATGCCCTTGATCTGCTGCGCCGTGTGGAAGTCGAGCTTGCGGAAGACGTGCGCCTCGTCGGCGAACACGAAGTCGACGCCGATATCCTCGAATTTCAAGGTCGAATCCTTGCCGCCGGCCGCGATGATGCGATCAAAGCGCTGCGTGACGGCCTCGATCTGCTGTTCGAGCTGGGAGCGGCGCACGCGCGCGCCATTGTCCTTGGCCGTCTCCGACAGCTCGATCTCCAGGTCGGCCAGGATCTCGTCGCGGATCGGGGCCACGGACTCTTCCTTGACACCGATGCGCTGGAACGCGTCGTGCGTGATGATCACGGCGTCCGGGTTGTTCAGCGTGGCGCTGGCGATGAAGGCCTTGCGGCGCTCGGCCGAAAAGTTCTCGTCGTCGGCCACCATGATGTTGGCCAGCGGATACAGCTCCATGAACTCATTGGAAAACTGCTCGAGCATGTGGTTCGGCACGACGTACATCGGCTTGTTGATCAGGCCGAGGCGCTTCTGCTCCATGCCGGCCGCAATCATTTCGATGGTCTTGCCCGAGCCCACGGCGTGGTTCAGGTAGGTGTTGCCGGTCTGGATGATGCGCGCGATGCCGTTCTTTTGGTGCGGGTGCAGGGTGTAGCGCATCGACACGCCAGGCAGCGTCAGGTAGGCGCCGTCGAAGCGGCGCGGGGCGATGTTGTTGTAGCGCTTGTTGTACGATTCGACCAGCTCGGACGCCCGCTCGGAGTCGGTCCAGATCCAGCCCTTGAACTTGTCCTTGATCTTCTTGAGCATTTCATTGGCGGCCGTCGTCGCTTCCTGATCGGTGACGGACTTGCCATCGATCTTCATCGTGACCTTGAGCGAACGGCTGTTCAGGGCCGTTTCCAGCAGCTCGGACGGCGATCGCGCGGCCGTGCCATATTCGGCGCCGGCGCGGCGGGCGCTGCGCAGGTTGCCGCCGTCGACCTGCCAGGTTTCGGTTTTCGGGTCGAACGTGACGGCGCCGGCGTCGATCTCGGCCGCGAAGGCGTTGACGTGCGCTGCCGGGACCCACGACGCGCCCAGCTTTGCGCTGATCTGCGACGGTCCCAGCTTCTCCGGCTGCACCGCTTTCAGCGCCTCGACGTTGCGCGCCAGGCTGTCATCGACCCGGGCGGCCTGTTCGGCCTCTTCGAGCTTGCTGACCACGTCGCCCGACAGATACTCGTCGGCGAGCTGCCAGTCACCGGCCGGGGCCTGGTACACCTGATTGCCCAGCGCTTCGATCGTGTCGTCGCGCGACAGGCCAATGCGGCGTCCCACGTCGTCAAGATTCAGGCGCCCGGTGTCGTCCAGGGACACGGCCAGGGCGTCGCCGATGGTGCGCACGTCGCGCGTGACCGGCTTGCCGATGGTGCGGCCCAGCAGGAAGGGCGACTTGACGATGTCGCCCGCTTCGTTGATGGTTTCGAGCTGGGTCAGGATGGCCGAATCGTAGTCCTCACGGAACCGGCGACGGTTCTTGAAGATGCGCGACTCGGTTTCGACGGTATTGCCTTCTTCGTCGGTCGACTTGCGCACCTGCACGCGGAAATCATTGATCGGGCCGTGTTCGGCGCGGAATGTGTCATAGGCCTTGTTCAGCTTTTTCAACGATGCTTCCCACTTGCCATCGCTTGCCTGCGCCAGGCGCGTTTCGTTGACCAGATCGCGGATGCCGATGTAACCGGCGAACCACGCCTTGTCGGCTTCGGTCATTTTCATGCCGTCCGCCAAAGGCTGGCCAACACCGTTCTCGACACGCATGATGGCGCCGTCCTTGGCCAGGTAGACCACGCCTTCGCGCTTGACGCTCGGGTCAAAATCGACCTTGGCCGTCTCGCGCTGCACGCTCTCGCGCGTCTGGGCCAGTACCGAATAGGCGTTCTCCGGCAGGTGTTCGATCGCCGCGGCGAACTTGGCGTCCAGATCGGCGGCGGTGTCGTCGTAGGAGACGACGGTGTATTGCGCGGCGCCCCGGCCGTTCGCGTTGATGCGGCGGCCCATGTCGTCGGTATTGCCGGAAACGCGGTTCTGGCCCAGCACCATCGCCGGATTGTTGGCGAAGTATTCATTGATGACCACCACGCCGTCCTTGGTGTCGACGCTGGCCACGTTGGCCCAGGCCTGCCCGGCCGGTGCTTCGTGCTCGTGGCGCTTGCGCAGGAAGATCACGTCGGTGACAACGGACGTGCCGGCGTTGTCCTCGAACGCGGTAGACGGCAAGCGGATCGCGCCCAGCAGGTCGGCGCGGGCGGACAGGTACTTGCGGGCCTTGTCGGTCTGCTTGTCCATGGTGCCCTTGCTGGTGACAAACGCCAGCAGGCCGCCCGGGCGCACGCGGTCGATCGACTTGGCGAAGAAGAAGTCATGCAGCATGAAGCCGTGCTTTTCGTAGTCCGGGTCGGCGAAGATCTGGGTTTGCGAGAACGGCGGATTGCCGATGGCCACGTCGAAATAGTCGCGCGGGAATTTGCGCTTGATGAAGTCGTCGTGCAGCATGTTCTGCTCGGGCGAGAGCAGGCGGGCGATCAGCGCGGTCGGGCCGTCAAATTCGACGCCGGTATAGCGCGAGGTGTCGCGCACGGTGTCGGGCATCAGCATCGAGAACGAACCGATCCCCATGCCGGGTTCGAACACCTTGCCGCCCGTGAAGCCCAGGCGCTGCATCGCGCTCCACGTCGATCGGATGATGCCTTCGCTGGTGTAGTGGGCGTACTGGGACGACTGGAGCACGGAACGCTGCCATGCGGCCGGCAGCGCCTCCATGCGCTCGGCCAGGCCGCGCCAGCTCGCCTCATTGATCAGGTTCGGCCAGATCAGGCGGTTAGGATCCTGCTGCTTGGAGTAGGACGGCGGGATCGGAAACAGCTTGTTACGGATGGCGGAAGCGCCAAAGCCGACGTACTTGGACAACTGGGCCTGCTCGGCAGCGGTGGCCGGGCGGTTTTCGCGCTCGATGGTGAGCGCCAGTTCGATTAGGTCGACATTGCGTGCGGCCGTGTCGAGCCACGACCCTTCGCGGGTCAGTCCTCCGACGTCAGGACGGAAGTCGGCAGAAACTCGCTTGTTACCTCTTGCCACAGCGACAGGCGGGCGGTCGGAAACTGCGTCAGCCCCTCGCTCGTTCCCCAGGTCTTCTCGCGCATCATCTGCGATCGGATCTCGTCCTCGCGATTCTCGAACGCTTCCAGCATCGCCTCGTCCAGCGCGCTCGCGCGGCTGTTCAGCGCCTCGAGTGATTGCGCCTGCGGGTCGTTGTCCGTCAGCCACCGGCGAATCGATCGCAGGCGCACTTGCTGTAGGGGTGGAATCATTGGTTTGCTCCTTCGTTTCCGCTTGCGCGGGAGTAGTTTCAGTATCGTTGATAGTTACAGTATTTGCAAGTTGTGCGGGCGCAACAGCGCGCGCGTGCACGGCCTTGGCGGCCAGCTCGGCCAGATCGACCGCCGACAGGTTGACTGGCAACCAGCGATTCTTGTCCTTCGTGCCCGATTGGTCAGCCTGGCTACCGACGCGCATCATCAGGGCAATGCCCGACTTGGTGGTTGGAACCATGCCCCGGATCGACGAATCGCCGACGTGCAGGTAGATCCCGTGCTGCTTCTCCGGGTGGAACATGGTCAGCATGACGTCCCCGGCGCCGGCCGTGCCCGATTCGTTCACGCGCACCGTTTTGACCAGTTTCCCCTTGGCGTCCCTGTATGGCGAGAATCCGTGCGCCTGCAACTCGGCCGATACCTTGCGTAGGTAGTTTTGGGTGTCCTTCAGGAACGCGTCCTTGAGCCCGTCGCGCAGGCCGTAATCGGTCTGCTCGTTCTTGCCGCCAGCGATCTCGACCCAGCCGTCGATGTGGGTCACGCCCCAATCGTCGCGCAGCACCACGTCGGCCTGTTTTTTCGCCTTTGGCGCCACCTTGACGGTTTCGCCGATCGCGGCGTTCTTGAAGCTCGACGGCTGGGTGTGCGGCGCGGTGCCGGCCTGCTCCATGGCGTCCAGCTCGGCCGCCGGCGTCATGCCGGACGTGTCCAGGCCCGGGTAGTGACGCACGCTCTCGTAGAAGCTCCGCAGGTATGGGCGCACGGCCTCGCCCAGGTCAGCCGTCATCGCCTTGGAGAACGCCGAGAACGCGCGCACGCCCGATTCGATGTAGGCGCCGGCGATCGTGATGCCGTCCATGACCAGCTCGGGATCCAGCCCGGAATTAAGAGTGCCGAGCTTGGCTTTCATGCGCGCGCGGGCCTTTTCGACCGCATCGGTGGTGAACAGCTTGTTGTTGGCGAACTGGGGCGCAACTGCGGGCGCCTTGTCGGCGGCCGCGACTGGCGCCGCCGGCGCCTCCACGGTGGTCTTCTTAGCAGCCAGGTCCTTGAGCGTCTGGGTGAGGCGCTTGGCTTCATCCTTGTAAGACGCGTTGCCTTCGTTGAACAGCTTGAAGATGCGCACGCTGTCCCACACCATGTTGGCCAGCGCCTCGCCGGCACGGTCCTTGACGGCGCGGTATCCCTTTTCGAGCTGGTCCAGCGCTTCCTCGGCCACCTTGACGTCGTCCCAGGTGGCGATCGACGGCAGATAGTCGAGCACGGCCCGCGCGATCGCGGCCGGTTCTTGGCTGGTGATGACGAGCGTGGCCGGGGCCGGCGCTGCCGCCTTCGGGGTGCGCTTGCCTTTCTTCGGTGGTGGGGCTGGATCCGGGGCCGGCTCTGTTACCGCTTCCGGCTCCGGAGCCTTGTCGGCTACCAGCGCGCGCAGGGCGTCGTTGGCGGCGTCGTCGTCCAGATCCATGTAGTAGAAGTCTTCGACCGCTTCATTGATCTGCTCTTCGGTCACGCCGGCGGCCAGCGCCTGCTCGATGGCTGCGCGGTCCAGACGGTCATACTTGTTGGCGATCGTCATGGCTGGGTTGTCGTGCGCATTGTTGGCCATGAAGAAGCCGTACGAGAAACCTTCAGGCGTGACGCTGCGCGCGTTCTTAGTGGCCATGCTCTTGCCGCCGTACAGCTTGTGCATTTTGCTGCCCTCGGTCGGCTCGACCGGCGCGATCGGCAGGTCCGCATTGAAGCGGCCCCACAGCAGCGTCTTTTTGGTGTACGAGTCGCCCAGGTGGTTAGGATCGAACGACAGGCGCCATGGTGGCAGGCCGCCCAGACTCTCGATACGCCCGACCGGGTTTTCCAGCGCCCATACCGCCGGCTTGAAGTACTCGATGGTGTTCATCGTCTGGTGCACCAGTTTGACGCTGGCCACCGTGCGCCCGTCCATGTCCTTGGCGGCGAAGTGGCGCGCGCCAGATACGGCGAAGTCGGTGCACGGCGTGGCCGCCAGGATGGCATGCACGTCGAGCCCGTCGAAGTCGCCGAACCAGTCGCCGAAGAAGTCGGACGAGAAGTTGTTGACATCGCCGACCTGCGGATCGTCTTGAATGTCGAAGCGGTACACCTGATAGCCCGCTTCTTCCCACGGCTTGGACCATTCGCCGGACAGGTCGAACAGCGACAGCACAATCTTGCGCCCGTTGGCGCGGCGGATTTCGTCGTCCATGCCCTGTTCTTGGGCGTGCGACTTCCACGTCGCGATTTCGGCTTTCGCCTCTTCCTCAAGACGAGCGACGTGCGGCAGGTAGGCCGCCTCGAAGTCGGCCAGCGACTTGGCCAGTGCAGCCGGAACCGGCTCGCCCGCCTTTTCCAGCGTCTCGCGCTCGGCCAGATCCTTCTGGTAGGCCTTCACTTCCTGTCCGTCCCACAGCTTGCCAGTGGCCTTGACTTTGTCGTTCAGGCGCACCACTTCGCGCTTGCCCGGCGGCTGGAAGATGTTCGATACCAGGTGGTCGCCCACCATCATTTCGGCTTGCGAGCTGTTGAACTCCGCGACAATCTGGCCCAGCTCGCGATCGTCGACGCCCGACTGGACGTGTTCCGGCGCGGTGCCGTTGGCGATCGCGCCTGGCTCGTTCTTGGCCGATTCCCGGATCGACTTGGTCAGCCCGCCTCCGTGCAGCAGCTCGCGCATCGCTTCGGCACGCGGCGTGCCGCCCCACATGAGCGAACGGAGGCGGTTGGCGTCGGCGCTGACATTGCCGTCGTCGTAGCCGGCGCTACGCAGCACGTCAAGGCGCGGCGTGAGCGTCTTGTCGGCCACGGCGCCCAGGATGTGGATGCCCCAGATCTTGTCGCCGTAAGCTTTCACCAGGTCGTGTACCTGCTCGTTCGAGACGGCGCGCGCCTTCGACGGGATGCCGATGATCGGCGAGATGTCCCGTGCAGGATCCAGACCGAGATTGCGCATCATCGTTTCATATGCCTGCTTGAGCGTCAATTCACCGCCCTGCAGGGGGACGATGTTGCGCCCGCCCATGTTGATGCTGTCCGCATAGCGCTTGACCAATTCGAGCGAGCCGGCCTGGTCGCCGACGATGTCGGGCATGACGAAGAAAACGCGTTCGGCGGTGTAGCCGGTTTCGTCGGCGCGTCCGATCGCCAGGTGCAGCAGTTCGTATTTATCGAAAATGGCGTCGAAGTCCAGGCCCTTTTCCTCGAGTTCGGCGAACTGCTCGACCTTGGCAGCCTTCGCGCGGTTGTTGGCCATGAAGACCGAAAACGCGCCCGAGTCGATGAACAGGTAGGCGCCCTTGCTGGCGGCCATGGCGGCGGCGATCTTCGGGATCGACTTGAGCGACAGCGCGTTGATCGAAATGCCGACGTGCTTGTCGGCCGCGAAGGCCGCGGCGAAGTCCGCAGGCGCCGACATGCCGGAAATGAAGCGCAGCGGCGTGTCTACGGTGCCGTAGGTGCCCATCGGGAGCTGTCCCGGGGCGTCTGGCTCGTCGAATGTCGCGGCGTCGACCTTGGCGGCCGGCGCGTCATCCAGACCGCGCGCGGCGATCTCCTTGTCGATCTTCGGCGCCCGGGCGGCGCCGGCGAACACCTCGCGCGCTTGCAGCAGCTGCACGTCGCTCATGTCGTTGACCGTCATCTTGTTCAGGTCCTGCTTGGTGAGCGTCTTCGCCCCGGCCGGGGCGCTGGCCTTCTGCGCCTCGGCCCACATGGTGCCGTACTGGAAAATCAGGTCTTTGCGGTTGTCGACCATCGCTTCGCCGGCCTTGGTGAACGGCGGCGAGTCGAAATGGAAAGTGCGGCCGCCCGTCATTCCGGTCATCGGGACGGTGGCGCGGGGGTTCTGGGTCAGATACCAGTCCATGTAGGCGCGGGTGTCGGTCTTCGCCTTGTCCAGCTGCTCGCCAGGTGCCGGCGCCGCCTCTGCGGCCTGCAGCTGGGCGAATGGGCGTTTGGTTTTGCCGCCAGCCAGCCAGGCCTTGAACTCTTCCAGCGTGGTTTCGGTGATGTTGCGCCCGCCCGTCCAGTTCGCGTCGTAGTTCGACTGGTAGGCTGCGCGGGCCTCGTCAATCGAGTCGAAGCCGAGCATGATCTTGTGTTCGTCGAATTTGCCGCTGTCAGGGTGGATCTGGTCAACCACGAACACCTTGTCGCTGTTCAGGTTCTTGCCCACGAAGACGTCGATATGGTCTTTGTCGGCGCCCACGGTGCCACGGATGTAACCGTAGTGGTGATTCATCGTGGTTTCCCACGGCTTGCCGGCCTTGTCGACGCCCTTGCGGACCGATCCTTCTGGATTCTCGATCGATAGGCCCAGGCCGTGCAGCTTGGCGCGGCCGACCTTGTAATTGCCCGCTTCCTTCTGCGCCTCGGTGGGCTCAGGGCGATCGTTGCGTGCGCTGGTCGCCGCTTCCTGAGCGGCCGCGTCGAACGCTGCCGCTTCCGCACCTGGTGCGGCCTCGGGGATGACCTGGCGCGCGCCGGCCGATGTCATGGGCGTGACAATGCCCTCGCCGGTCATCCGCTCCAACAGGCGGGCGGCGCGGTTGTATCCGACCTTCAAATGCTGCTGCAACTTCGGGATCGAGGCGTCGCCCGTCGAACGGACGAATGCCACTGCGCCCCCATAAAGCGAATCGTCGGCCGATTCCTGCGTTTCGACGTCCGGAACAGTTTGACCGTTTTCAGTGACACTTTTCCCGGATTCCGGGGAATTTTCCCGCAAAACCGGAACATTCCCCGTGTTTTGCGGTTCAGCGCGCGCGATCGCCTTGTCGTAATAGGCGCGCTGGGCGGTGCTCAGGCGGAAAATCTTGGTCGACCCAAGCTTGTGCAGCACGCGGCCGCCCTTCAGGCGCATGCCGGCCGCGATCGCTTCGTCTACAGCCTGTGTATTCGGCGCGCCGGACACGGGTGCGACTTCCTTGCGCTCCGGGACCGCGTCCACCAGTTCGTTTGGCGCGCTCGGTACCGGCGCCGTGGCGTCGTCGATTTCCCTGTGCTCGGCGTCGGTCAACACAGGCGTGCGGTAGCCTTCGCGCTTGAGCGCAGCGCGCAGGGCGGCTTTCTTGCCATCGGCTGGGATCGATTCGTCAGCCAGCACGTCCGCTCGCAGGGCGGCGCGCGCTTCTTCGGCGCGGGTGATGTGCTCGCGCTCTACCCGGGCGTTGGTTTCTTCGATGATGCGCTGTTGCTCTGCCAGCGCGGTTTGCTGGCTCAACTGGGCGTCGGCCGCTTCCATGGCGCTGATCTGGTCCGATTCGGCCTGTTCACGGTTTTGCGCAGCCGCCTGCAGGGCCGGCTCGAACTTCTTGTTGCGCTCGGCCTGCTCTTCGGCCACCAGGGTATCGAATTCGGCCTGCTGGTCGGTTGGAATGGCCACGCGGGTGGCGCGCGCCTGCTTGAGCGCACCAAATTCCGCTGTTTCCTCCGGCGTCAGGCGGCGCCCGGCCACCGGCGGGATCTCGACCTTGTTGCCTTCGGCATCGGTGGTGCGCCCGCCCAGCGAACCGTGCCCGATCGCGACCAGCTCGTTCATGCGTGCATCGATATCGGCCAGTGCCGGCAACTGAACCGGCGCCGCCGGCGCGCCAGGTGATGCCGGTCCAGCTGCTGCCGGTCCAGTTGCTGCGGCTTGGGCCGCGGCCGCTGCTGCTGCGGCATTGGCCGCGCGCGAGAGCGGGCCGGTATTGGCCAGCGGCACAGGAGGAGGCGCCGGCAATGGCTCCGGCGTCGCCGCGCTGTCGCCGTGCAGCATGCCCATGCCGCCACCCATGGCGGCGCCGGTTACCATGCCCATGCCGGCCGCGCGCGAGACGCCCTTGGTGCGGTCCTCTTCCCCCATCGCCACGTTGGTGAAATACTGTTCCTGCGCGGACTGCGGCATTTCTTCCAGCACGCCCTCGCTGAACATTTCCTTGCCGACCTTGGCCGCCTTGCTGCCCGTCAGCGTGCGCGCGCCAGTAGCCAAGTCGGTTGCCGCATCGCCCACCAGCTTGCCAGCGCCGAATCCGATCGCGGCCGTGGTCAGGCCTGCCGACACTGCCGCCGGCGCGTATTCGCTGTAGGTGCGTCCGGCCGCCTGCGCATCGTCGGCCACCTGGCCGGCAGTCTGGGCGCCTTCGGTACCGGCGCCCACCGCCAGCAGCTTTCCGCCCGCCTTCTCGATCGCCGCCTTCGCCGCCAGCGCTCCCGCCTCCGTGCCCATGCCACCGTACGCGGCTGCCGCCCGAGCGCCGATCGTGCGCGCGGCGCCTGCGGCCGCACCCATGCCCGAGATCATGCCAGGCAGCGATTCCACGATGCTGCCTGCCAGCGCGCGCGGGTTGGCCAGCGTGGCGCCGACCGCGCCCAGGAACGTATCTTCCTTCTGCACGGCTGCTTCCGACGCCTTCTGGCTGTCACTGAGGAATTCTCCCAGGAATTCCTTGGTTTGCTGCGGGTCGTAGCCGATGGCGCGTGCGCCCTTGCCCACCAGCCCACCGGTCGCCAGGCTGCCCAGCCCGACGGCGGCCTGCCCGAGTCCGACGACGCCCTGCGCGCCCTTGATGAGCATGTCGCCCCCGGTGCGCATGACGCCGGCACTTTCCACGGGCTTTTCCACGGGTTGCGGCGCGACAAATTGGTCGAACGCGCTCCAGTTTGACTCGCCATCGGCAGGTTGGGTCAGGTATTGCGGCTGTGCTTTTTTGGTGGTCATAGGTGGCGGTGGTAAATTAATTGGCAATCAGGTGGGCGCCCGATCCGTAGTTGTCTTGCAGCTGCTGCATGCGGGTGTTGAATGCGGTGCCGAGCGCCATCAGGGTCTGCGTGTTGCGCACGTCGTTCTTGTCCAGCTTGGCAAGGGACTTGTTCAGCTCCCTGATCGTGACGTCGTTGCGCACGTCGACGCCGTTAGGGGTTTGAATATGGCCTTCCTGCCCCGGGGTCGTTGATGCCTGCGGCGCTGCTGGTGCAGCGGCCGGCGCCGAGGCTGCACGCGCGGCCGCCTTCACCGGCCCCGACACGACGCCGGCCGGGGCCGACGTCGGGCCGAGCCTCGCCAGTTCGCGTTTCAGCGAGGCGATGTCTTCCGGGCGCGTCGCCTTTTTCAGCTCTTCGAGCAGTACGTCGCGGCGACCCGCTTCCCGGGCGGGGGCGCCCGCGCGGCTGTTGGCGTTGATCTGCTCCCATTCGGTGCCTCCCGCTGGCGGCGCAGGCGCCACCTTGATCAGCTGTTGCAGCGCTTCGTTGCGCAACTGGCGCAGCTTGGCTGCGTCGCCGCCCGCCTGCACCTTCAGGTTGGCATCAGCCGCCAGCGCATATGCGCTGGCCGTGGCCGCGTCGCCGCCATTCGAGCGCGAGCGGGCAACGGCAACTTGCTTGGCGAACTGCATGCCGTCGCCGTCGAACGACTTGGCGCCGGAAACCTCGTCCTTGCCGGAGTAGTGCTCTTTCAGGAAGGCGTCGTCCTTCTCGCCCCAGATCGCGGCCGGCACAGTCTTGGCGTCCAGCGCTGCCTCCTGCAGGCGGCGCTGTTCCTTCATGTTGTCCGCCTGGTCGCGGCGGTAGCCTTCCTGTGTGTCGGCGTTCTGCTGCTGGATATGGCGCCCGACCTTGGCATCGGCGCGGCTGTCGTCCAGGGCGACGCCCTTCTGCGCCTGCGTGACGATCGTGTCGATCAGCTGGCTCTGCACCATGTTCTGGGCGGTGTTCACGGTGCGCGTGGTGCCGTCGGCCGCCTTGACCGTCACGATCTTGGTGGGGATGTCGACGCCGCCATGCCGGAAGACGCCATCGACCGACGACTGTACATGCCAGTCCTTCATGTCGCCGGTTTCGTTGAAGCGCTTCATGGCCCCTTCGTTATCGCCCTGCGCGAGCAGGCTGACGGCTTCGTTCAGGCCTTCCTTGGCGGCGCTGGCGCGCAGCTTGTACAGGTTGGCGATGCCGGGGCCGTCGATTTTCCCGTGGCGCATGTCGATCTGGGCGCGCTTGATCAGGTAGTCCATCGAGGCGCCCATGCTGGTCATCTGATTTGCCTGCTGCGGCAGGCCTGCCTGCGGCGCAGCGGCAGCGGGCGCGGACTGGGGCATGCCTGCTGCCACCGGCGCGACCGGCGAGGATGCGTCCGGCGCGCCTGCCAGTGCGCCATCGATCGGCGGCGGCGCCTTCGGTGCGGAGATGGCGGGCGCGGCCGGCGCGGCGGTGGCCAGGCTGCGCACGGCCGTTTGCTGGACGGCCGGATCGGCGGGGGCGTTCGCGCCAGGTGCGGGGGACTGCATGCCGATCGCGGGCGCCGGCGGCTCCTTGCGCTCCTTCGGGAAAAAGCCGCCGTCCAGTGCATCCACTTCCGACTGGTACTCGTCTTCCTTGTCCCATCCCTTGCGCGTGCGGCCGCGCGATTCTTCCGCAAACTCCGCCGCCTGTTCGCGGCGGGCGTCATCCTTGACCCTGCGGCCGTCGTCGGTCTGCTTGCGCTTCATGTCATCGACGAACGTATAGCCCTGTTGCAGGCCTCCTACAAATCCAGCAATTGCCGACATATGTTTTCCTTAATATCCTGAAGATGGCATGACGTTCTGGGCGTTCGGTACGCCGCCCGCCGTTGGTGGCTTCTGCAAATAGCTCATGCCCATGCCGCCGATCTGGCCCCATGCGGCAGCGCTGTCGGCGGCGGCCTTGCTGGCGGCGTTGGACACGTTGCTGTAGTTCTGCGAAGCGTGACCGTACTGGGCGCCGGCCTGGCCATACAGCCCACCAACGGCGGTGGCGCCGCTGATCGCGGTGCCGTTGGTTTGCGCCGTGCCGGCAATGGCCGCCTGCCCGGCCGAAATGCCTAATCCGGCGCTGGTGGCCTGCGCGCTCGGCAGGTTGCGCCCCAGACTAGCCGCATCCATGCGCTTGGCGGCGCCCAGCGTCTTGGTCGCCATCCGGGCCGAGTTTTCCGCGCTTGCCTCGCCCAGCGCGCCGGTAATGGCCGATTCGTTCTGCATGACGGTGGCGCGGCCCGAATTCGGGTTCACGCCCATGCGGGCCTGCGCGCGTGCGTTCGCTTCCGTCGCCTGGGTGATGTTCTGCTTGACCGATGCCGACGCGGCGCCGGCGGCGCGTTCCTGCTCTTCCGGCGTGTCGAATTTCTCGGCGTCGGAAACGATCGACTGTTCCAGCGGCCGGAACGTGCCCTTGTTGTACTCGTCGTAGTCCTTGGCCAGCGCCATGTTCTGGTCCATCGAATCGAGCTGCTTGTTCGTGACCTTTTCGGTCAGCGCGTCGGCCTTGGCAAAGCGGATCTTGTTGTCGGCGTCCTGCGTCTTCGCAAAGTCGAGCTGATCCTTGGCGATCCGCTCCTGCGATTCGGCGCTCGCCGCAGCTGAATTCGCAGCTGCCTTGCTCGCCTTCCCGGAGGCCGAGCTCGACGCGATGCCACCCACGATGGCGCCACCGAAAACGGCGGCGGCAACGCTGCAATAGCGGCCGCCGCCCGCGAGCAGCGCGTCCTGTTTCTTCTCAGTTCGAGACATCCTCATTTCAACCCCCTAGCCACTTTGAATAATATGTTTCGACCTTTTCGGCGCCGATGCGCCGGAAGAGCGCGCTTGCGTCGGCCGATACCTTGGAACCCATGAACCAGCGGTCCACGCCACGGCGCCGCAGCTCGGCCTCGACGAAACGGAACATGCGCACGCCGGCCGTGCCCTTGCGCTTGTCCTTGCGCACATAGAAGATGTCCATCGTGCAGGTCAGGCAGGTGCTGTAGTGCAGGCCGGGGCCGATGAAGCCGATGAAGTAGCCCACCAGATCGCCGTCGTCGCGCAGCGTGACGAACAGCAGGGCGTCGGCGCGCTCGTTCTTGATGTAGACGTCGTAGCGGGGAGAGAGCGGGACCTGATCCTGATTCAGGGCCAGCTCCGTGTAATGCGCAGGCAACAGGACCTGAAGTTCTTCCAGCTGCTGCTCGAACGATTCGATGGCGCAGACGATCATCGCGCCGTCCGGATATCGACAACCAGGTGGATGCGGTCGGTGGTGCCGGCGTTGATGACTTCGTGTTCCTGGGCGTTGTCGAACCACCAGATATCGCCGGCCGGCATGTTCACCGTCTCGGTTCCCGCCCGGAAGTGCGAGTCCGGATTGGACTGCAGGACGATGTGGAAGCGGCTGTAGTAGTCGGTGTGCGACTTGGTGTCGACGTGCGGGAAAATGCGGCCGCCAGGCGCGATCTTGTTGATCATGCATCGCCCAAGCCGCTCGCCGGCAACGCGCGACATCAGCCACATGATCAGCGGACGAGCCTCGGACAAAGTCTTGTATGCAGGATAATCGACGTTTTCTTGCTGGTCATACGTACTGAGGTGGTTTTCCAACTCGGCTTGCGTGTCGTGCACGGACTTGACCGGGAAGCGCAGCATGATCGATTCGATCTCGCCGAAAGGCCCTTGCGGGAAGTCACGCAGGTAGGTGTCTTCGCGCCACAGGCGGGGCTTGGTATTGATCGCCAGCAGCAGCGGGGTGATGTCCATATCGGACGCAATGCGTTGGAAATTTCTCATGGGTTCGGGGCTCCGGTTCATCAAGGCGCGCGAACTATATCCCCGGGTTTCCAGAAACTTGGAATTTAGCCAGGGCAAGGTTCAGGCGTAAAAAAACCGCGCATAAAGGCGGCTGGTAGAGGGTGAAACGATGGTTCGCGGGTACTACGCGACCGGCGGACCGTGCTTGCCGGCGCGCGCGCAATGCCCCGAGTCGACTTGCTCGAGCAGGCGGCACAGGACACAACCCCAGCGACGGTTTTGCGCCCGCGCGCGATCAGCCCGGGTGCTGATCAGCTCGTTGTACCGCCCGTTGGTCAGGGCATTGCCGAGCAGGTCATAGCTCTTGATGATTTCCAGCGCCCGATCAAGGTTATTCGTGAGCAGTGCCCAGCCGGCCCGCAGTGGTGCGAGCAGCGCGGCGATCTGACACACCAGCAACAAAGCAAGCAAGATCAGGCGTTTTTGCAGGTTTACGACAGTTTGATGATTGAGCATAATGCAAGATTACTTTCTAAGTGGATACCCATATAATTGCCTTTCCGCTGAGTGAGAAAGGTTCGACATGCGCAAAATTCTATTGGTTTTACTGGTGATTGGCTCCCTGCCTGGATGTGCCCCAATGACCCCCGAGCAATGGGCGGTTGCCGACCGCAACAACGCCGAGCGCCAGAAAGACCGAGACAAGGTGTGCGACTTCCCCGGCACGTGCTTCAAGCCCACGCGCGGACCGTCCGTGGCGCCCACCCCGAGCATTACAGGCGGCTGACGTCAATCACCAGCGCCTGGCCACCTCCGCCGTTCGTGTAGGTGGAGCCGTTGCTGGGGCCGCCGAACAGCAGGTATTTCAAGCTCAGCTTGACCTGCGTGGGCGTGATTTTGAAAGCGTCGATCAGCGTCGCCCCGGTTGTCACGTTATTTGGCGTCCGGCCCCGGCGCCCCTGCCCTAGACCGCAAGCGTAGTCGCCCGACGCCAGCGTCATTGAGGCATCGGCCAACCCCGTCGGCACCGTCAGCAACCCCGCAATGCGCATCGGCGGGTAATTCGAGTCGAAGGTGCATTGCGCTGCGGCATTGAATACCTGAAGGCCACTGCCATGCAGCACCGGTGGCGGCGGACGGTCGAACAGGAACCACGAGAACGACTCGGCCAGTGGTTGCCCCGCCTCCGTCAACCCGCCATGAATCGTGAATTCATGACTGGCGCCCGTCGCCGCAACCCGACTGACGCAGGCCACCGTGTTCTTCGGGGCGATGAACAACATCGGGTAGGTGCCGTCCATGGTCAGCGTGACGGGCGTGAGTCCGTACAGATTGACCGAACTGTTCGCCGATGCCGGCATGTTGATCGTGCCCTTCGCCACGCACGCGAAGTTGAAATAGGTGTCGTCGATCTGGGTGCTCCCGTGCTCCCCGATGACCTGAAATCCTGCTGGCATTATTTGAGTCCGTAAATGATGAAGCCGTCAGGCGAATTGCCGGCCGTGGAACCATCGACGAAGGTCCAGCTGAGCGTGGACCCGTTGATGGTGATCGTGACCGTCTTGTACGTGTTCAGACCGGTACTGACGGACGTCAGGAAAAAAATGCCGAACGGTGTACCGGCCAGCAACCCGGCGTCGACGATCGACCCCGGGCCATTGGCGCCGACTATCGCAATACGGCCCAGCACGCGGCCGATGTAGTCAAGTGCCTCGAACGTCAAGACGCCGCTTGCGTTGAAGCACTGAAAGCCGGCCGGCATTACCAGACCCCCCCGCGCACGCGCAATGTGCCGTTGGCGTCGTAGGCCCGGAAGCCGTTGTTGTCCATTTCCGAGTGCTCCGGGTTATTCGAGCTCTTCATGAGCCCGATCGTCGCGCTCAGGGCGGACAAGCTGGTGATGCTGGCCGTGTCGATCTTGGCCAGTGTGATGGCGGCATTGGCGATCTGGGCGCTTCCGATCGACCCGTTGACAATCTGCGCGTTGGAAATCATCGCGTTGGCGATCGAGGCCGTGTTGATGCGCGCCGAATTGATAAAGCCGGAGTTGATGACGGCCGCGTCAAGATTGGCGATCTTGGCGTCGATGGAGCCGGCCAGAATGCGCGCGGCGTCCATGTAGCCGGTTGTGATCTTGCCGGCGTCGAGGTTGGCAATTTTCGCGTTGTCCACGGCCGCGTTACCGATCTTGACGTTGGTGATGGTGCCGTCAATGATGTGGGCGGTTCCGATGGCGGCGTTGGCAATGACGCCGTCGCCGGCCACGATGGCGCCGGCCGCGATCTTGCCGGCAATGATGGCGTTGGCCGCCAGCTCGTTCGCCGTGACGGCCTGCGCCGCGATCTTGCCAGCGATGACGGATCCGGCCGCCAGCTCGGTCGCAGTGACGTTGCCAGCGGCAATTTTGGCGGTCGTGATGGCGCCGGCCGCGATCTCCACCGTGGTAATGGCGCCGGCGGCTATCTGGGCGGCGGTGATGGTGTCCGCGGCGATCTGGGCGGCCGTGATGGCGCCGGCGACGATTTTGGCCGTTGAAATGGACCCGTCGCTGATCTGGGTGCCGACGATCTGGCCCGTGACCTTCGCCGCGGCGATCGCGGCCACCTGGGCGTCGGTAAGCTGGCCGGTGATCTTGCTCGCCGCCAAGGCGGCAATCTGGGCGTTGGCGAGCTGCCCGGTGATGTCGGCCGCGCCCACGGCCGACGTCCATACGTTCGCCGCGTTGCGGTAGATCTTCTGGTCGGTGGTCAGGTAGACCAGCACGCCGGGCGGATATTTCGCGTGCGGCAGCACGGGCAGCGCCGTTTCGGTGCGAACCGGGAACACGCCAGCGGCACTGTCGAACTGATCATAGCCGAGCTTGTTGAGCAGCAGTTGCATCATGTAGGCCGGATCGGTGCCGGTGGCGCCCATCGTGCCCGCCTGCAGGTTGAACGGGCCGGGAATGTTCGCGCGCGACACGTAGCGAATCCAGTAGTAGCGAACGGCCGCGCCACCCACGTTGTCGACGTAGACGCGCCCGGCGCCACGCCCGATAAGCTGCGCCAGGCTGAAATCATTGGTCTGCGCGCGCCACACTTCCGTGTGTGACAGGTTGCCGTAGGTGGTCGCTTCCCACGAGAGCATGATGTTGGCCAGGGCGCCATCGATCGACAGCCCGGTGGGCATCGGCGGGACGGTTGAATCGGTCCCATCCTTGAACCAGGCGCCGCCCAGGTCGCCGAAATCGGGCAGCGCGATCGATTGCAGGTCGCCCATGCGGGCAATTTTGTTATTGCCCGCCGTGAAGGCGGTCAGGATCTCGCGCATCGGGCGCAGCAGCGAACCGATCTCGTTCGGCACGCGCGACGAAATGGCGGGAATGCTCGGGTATTTATCTGGTTTATCCAATTTTCAGCTCCGCAGGGCGATCGGCGATGGCGAGCATGCGCACCACGCCGGTGCCGGTAAGTTCAAGCTCGATTTCGCGCGGCCGGTAGCCCGCAGGCAGCCGGAACACGTTGTCGTCGAGGACGGGTTGGGTATGTTTCAGCACGCCGTCGGCGTACATATTGAAAGTGACGGGGTAGGTGTCGGCCTCGACGCGCGCGCAGCCCGGGCCCGTGCGGGCCGAGAACTGGAACTTCTTCGAGCGCCAGGTGTACGTTTTGTCCACGCCGGCATTGAACTTGGCGATGTTGCCGCCGATCGCCAGGTAGAGCGCGTCGCTGACCGTATCCGCGTAGCCGGCCGTGACGGCCTCGTCGAACATGGTCAGGCTGGCATCCTCGATCGAATTGAGGATGAAGCCGCCGCCGGCGTACAGGGCAATGTACTTACCGTCGTGGAAATAGCCGTCGATGGTCGCCGGGTTGAGCGCCTGCCATTCTTCGCGGGTATATAGAGCGTCGGTGACATTGCGCGAGCCGCCGGCGCCCACGTACATCAGCCCGTCCGGAGAGGCATACATGACGCCGCCGCCGATCGACACGATCGAGCGCTTGGAAACGCACGACTGGTCGAGCTCGATGCGCTCCATGCTCATGCTGTCCGGATGCACCCCGGTGACAAGGTAGGGAGATCCCTGCGTGCACACCAGCAGGCTTGATCCGAATACGCCGAGCCCGATGATTGGGTAATCGGTAGTGAGGCGGTACTTTTCCGGCCAGGCGTACGGCAGGAACGGCTCGCAGAAATACAGGTCATAGCCGTCAAAGCCGGCCATGATCCCGTTCGGCAGCGCGGTCAGGCCCTTGAGGGCGGCAGGCGGCATGGCGTACGACAGCGTCGTGACTTCCTCGCCCAACTGGATCGCGGTCTTGATGTCGTTGTAAGTGACGTTGGCGTCGGGGATCTCGGCCACCAGCTGGTAGATGGCAGTGCCGGTGGCGGTCTGCACGCTGCGGTAGATCCGTTTGGCGACGATGTTGTGATTGCCGCCCGGCGCCGTGACCAGCAGGCCCAGTTGCACGGTGCCGGCCTCCGACACGGAGATCTTGGTGGGAGGCGACGCCGAGCCTTCCTCGCCCCACGCGGTCACGTAGGTGTAGATGTAGACGCGGGTTTCCACAGGCGCGACGATACTGCTCGGCACGCACGTGGGCGCCTGGACCGGCGCGGGCACGCCGAGGGTGTAGGAGTTGACGGGGTAGCTGGCGCCGCCCTGTGTGGCCATTTGCAGGTTCGTGACCTTGGGCAGGCCGTTTCCGGTGAAGTAGGTGCGCTCGGACGTGTCGGCCGCGATCATGCCGCGCACGACGTCGACGTCGGTCGACCACGCCATCCAGTATTGATGCTCGGGCAGCGCCATGCCGATCCGGTGGATCGTCTTGATGGTCGCGCCGATCGCGGCCGGGGTGACCACTTGCAGCGTCGCCTTGAGCGGGCGCAGGTCGCCGTGCCAGAGCTTGCAGTTGCGCGCCACCTGGGCGAGGGTATCAGGCAGCAGCGCAGGATTGCGGCGCGGCATCATGCCGCCGAAGTTGGAAATAGAAATCATGGCGCCCAGAATGAGAAAAGCCCGCTGGTGGGCGGGCTCGGATTGGCTTACGGGTTCAGCGTGCGCCTTACGGCGTCGTACTTGTCAATACAGGCGTTGAGGTCCCGCACCGCGTTGTCGCCGTCGGCGGCGATGTCGATAAGGTCGATAGCAGCCTGCGGCACAAGTTCGGCTCGCGTTTCGACATACCGAGTTCCGGGATCTTGACCGGCGGGGGCTGCACGAATCGCACGGGTGGCGATTGACAGGCTGACAGTGCCGCGCTGCACATCAGCGCGCAAAGCGTCGATGGTAGTTTTCGCATCTTCCTTTTCCTTTATTCGTTCTGCATCAATGGTTGAATGGGTGCCGGCCAGGAGCATTTCGGCCGTCTTCGCACGCCCAGTGGCCTCGCGCAGCGCCGCCTTGGCCAGCCCGTCGGCCAGGTCCATGCGGGCGGTGCTGACGCGCTGCTCGTGCCATTCGCCGCCGAAGAACGACACCGCGGCCACCAGTACCAGGGCAAGCCACAGGCGCGGGTCGAGCAGCCCGATCACGGCAGCACCCGCATGGCGACCTCGAACACGGCCAGGCGCTCGGCCAGCCCGTTATAGCCGCCGTTGACCCGCTTTGTTACCGCGCGCTGATCGCCGGCGTCGGCCAGCTGGTTCAGGCCTTTCGTCTTCCAGAACCAGCCGGCGGACCGGCAAGCGCCGACGGGCGTTTCCAGCCAGGCGGCGATCTGGTTGAGAGGCAGGCCGAAATATTTGGCGCAGGCGGCGTGGTTGCCCAGCCCCGTCACCTGAATCAGGCCGTGGCCCTTCCAGCGCTGGCCGTCGCCGTCGGCTTCGGGTGTATTGCCGAGCCGGACCGCCAGCGAGCCCGTGTCGTAGGCCTCGCCGGACGCTAGCTCGCGCACATACTGCAGCTGTCCAGATTCCTTGGCCACCTGCGACAGGAACGACGCGACGCGCGACTTCGTGTTGATCTCGAATTCCGTCATCGCGGCATTGAGGTGGTCGATGAACAGTCCGGCCCGCGAACGGGCGTAGGGCATGATCTTGACCAGTTGTGCGAGGGTCATCATAGGAAGTTCACCAGGGCGAGCAAACCGATAAGAGAGAGGGCCACGGTGCCGGCCGTCCGAGTCTGGATCCTGCGATCAAGCACGCCCCACACGCAGACGGCCAGCACGGCCGCAGAAACTATCTTGACGATCATTGGCCACCTCCCAGATAACGACGTTTCAACGCGCCGATGATGTCGGCGTTGTTGATCTCGGTGAAAAGCTCGCGGCAGGTGGCCAGCGCGAACAGACCGATGAGAAATTCGATACCCGTTTGGACGCGGGGACCGGTCATGTGGAAGAAATCGACGACGGCCGGCCCGATGAACACGGCGCAGGCGAAGCCGACCATGAACGAGATCAGCTTCTGCGACATGGTTAGGTTGTCGCCCAGAAACTTGAGCGAGACTGCCGCGCCGGCCGCCCCGGGCAAACAGGCAATCGCGGCTTTGCCGACGGCGGTGAAGACCGCGGCGAGGGTTAGTACTGGTTCGGCCATATGGCTCCCTAAAAAAACAAACCCGCCGAAGCGGGAGATTGACAATCGGGGTGATGCGTCACCGGTCAGGGCGGCGGCGTCAATTGCGCAGCAGCGGCGGCTTCCGCAGCTGCGATTGCGGTAGTAGCGGCGATAGCGTCAGCTTCCGCTTGCGCGTTGGCGAGGTCGCGCTTGGCCGCTTCGGCCATCACATAGCTGTAGACCAGCGCATACACCTGGCCCCCGTATGCCTTCTGCCCGGTCGGCACGTTGGTGGCGGGGTCGATGATGTCGAACTGGGTAGCCGGGTCGAATGGGAAATTCAGGTTGCCGATATCGCGAACGACCTCTCCGTTTTCGAGCGCGATCACTTCCTGCTCGACGCACAGCACGGTTGGCGCGATGTTGCGCGGATTGTCGATGACGATGCGAGAAAAGCGATTCCACTGCTCGCCGGCAATGATGGTCTGTTTGTAGTCAGGCATGGTGAGTCCTCGGTTAGCGGTGATCGGTTAGGCGACCTTGACGCGGATGTTCGCGCGGCCGTCCGGAAGAATGTTTTGCACGATGCCGACGGCCGCCAGATACTGGCCGAGGCTCAATGCCGCGTTTGCGACGGCGATACCGCCAATGCCGGCGCCGCACTGCACCGGAACGATGAATTGCCCGGGTTTGGCGCCCAGCACGTTGACTGGAACCTGACCAGCATAGGCAATGCGGTCTACCTTGGCGCGCGCGGCTTCCAGTTCGTCACCTTTGAGGCCGATGCCCCAGGTATCGCCACCGACGTACGAAGGATTCGTGGTCTTGACCATGAACGACACCGCGTCGAGCCAGCGGTCGGTGACTTTGCCGTCAGCATCGATACCGACTACGGCGCCCTTTGCGATATCGCCAACGCCATCGGCCTTGACCATGTACTCGGCATAGTCGGCGCCGCTGGCGTTGATGGTGCCAGCAGCATTGAACGAACGACCTGTGCTATTCATTTTGCCAAGGACCATACCGGAAGATGCACCGTTCCAGCTGAACGAATCGCATGCGTAGAACGCGGCCATGTCCCCACCGACTCCAGCACCGAGAATAAGGATACCGGAGCCAGTTGTCACAGATTTCTTGATGGAGTGACATGTGCCACTCGTTGACCCAACCAGCAGATTTCCGGCGTTGTCCATACGCATGCGCTCGGCACCACCAGTACCCAGGATCACACCACCGTAGCCAGACACAATCGCAGCTGCACCTTGTGCAGCTGTAGACGTAAGGACTTGCCACGTAATGCCATAGTGCGGGATAGTCGTAATGTTTTCGAGAGTGTAGTTACCGCCATACGAAGACAAAAACAGACTCGAAGCCGAGTACACCGAGCCACCTACAGTCATGCTCACATTGGTGCTGATGGGGCCGTTGCCATAAATCATTGGAGTAGCATCATAAGCGCCACCCAACAATGCAGACTTGTTACCCATGGCAATCGTAGAGTTGCCTGTTGTACGGCAAACGAGTGCGGAACCACCACTAGCTCCGCTGCCGTTTCCGTCCGCAATGATGTTAATAGGGATAGCTGTACTCACAGCTTTCAGATCACTGTTAACCTTTACTGAACCATTCACTTGCAGCTTATCCACGCCGTTATCCGCGCCGCTACCAAGAATGACATTACCACCACCGTCATTGAGGTACAGCGAGGCCCACGCAGTAAGATCAGAATTGTGGGCGCCAATGATTGCCTTGTTGGCGTAAGCACCGATAACAACACGGTTTGCAGCGGCACCAGACCCACCGAAATCCCCGGTGACCCAACCAGCAGCAGCTGTAGCCGCCCCGCCGTTGAGATTATCAACAGATAAGCGAGCCCCCGCGTAAACTGCGGTCTTGTTGATCAGCACATTACCAGCAGCAGCAATCTGCATGCGTTCCGTGCTACCTGTGCTAAATCCCAGAGAATCCCCGACTTTACGAGTGATCGACATGCCACCGTTCAATGTAAAGCCAAAATCATTACCAGCATTGATGCTGATATTGCCGTAGGCCACCGCAGAGCCGGCCACTTGTAATTTGTTGACGCCGTTATCGCTCGCGGTTCCCACGAGCAGATTGCCCGTGTTGGTCAGGCGCATACGCTCCGTAAAGGTCACTGCGGCCCCGGCCGTGCCCGCAACAGCATTCAACCAGTACATGCCGCCCAGCGCGCTATCGAAGTGCATGCGGGTTGCGAAATTGCCTGTCACAGCGTAGACAGGGGCAACGCCCAACCAGCCGGCGCCCAGGTACCCCGAGTTGATATCTTGTGCAAGACTGAACACACGGCCCAGTTGGAGATCCGAACCCAACGTGTAACCACTCGTCCCCAAACCAAGATAGCCGGTGTTCGAGAGAGTCATCGCAGTGTTAAAGGTGATCGCGGTGCCGCCGGTGCCGGCCGTGTTGTTCACTGCCCAGTAATGAGCGCCGTCTTGCTGCATATACTGGGATGCTTTGGCCGCACCAGAATATTTGTACGCAGCGCCATCATGATAGGCATTAGCCATCAGGTGCATGCCGTTCGCAATACTGCGGAACCAAAGGCTACCACCCGTGCCTTGCAGGGCTTGAGTACCGGACTGCCAAGGGTCAGGAGTGACACCCACACCGATCGGCTTGTTTGAGACAAAGCATGCTGAATTGAATGTGGCGACAGTCGCCCCAGAGACAGCCACGTTAATCTCAGGTGCACTTGCACCGTAGCCGCCAGTGATGCCGGCGTACTTGGTGCCTGCCGCATAGAAGGCGACTTCAGCTTTCGTATTCGCGCCCGTGCCGGCGTTCTTGAGGCTCAACACTTCGCTCGTTGTGCCTGCGGCTGTTTTTGTGGCGCTGATGGTGTCCTGGGCGCTCACGGTGCCAGCGACTTGCAGCTTGTCGACTCCGTTGTCGGTGGATGTGCCTACCACGACCCGGGCAGGCAGGATCGCGGCGGCCGCTGAGAACGAAGCAATCGACGCACCGCTAGCAGGCGCCCCATTTTGCGCGGCGCTGATCTTGAGATCCAGGGTGCCGTAGCTGGTGAGCTGGCCGAACCCGAAGTTGCGCGCCGACGTGGACGACGACGTTGTATTAAGCAGCAGGACGCCTGTTACCGCGTCCGTAATGGTCACGACGCCGGTTAGCGTAGGCCCTGCCAGTGGTGCTTTCAGGTCGCGCAGGTCCGTGAAGTTGGTGTCGAGCTCCGTATTGGTGAGCGGCGCGCCCTTCCCTGCTCGAGTAGTGATCGTCATGGTGTCCTATCAGTTCTGGGTGACGGTCCAGACGATCTGCATCGTGTCCAGCGCGCCCTTGTTGACCACGGCGAACGTCGCACGGTTGAGCATGGTGCCGCCCGCGCCAGCGTTGAAGATGCCCGCTTCGGTCAGCGCGCCCGTACCGACGCCGGCGGCGAACGTGGCCGAGTAGGTGGCAACGTTGTTGTTCGACGTCTGGGAGGCCAGCGCGGCGCGGCCCAGCTCAGCCCCGAGCGCGGCATTCCCCAGTGCAGGCGCGACGGCCCCCGATCCGACGGCCATGTGGCTCATGGCCGTCGGCGTGCCGACGAAGCGGGCCGCCATCCAGTTCAGGCCCGTCGTCACCAGAAGGTTGTTGATGGACCGCGATTCCTTCACATTGCCGTGTTCATCGAACAAGGTGATTTCGAGCGCGCCGCGCGCCTGTGGCCGGTCTTTGAAAAGCATGTGTTCCCCTTAGAAGGTAATGGAGGTGCCGACGTAATCGGCTTCAAAATAGGTCAGGTCCGCGTAGTCGGTCATGCGTATGGAGGCTGAGGCCGTCGAGGTCGCGCTGTCGGCGAAGGTCCGGTAGAACTGGGCGACGCGGCTCATCACATCGGATCCGGCCGCCGTGTCCTGCAAAGCCTTGCCCACGATCAGCTGCAGTGCCGCGTCTGCGGCCGCACCGGCGTCGGCCAGCGCCTTGCCCACCGCGATCGTGGCCAGGTCGGTCGCATTGACGGCGTCGAAGTATTCGAAATTCATTGGGCGCGCGTTCGTATAGGCGCTGACCGCCATCAGGACGGCGGCGACGCCCACCGTCGGCTGCACGTAGGTGCTGGTGGCCTGCGCATCCATGACCGACACTTCCAGCGCCGGGTGGATGAAGGTGAGCGTCAGCGCCATTTAGTACTGGCTCCGCACCTTGAACTTCAGCGCCTCGAAAATGGTCTGCTTGCCGCCGTCCTCGAAGGTGATTTCAATCTCGCCTTCATACTCGCCCTCGGTGTCGAGCGCGGTGGCAGACCAGTTCATGTAGGCGCGCCCGCCGACACCAAGACCGTTGTAGGGCGCGGTGTAGTCGACAGTGCCGTCGCCGTTGAGCTTCCCGGCCAGCTTGCCGCAGGCCATCGTCGCTTTGACTTCGGTGGATCCCACCTGGCGGAACTTGAGGACCACGACCGTGGCCGCGTTGGACAGGTCGATGGGCAACTTGGTGTTGTCGTCGGTAATGGAAAACACCAGTTGCGGGCGCGTGTCGCCGGCAACCAGTTTGATTTTTTCACTCATGGGATCCTCAAGCGAAGCGGCGTGGGGCCACGCGCGCGTTGCCTTGAACACGATCGTGGAACATTTCAACCTTGGCGGTCGCCACTGCGGCGTTAAATTCGCCCAGATGGTAGGCCGCAAGGGGCGCGTTGCTCCAGGCCTGGCCCGGCACCACCAACAGTTTCCATAGCGCGCCCGAGACGATCGCCTGAAAATTGCGGTCGGCGAACGAGTCGGGGAACGTCGAGGCGGTGCGCTTTGGCGCCAGGGCGGCGCGCACGGTCAGGGCGGCCGCCGTCGGATTGTTCGGTGTCGGGTAGACCCGCATTTCCTCCCAGTTGAGCTGGTTGAAGAAGCGCGGGGTGCCGCGCGCGGTCTGCCAATCGGGAATATTGGCCGCGATCTCGGTCATGTTCTTACCGATGAGCTCGCCCTTGGCCGCCCAGACGTTCTTGATCATCACCGCGCGGGTGTCCTTGGGCAAGTCCAGCTCATAAGAGTGGGTCCCGTTGCTCATGTAGAGCAGGTCCAGCGTCTCAGTCCACCCGTGCGACGCTTCGCAGAACTTGATGGCGGCTTCGACGATGGCGCTGCGGGCGGAAAAGTCCGGGCACCCGATCACGGATGGCAGGACATGGGGTAGGAAAACGTCAATGGATGTCGTCATGGCTTATCGGGTCGCTGCGGGGATCTGGGACTGGGCCGCGAAAGGCAGTGCGGTCAGGTTCGGGTTGTTGCCCGTAATGGCCTGCGCCTGGGCGTTGATTGAACTGAGAAACATCGAGGTGTAGGCAATCACGTTCGGCTGGGATACCGCGAAATCGGCATCCTTCATGTAGGCGCGCGCCAGGACGTAATTCACCAGGTCGTCGATGAATTTGTCGTCGACCGACAGGACGGCCACGCTGGCGCCGTTCCACTTGTACAGCTCGGCGCCGGGGATGCCGGTGTTGGGAATGTCGAGCGGATCGGCGATATAGGAGATCTCGACCCACGTGGGCGTCGCGCCGACTGCAGGCGTGACGTAAAACACTTTCGGGGCGCGCGGGTCGTAGACGAACTGGTCGACCTTGCCGGATCCGGCGCGGGTGTGCCAGTCGGGATCCTGGGCGTCCAGCATCTCGCGCTGCACGGTGCGCACCGCGCGGCCAGCCGTGAGGCCATCGGCGCCCATGTTGCGCACCACGTCGTTCAGGAAGTTGCCGCGCACGGCGGCCGCTGCCGATCCGTCGCCCGGCTTGACGTCACCGGCCGCGATCTGCTCGATCGACTGCTTGGTGCCGGGTTTCAGCTTGACGGCGTCAACCCGGGCGCACGACGACGCCAGGTACTTGGCGATCGCGCGCTGGCCATCGTTGAACCACATGACCAGCTCGCGCTCGGCCCACCGTACGTACTGGGGCGCCATGTCCTGAAGCTGCGTGGAGACGCGAAACATCGCGTCCTTGACAAGAATTGAAGGCATTGCGCGCTCCGGTAAGTGGGTGGACCAGCTGCGGGCCGGCGGGGGCGTTTATTACGCGGCGCCGTGGTTCTGGTGGTTGAAGCGGCGCAGCGAGCGCTCGCGCGTCTCGCCGTTTGGCAGCGACTCGAAAATCTTCTGCACGCTGTTGTCCAGCACGTGCAGGATTTCGACCGGTACGGCGCACACCTGGCCGCGCGGGATCTGGTAGGCCACGCCGTTGACGCTGACGAACACGGCTTCGCGGCCCATTTCGCCTTCCTGCTCGTGGATGATGATGTTCACCTTGTCGCCGCTCAGGGCGTCGTCGTGGGAATTGCCCTTGACGACGTGCGCGACGACGGAGGCTGCCTGATCGACGTCCGGCGCGTCATCCAGGGTGGAAATCTGGCTGTTGTCTTTTTTGCTCATGGTGCGGGTACTCCTGAAATTGGGTTGGGAAACGAAGAAGGCCCACCACTGGGGCGGGCCTTCAACTGGGTGCTGCTACCGCATTACGCGGTTGCCGCTACCTCGACGCGGACCATCCAGGCGTCATTGAGGATCACAGCGGTTTGCATGGACTTCCATGCCGCGTGGCCGCGCTGGCCCATCGGATCGCTGTCCGACGGTTTCGGGTTGACCACCATCGGGGTGACGGCGTGCATGCCCTTGAGCGGGACGATGCCGTACGAGTTCGCAGCGATGTACAGCACCGGGTACACGTCGGCATTGACACCGCTGTTCGACAGCATCAAGCCCTTGGCGCCGCCGCCATCGAGGAACGCATCGAAGATGGTCGACGTCAGGTAGCGCACGTCTTCAACCTTGCCCAGCTCGTTCTCGAACGGCGTCATCGAACCGTACTTCTCGGCCGGCACGAAACCGATCATGTTGCGGATGTCGCTTTCCAGATCCGGGTGGCACAGGCCGATGAAGCCCGGCGCCACCGTCTCGGTGCCCCATGCCGGGGTCGACTTGACCACGTTGGTGATGGGACGGCCGTTCTGGCGTTTCAGCGAACGGGTCGCCTTGCGCTGCACCGCGATGGTTAGCGTGGTGTTGACGGCAGTGCGCAGCGCGCCGTTGGCGTAGATCACGTTGGTGCCAGCCTTGAGCACGCCGTAGCGCATCTTTTCGATCATCTGGGCGGCCTGCTCACCCAGCAACGTGACCGACTCGTTCAGGACTGGGTCCTCGTGCGTGTCGATGATCACGTCAGTGATCTGGATCCGGCTGCCGTACTGTTGCAGGTTGGCCGTCACGTCGGTAACGGTCAGGGCCTGCGACGCCGGGGTAACGCCCTCGGACAGAGCGGTCGGGGTCGCATCCAGCGCGTTGTAGCGGCGGAATTTGACGGTTTTGCTCGAGTTGCCTGGCAGGGGCTTATTCTGGCCAAACTTTTCGAGGATCAGGTACGGCAAGCCGCGCTTGAGCAGTTCTTTAGCAGCGTGCGCTGCGGTACGCGGGGAGATATCGCCGAAAACGGACATGGAAAATTCCTTAAAAAAATGGGTGCAAAATCGAATTGAAAAGTTGGGTACACAGTCGATTCAGCGCGGGATCGGGGGCCTCGGCCTGTCCGTTCACACCATGAAATTCGGAAACCAGTCGTATGCAGCCGTGGCTGCGCTATGGTTGTGTTCCTGTGGTCCCCGCCGATGACGCTGGCGGGGAGGCGATCTGCGATCAGCTGCGCAGATGCAGGTACGGCTTTAAATTAGTTGTCGTTCCACGCCTTCTCGTAGTCGTCCGACGAGGTCGGCGAATCGGGCAGCTTGATGCCGCCCGTCGAGCGCACACCCTCGGCCTGGTCCATGGCGAAATCCATGTCCTCATCACCACTGGCCTTGGTGGCCTTGTAGCGCTTGAGCAGGGCAATGATTTCCTTGGCGGTGCCGGCACTGGCGACGCGCTCGGCTTCGGCCTTGTCGGCTTCGTCCATGCCCGCTACCCAGGCCTTGAACTCGCCGGAACCGGCGACGTCGTTGAAATCCGGATGCGCGTCCGCGATCTTCTCGAAGTGGGCGCGCTGCTTTTCGTTGTTGATGTCGGCGATGATCGCGTCGATATCCTTGCGGTACGGCGCACCATGCTCGCCGGCTACGGTTGCGGCCGACTTGGAAGCGATCTTGGTAATGACCTTCACCAGCAGATCGACGAATTCGGCGCCGAAGTCTTCGGTAAGCGCCTTCAGGTCGGCGTCGTCGCCTTCGCCGCCCTCGCCGGCGCTGTCACCTTCGCCCGCAGCGTCGACTGCGGCCGGGGCATCGGCGTCCGGGTCGGCGTCGGCGTCGCCAGGTGCGGCGCCGGCGGCCTTTTTGGTGTCCAGTTCGGCTTGCTGGGCCTTCAAGCGGCCCTCCCAGGACTTGAGACGCTGGGTTTCTTTTTCCACGTCCAGCGCCGGAGCAGCTTCCGCAGCTGGTGCGCCGGCTTCGTCGGCTGGGGCTCCTTCAGCGGCCGGGTCAGCGGCTGCGCTGTCCGCGTCGGCCTTGTCCATGTCGATGCTTACCGTGGCAGCTGCGCCGGTCGGCTCGCCGGCGGCAGGAACTTCTTTCGGGTCCAGGCCGAACGCCTCTTCTTCGGTTTGTTCAGGGCGTTTTTGCTCTTCGGCATAGCCCGCCTCGAATTCGGCTGCGTCTTTCTTGGTGCTCTCGTCGGTAATAGTCGCCATGGGGGATCTCCTGTGGTTGGCTTATAAAAAAAGCCACCCGGTGAGGAGTGGCTTTGGCTGTCCTGATCGCTCAGGGGTCAAAGAATCGTTGGGCTACCCGATCGGGGAGCTGTTCGCGCCGGTGGTCACCAGTGCCTTGCGCAGCGCCCGGACCTGCGCCAGCGCGCCTTGCACCTTCTCCACGGCGTCAGGCTTGGCGGCGGCCAGCGTTTCAAGGTGCTGGGCGTCGACGCTGTCGAGCAGGGCGATGAACGCCATATAGAGCGTCGAACCGCGATGGAACTGCACTTCGGTCAGCGCCTCAGTGGTCGCCGCGTTGAGCTGGGCGCGGGTCTGCATCAGTCAATCCCCGCCGTCTCGATGCCGGCCTGCATGCCCTGCTCCGGTCCGGCCATCGCCGGCATGGCGGCGCTCGGCTGCTCAGGCATCGGCGCTGCGCCTGGTACAGGCGTTGGCAGGGCGTTGTCGGGCGTTGCCGCTTCCACGGCCCCTTCGGGCGCCTGCGGCATCCCGGCCGGCGCATCCGCATCCTTCCACCCCGACGATTTCAGGATCTCGTCGGCGCCGGGGGCAATGGTGGCGTTGGTTGCGGCCACGCCGCTTGCCTGTGTCGCTGCATAGACCGCAGCAACGTTCTTGGCAACCGCTTCGGCCGTCTTGACCCGCGCCTCGGCCAGCACCTTTTGCACTTCGGCCGTCAGCTTATCCAGGGTGGCCATGCGCATCTTAATGTCCAGCTCTTGCTGCTGCTGGGCGAGCTGCTGCTGCTGCTTGGCCATGTCGTTGTTCTGCTCGGCCGCGACCTCTTCCTCGGTCTTGACCACATCAACCAGGTCGTGCGCCTCGGCGCGCTGGCGCAGCAGTTTCTCGCGCTTGATGAACGGCGCGTCCATCGGGTTCGCGGTCTGGGCCGAGAACGCGTCCAGCTGCTGGGCACGGATCTCTTTCGCAACCAGGGAGGCGGATCCGCGCGCCTTGATGTTGTAGTCGCCCTTGATGGCGTTGTCCTTGTTGAACTGCATGTTCCAGCAGTACAAGGCGCTGATAAACGGGCTCGTGATGCCCTCGTCGTAGCCGGTGATCAGGTCCTTCATCACCACCGACGTGTTACCCATCAGCATGGACAGGCCCGACGCGGTGCCGGCCGCCCCTTGGGTCGGGTTCTCACCGCCCATGAAACGCGGCACGGCCGTGACTTCGTCGGCGTTTGACTCAAACATTTCGACGATCGGATACAGTTCTTCGAGCTTGCCCGGGATATCCAGTACCCGAATGGCCTGTGCCGATGGCTCCTTGCCGTTGCGCGCCCAGATCTTGAATGGGTGCATGCGGTCGGCCTTTTCCGACGGCGCCATCAGGTCCATGTTGACCTCCAGCTGCGGCCCTGCGGTCAGCGCGGCGTTGTCGAGGATCATCCGCACGCCGGCATTGATCATTGTCTGATCGTCGCGCATGATGGTGGCCAGGCCTTCGCCGAAAATAGACGTCTCGTCCTTGTCGAAGTAATACAGGTGGTAGGGCCAGGTGACGCCGTTGATCGGTTGCAGGGACGCGCGCACCACTTCGCCGTTCGGCAGCAGCCACACATTGGCAAAGAACGTCTCGTGCATGCGCTCTTGCGGCACTGTGACGCCGCAGGCGGCCAACTGGACTGCATCGACCCAGCCCCACCGTTCAAGGATCTCGTACTGGCCGTCGGTAACCGGCATGACGCTGCGCTCGCCCACCTGGCGCAGCTCTTCCTCGTAGTACTTGCGCTGCTGCGAGCCATCCGGGTTGGTCACCACGTATTCGCGGATCTTGGCCGAATCAAAGCTCTTGCGCTCGGCCAGGGCCAGCGTGGCCGCCTTGGACAGGACGTGGCGCTCGTAGACGTAGCGGCAGTTTTCCAGCTCGGTTGCACTCATGTCCGGGAAAAAGCGCCATAGGGGCACGGAATCGACGAACGGCACGACATACGACTCGGTAATCGATACCCACTTGCCCCCACGGAGCACGAAGCGCGTGCGCACCTTGCGCTCGATTAGCGGCGCCTTGAGAATCCCGGTACCGTACAGGTGCCCGGAATGGATCACGGCACGCGCGGCCTTCTTGTAGCGCGACTCGGTCAGCTGGTCGTCGATCACTTTCGACATGGCTTTCGCGGCCGTGTCGACCATGTGCTTGACCGCCTGCTTGATCTCGTCCGGCTCCGGCGCGCGCTGCAGGAGCTTCCCCAGCTCGGCCGTGATCTTTTCTTCCAGCTCCGGCGCCACGGTCGGCACCGGTGTCGGCTCGATCGACCAGTTGCGGTCCGCGTTGGCCGGAAACAGCAGGTCGAAGACGCGCGAATTAACCGTCTTGACCTTGACGCGCGTCTTGCGCACGAACGCCATGGAGCGGTTCACATCCATGTTCGCCAGCACGTCCGGGTCGTACTTGCCCCGGTACTGGCGCAGGTCCTGCAACCAGCGCGTTTCCGTGGTGCGGCGATCCTGCTCGGCCTGGCTGAACTCGGCCAGCCACACGGAGCCAAGACTGGCCAGCGTGCGGAACGCCGGCGCGCCAGGTTCCTCGGACATCAGCGCTTCGGTAGCGGCCTGCTCGTATTCGCGCTGCTCGGCCTCGCGATCGGAGACGGACTGCGCCTTGAGCATGGCCTGCGCCATCGCGCCTAGCTGGCCGTCTTCCGCTGCGGTGGTGTCTGTCATGTGGTTGCTCATAAAAAAAGCCACCGCAAGGGGTGGCTAGTTGTTGATGGGGCGACGCGTCAATATCCCGCGCTGGTCGCCGCTTTGTAGTTCGAGTGGTCGCCGCGAGCGTCGAACACGGCGCTCCTGGGCGCAATGTGCTCGGCGAAGGTGAGCGCGATCGCGTCGGCCAGGTCGGGGGACCTGACTTGGCGCTTGGCCATTTCTTCCTTCGATTCGATCAGCTTGCGGCCGTTCGAGCTCGTCTTGTACTTGGGCGCGGACATGTCGGCCGTCATCGCCGCGTTGTTCGGCAGCCGGCACGGGTAGTCCTCGACCCATTTTTTCATCCGGTACCACATCTCCGCACGCTTGTTGGCGTACGTCTCGTGGTCCTCGGCCCGGGAGGCGCTGTTGACGCCGATGACCGGGATGTTCAGTTCCTTGAGGCGGTCCACAATCCCGCTGCCAATGCCGATCTTGTCGATCAGCATGCCGTCGGGCTGGAATTCGCGCCAGTAGGCGGCCAGCTTGCCGGCCACTTCCATCGGCCCCATCTTTTCGTGCGTCTCAAGGCGGTACACGACGCGGCCGCGGCGAAACGCGATCGCGGTCCTGTCCGGCCCGTATTCGGCCGGATCGCAGCCGATGATCAGCGGCCCGCTCATGTCGCGGTAGCTGTTGTTGATCGCCGCCATGATGTTGGTCGGGTTGATCAGCGGGTCGGTGGTGGCCGACTTGAACGCCAGGGCGGCCGTGGCCGGGTATTCCTGATCGAACAGCCACGCCATGTCCTGCCCGTAGACGATGATCTTGTTGGCGCGCCAGGCCATTTGCTCCATGTCGAGCCCGTAGACCTCCATGTACTTGCGATCATCGGCCGTCAGCGCAAGGTTGTCGGGCACGGCGGCGCGGTATTCGTCCTGCCAGAACCAGGGCACGAAGATGGCGATGTACTCGCCCTTGCCCGCTTCGGCGTCCTGCCACATCTGGTGATAGGAGCCGCCGATGCCGTTAGCGGTCGACTCGATGATGATCTCGGTACCGGGCAGGTCCGAAATGATGTTGCCCAGACCCGCCATGTGCATGGTGGCGTTGTCCCAGAACGCGAATTCAGACGCGTGGAGCAACTGGGCGGTGTTAGAGCGGCCCACGTCCTTGGAACCGGCCGTCGCGAGCTTGTAGCCCCCGTCAAGGCGGTTGAAGACCAGTTCCTTGCTGTTCGTGGCGCTCGTGGCCGGCGCGAACGAGTTGTGCAGGTGATACCGCTTCACCATCTTGAACAGGTTGTCCGTCGCCTTCTGCTCGTGGGCGACGATGAACGCGTTGCGGCCGTAATTGATGCTGCTGATGCAATAGAAGCGCGCGCCGATGTAGGTCGATGCGCCCTGCTGGCGGCCCTTCAAGATGATCGCGCGGACCTTGCCGGTGCGCTTGCGCTGTTCTTCGATCTTGGCGTGAATATAGCGCTGCGCCCGGTTGTAGCGGAACAGGACACGCTTGCCCTCCTTGTCCTGCACGTACATCTGCGTTTCGCAGTGCAGCTGGATGTCGTCCCGGATTGCGGCGACGGTCCGATCGTAGTCGGACTGGCTAGTCGCCATTCTTTTCCATCACGCGGCGGATCGCGTCTTCCACGCCGCTGCCGACTTCGTCATCGGCTCTTTCGTCCAGCCCGAACGCCTGGCGCTCCATGCCGATCAGGCCGCGCAGGGAATCGGCCAGTGTTTTCATGGTGCCGGCGCGCGAACTGAGCGAAATGACCTTTTCGAGCAGTTCGAGGCGCTTGTTCGGTCCCTTGGCGTCCGGATCGTCCAGCAGCTGCACCAGTTGCTCGAGCAGGTCCTGGTTGTCGGTCTGGATCTCCAATTCGTTCAGCAGGCTCATTGACAGCTTGCGGCAGCGCTGGATGTCCATGCGGTGCGCCAGGATGATCTTCGACTGCATCGCGGCATTGGCCTCGATGATGTCGCGTTCCTGCCCTGGTGCGAGCGGCGGCGCGTCGGCCGGGATCGCGGCCGCATCGACGATGGACTGCGTTTTCTGGCGGATCTTGTCGCCCAGGTGGCGCGTGATGCCCAGTTTCGTGAAGCGCTTGTCCATGGCCGCGCGCGAAACGTCGTATTGCACGGCCATCTGCTGCTTGGTCTTGATACCGGCGCGCCAGTCGGCCTCGACCAAGTCCCAGTCGATCGTCTTTTTTTCTGCTGCTGCCATGGATTGCTACACTTTCTTGGTGGTGTCGCGGCGCGGCCTTTCCGGTGCCGGACTCGGCGCTTGTAACGTTCCGATCGACTCGACCGGGGGATGGGACAGTGCCCAGTTGGTCGCGTACTCCCTGTCCTCGTAATCCTCCGGCACCTCGCCAGCGGCAAGCCACGGCATCAGCGGGTGGCGCGCGTCGTTGATCGTCAGCGGCGAGCGGCGCTCCAGCTGAAAATCCGGCTTGACCGGGCATTGGCGGGTGGTTTTCACGGAGTCCCAATTAGAAGGCCCCGTACGCATCGCTGCGCCGGGGCCAGTGCCTGAAAGATCAAGCACAACGGTGAACTGGTTGAGGGGCAGGCCCGGCGTCGCCGCGCTCGACACGCCCCTTGAAAATTGGTGCGAAATTGCGCTTTTCGGCAATTTCTGGCTTGTACGAGACAAGGTAGAACTTCCCGCTGCGAGTGCCGATCCGACCGTGCAGCATGTGAAACACGCCCCAGTGGACCCGGCTGCGGCGCAGCAGTAGGTAATTGTTGCGTTTGCCGTTGGCCGCCCGGCGCACCCAGATCGCCATGGCGAACAGGATGCAGTTGGAGTGGCGCCAGCCGCGCGTGAGCCAGCGCAGGCGCCACGGGCTGCTCATGTCAGCTCAGTTCCCCGAAGCCGGGCACGTCGTGCTCTTGGCCCACCGTACGCTGGCGGATGAACTCTATGACCAGCGCGAGCGCCAGGGTGCCGACCACGCCCCAGACCCAGCCAGGCGCCGCGAGGCGGTCCAGCAGCAGGCCGAAGAGGATGATGATGCCCAGCGGTGAGCCCATCGGCAGGGACGACGCCTTGATAGTGACTTTGGTGGTTCTCATTCTCGTTTCCGCGTGTGCGCGCTGGTAATTCCTCGCCGCTCGATGCGTGCGCGGATTTACCAGCCCGGCTAAGTGTTTGATTTGTCGGGCCGGCGCTGGAAAGGTCGCAGCTGCCCGGCCATGAAAAAAGCCAGCGGACGGGTGTCTCGCTGGCTTCGTTGTGTGCCCGATCCTATCTGGAAGGTGGCCCGGAATTTGGTGTCCGCCGCCGGCCGGAGGTGAATCCGGCAGGCGTTGGACTGTTGAATGACCCTGCCGTACCCGGTTGCGCGGTTGCGAGTGCGATGCACCCATACGGTTTTGGATAGAGCCGACTATCAACGTTCGATGCTCTTGAAAGTGCCTTTTTGGGGCTCTTCGCGCAAGAGTCAGTTTTTCAGACTATCGAATTGAGGCGAATTTTACGGCCATTCGTGCGGGTTTTGCCATGCCTAAATTGCGCGGATTTTCCCGCACGATTTCCCGGACGTGAAAAAGTTGGGTTTCCCCGGCTCGTGTGCGGCGCTCGTTACGGCTCCGGCTATACTTGTCGTATGAGAGTGATCGTAAAACGCCTGTATAACCGTGGGGTCCGGCGCCCCGACCGGGAGATCCAGAATGACCCTGGCCAAGCCGGCGTGATGACATGCGCCACGGTAGAGACGCGACGGCGGATGAAGGTGCATGCCATCGGCGACGATTCACAGATGCGCCCTATCCTGCCAGAACTGTTCGACCCTGCCATCTTGGCGGTCGGGAACAGCAAGATGCTTCTGCGAGGCGTCGCGTACGCAAACCCGGATGACGCCCCTGGTGCGCCGAAATACGAACAGGAATGGTCCTTGAGGGTGCTCGACTCCACCTACGTGCCCGATTAGAGCCGGCCAGGCAGGGTCGTCGCCGGCGTAAGCTTCGCTTCGTCCAACAGCTTTGCCCTGTACTTCATCAGGTCCTCTTCGGGCACGTCGAATCGGTGCAACCATTCATCAGCTGCCGCTCCACGCAGTCGCGGCTCGCCATCTTTCGACCCATAGTGAAAGCCGCCGATCTCGGTCATGCGCACATCCTTCAGTGCTATGTTAGGCAACACATAAATTGCCGGGAGCGGGTCCACCTCGATAGGGACAATTTCCGGCTTCGGTCCGGATTGAATGACAATACCACTGCCATAGTCATACTTGGCGAACCAGCTCGCAGGCAGTTCGGAGTGCAGCGTGGCCAGTCCACCGACCTTTTCGACCATCTTGTGATTGATGGCGGTGAGCCATCCGACCGTCTTGATGTGGTCCTTGATCCCATATTTGACGCGGCCGCCAATAATGGCTGGATCGCCGACGTCAATGCCGTTCATCTTGCCGGCCATAAAGGCTTCTGTCGGCTCGTTGGGCTCATCGCGCACCAAGGATAGATTGAATGCATACCCGCCAAATCCGTGGACAGCCTTCAAGGTTTTGGCGAATTCAACGAAAAGACGCTGAAACGCCGTTGGATTTTCTTCTACAAATAGCGGCGGAAAGGAAAACGTTAAGGTTGCTAAACCCCAAGTTCCCATCTTTGCTTCCCACTCGCGAAGACCTAAGACGTGGAACATCCACGGGCTGGCATCTTCGGACTTTTTGCCGCCGATATACCCAAAGCTAACCACATCGTTGGCTTTCAGGCCGTCCATCATGACCTTCATTGGCTTTGCTTTAGCGTAGGCGAAAAGATCCGGCCCCGAGGGGGGCTCGGCGCGCCACAGCCACGTAAGGTGCTTCTTCGCAACAGCCTCATATGCTTCAAAGCACTTGCAAATCGCTGCACGTACCTCGGGCGTGTGCGACCCGTCGAAATAGATGGTGCCGCGAACCGCGAAGGCGGCGCCGATATAATCTTGGGGACCGTACTTCATCAGCATTGCACCAGGCAGAAATAGAGCGTCCGGATTGGCTCGCAGTAGTGCCGCTGTATCGAAATTGTTTTCCATGCTGTTCCTTTAAAAGGCTGGAGCCGGAACTCCGCCGGGCGATGGGCTGATTCCCCGTGACCTGCCGCGTGTAAGGATTCGCATAAGTATTTTACTTGCCTCACTGGCTGGTTCGAGCCTTTCTGCAGGAATCATCGTTCCGTCAGGCTTCGATTTTTCGCAGTCACAATCGTCAGGCTCTAACTTCGTTAGTTTGTTCGGGTCTCCTGCAATCGTCTCATATGCGCGCTTTTGAGGTACTGAAAGAGTATCAGGCGGGAACTTCATTTCCACGATCTGCTTGATGTTATCCTGCGTCGGCGGCTTGGTAGAGTCATGGACGATAACAATATCAGGCCTTCTGATCTGTCCAGTGCCTTTAACAAAATAGTCGCCCATGTGCTTCTTAATATGGGCAGGTAAAAATTTATGACCCAATGTCCGAATCGTACTGTCCATAATTGGCTCGGGTGGAACCTTGGTCATGTTGTAGTTAATCTCCTGCTTATACGGGCTGTTTCCCAGCGCCCCATTCAGTCCCTTGAATGACGCCGCTACACAGTTTTGTTTGAGCTGCCGTCCATCAACGCCAATCGTTGGGGCCTTATCGCACTTGCACATTGCAGCACAGAGTATTTTCTTATCGAGGGGGGCGATTAGTGGTTTATTGATCTTGACGACAGTGGTCGTACCGCCTGGCGACATACCGCCGGCGCTCAAGGGCTTTCTCCTTGCGCCAGCAGGAACGTGAGCGCTTCGGCGGCATCGCGTTCGGTCCAAGCTGTGTAGCCATCATCGTCGGTGGTGACGGTCGCTAGTTTGTCGCCACTGAGACCGTATTGGCCAGCCTGGCCCTTGACGGGTTCACCTGTCTCAATATCGACTAACTGAAAGCGTCCCTTGAACCGACCCTCTTCGCCAGCGACGTCCTCTTCATAAGCGATTGCCATGCCGGCGCCGACAGCCCCGAACGCTTGTAAAGCATCGTTTTCGTCTTCCCCGACCCCAGCACCCGGTGCGGCGCCTGATGACGGATGCGTCTGGGTAAACATCTGCCCGGCTATTAAAGTGGCCCCGCAAGCTGTCTTGCATCCATGGTACGCCACTGGTGCCCCATCAACGATGTTCGACGCATCGCCTTCCGCAATTGGAAACGCGCCTTTACACTTTGGGCACGCAACCATGTCGCCTACTCGGGAGATCGGCTTCCCATGGGTGTCTGAAAATGGAGATCCTTGCAATACGGTGCCCCCATGGGAAGTCTTGTCACCCTGAACGATCATCGGCTGCATCGATGTTCCAATTTTGTCAATATTGCTTAATAATCCGCGACTATCGACCGCCTGTCAATCGTTCGTGCATACATCCCCATCGGTTCCTCGCGTGCGCCGTACGGTAACACTGGCACCCGCCAGCGGTAGGGGCTCAATATAAATAACGCGGGCACCGCCATCAACCCATCCGATCTCGCCGTCCATGGTTATATTGTCGCCCGGGGTGACGACACTGAAACCGGCCCCACCCAGCTGATGCATGATTCCCAAATCCGAGTCGCTGTTGAGAATTATCACGTCGTTCATAGCAGCACCGCCCGCATGGTCATCATGCTGAAACGTTCATTGCTGCGCAGGAATTTGCATGCCACCCTGAATTCCCCGGGCATGGCGCCGGACACTTCGGCCATTCCGCCAACTCTTCGACATCGCGCTCCAGGCCCCGCGCTACACGGACAATCTGGGACTGGCCGTCGCCGGCAAGCGCGTCGACTGTGACCGCCAGCTGGGTCAGCAGCCCACCGGGAGCCGGCAGCGTGTAATTGCCATCGGAGCGCGGCCGCAGGGCGATCAAGGTAGCTGCGTATGCGACGTGCCCGCGTAGCCCCGGATTCGCCGTATCGGCCTCGGCAATTGTGATGCAGTCTGCAAGCCTGACGCCGTACAAGCGCGCCAGGTCATTGCGCTGGATCCTGTGGCGTTGCCCGTCGCTCTGGCTGTAGACCAAGCCAGGGTACAGCGCGTAGGTGGATGGCTTCTCGTCCATGCTATCGGCGCCCCTTCGGGATGGCTTTCCGGGTGCGGTGCTCGCGCGCGCGCGTTTGCCGCTTCAGACTGGCGACATCGTTCCGGCGGTTCAGTGACTTGAGCACGTCGATCTGGTACGGCATCGGTGCCGCCAGTTCCAGCGCCTCGATAAAGTGGATTCCGCAGTCGATCCTTCCCAGCTCGCCCGTAATGAGGGAAGTCTGATCGTTCGGCCCGACCAAATGCAGACCCGCGGCGGCCAACTCGCGCATGAGCATGGTGTCCAGCCCGTCGCCGATGAACAGCACGACCCGGGGCGCATCGCCTGTCGAAACTTCATCAGGAACGCTGGCGCCGAACACGCTGGCCACGTACGTGCGCATGGCCGCTTCCAGACCTGTGGCGCCGGCCTGCCAGCCGCAGTAGGAGGCTTCCCAGCCGCCCAGGTACGGCCCGATCCGGACGCCAAGTCGATCGATGATCGGCCATCCTGCCGCCGGGTTGGTCGATGGGGCGTACCGATCCCGGCGGCTGTGCACGCAGATCAGGTCTGTTGTTCGCGGGACAAGCTGGATGCGCAGCTGGTCGGCCGGGATCCCTTCCGCCCGGCCGGTCCAGTAGTCGAGCAATGCGCCGGTCAAGTCACTGACGTTCATGCCGCGCTCCGCTTGACGCCCGGACCGCCCTCTTCCGATCGGGCCAATCGCACCTTCAGGGCCGCGATGCACAGTGCCAGGGCTGGCGAGAGCTTGTTGCCGCTCTCCGAACGCCAGTCCTTCTTGTCATCCGGCCGGGGCCACCACTTCATAGCCACGCATATGAAGGTGGCGCCATTTGGGCCGCTGCCAAAACAGTCCATCTGATAATCCTTGCCTGGCTCGATCAACGTTAGCGCGGCCTCGAACGATTGCGTGTAGCGCGGCAGCGGTGCATAGTCGATGTTGCAGCCCATTTCCATCGCGATCAGCATGTCCAGCCCCGGATCCGGGTGCTCGGCCGCTTCCAGCTGGTCGATCAGGATCGCCAGCGGCGTGAGTGTCGTGAACGTGGCCGCGCTGTGCTCCGGCTGCGCTGCGTCGCCGATCGCGGCGACATCCTCGACGGGCGCGCCCTTCTCCTGCGCCTTGACGCGCTTCTCCGCCGCCCGGCAACGCTCGATCAGCTTTTGGGTCGAAACCGTCATCATGTCAATGTGGTGGCCCTTCGGGAACAGGTAGCCGGCCATCTCGCGCTGCCACGCCCGGGCGTACATATCGGCGTCATCGTTGTTCTGCTTCGCCATGGTGGTCAAGCGCTTGATTTCCACCTGCAGCTCGGGCTCGCGACTTGGCGTCACGCCCTGCTCAAGGATCCTGTCGATATCGGCGATCACCTCGAACTGGGTACCGCGCGGGCCGAAGTCGACCATGGTGTCGCGCGCTTCACGCATCAGGTTCAAGACTGGATCTGCCCACACGGACGGATGAACCTTGCCACTCGATGGCGACACCGGTGGCGGCAACTGGCGGCGACCGCCCAATACTTGCATCAGAATCGCGTGAGCGGCGCCTGCGTCTTCCACCAGCTCGCCACGGTAGACCATCCCCTTCGGGGTAAAGCGCGTCTCCAACTCGCCCGGGTGGAAAATAATGTCCGGGACGATGGTTGGCGCGATCATGGTCACGAACTCGGACGATATCGACGCGCAGCTGATCCCCCCGGCCGCCCTCACTGCCGCACTGAAAGCCTTGCCTTCGTAATGGGGCGTCATGCCAGTGCTACCTGTAATTTGCGCTGTTCGCGCCTGGCTCGCTTGGCACGTGCATTGGCTTCGTGACGGGATACGGCCTGCGGCGGATCCAGACGCCATATGACCGTGCGTTCGCTACCTGGTTGCGCAAGGTCGACGCCGACAATGACCGGCTTTGGCACGACGATCTTGCCCGCTGCCAGTTCCTCTTTCAGCCTGTCCCACATTGCCGCCCGACCCGCATGGCGCGGCGCATTTACCATCACCCGCAGATCACTGACGTCAGCAGCTGCAGGCGGCTCCGTGGCGCGCTTGCGGGCATCTTCCGCATGCCTTATCAGGTCCACGAACGGAATCGCCACCCAGTGGACTTCCTGCGCCTCCGGATCGAAATACATCTGGCTTGCGCCCATTCCGTAGTGGAGCGCGTCGAGCCAGTGCTGCTCTTGCGGATTGTCCGCCATCCGTGGCCGCTCTGGCTGGCGCGGTTGTTCCGGAACCTGCGCGACTGGCGCCGGCTTGACTGCGCTCGAGGTTAGGTACGCGAGGATGGCCGCGACAACCAGGACGCAGATCCCGGTGGTGATGTCGGTGGTGTATCCGATCGCGGAGAGCACGATGATGATAAGGATGATGGTGTAGCGCATGGGGTCGGTCCTTGAGTTGTGATCAGGCGGGGAGGCAGGCAATGCGCACGGCCGATGCGACGGGCTTGAGGCGGCGCGGTGGCATTTGCAGCCCGTGCCAGTGTTCGACGCCGGCCAGGTCGCACGCATAGCCGCTAATCTGCTTGCGGAAGTACGCGGTGCACAGGCCTGCCGTGGTGAGGTCTGGTCCTCCGGACTGGATGATGGCGCGGGCCGCGCGCTCGACGCCCAGCTGACGGGCTAGAAGTGCGATGCGATTAGATACAGCAAGGTGCGCCGGATGCATGGACGTCGTCTTCCCTTGTGTCCGGCCCGGCAGCACGATGTGGCTCGACACGCCTACGCTGCTCGACTTGAAAATGGTGGTGGTCATGGTGGTTCTCTCCTGTGAGTTAAACGACGTGCCAGTCTTCGGCCAGCGTTTCCGTTTGGCTGGGAGCCCAGCCCATCTGGATCTGACCGCCCTCGGCATGGATGAAGTACTGGTGAACTGGTGCGGTGCCGCCGTTGGCTTCAGCCATGGCGCGCGCGTGCTGGTTCCAGATCTTTTCCGCCTCGAGGCCCGGATGCGCGGCGCCGAGACAGATGAATGAGTCTGCCTCCCAGCTGGTGCGCGCAATCCGCTCGCCCAACTTGAGGCGCATCAGGGCGCGCCCGAAACACAGCCCGCCCGCCGGCGAATAGTTCTGCTCGAACGGCGCTTGCTGCACGATTACCGGCCGGCCCTCGTAGTGCGCCAGGTAGTCGCCCGCACTGGGGATGACGCCGGCCGTGATGTCGCTACTGGCAAGGAAGTCGGCGCCCGATGCCAGGCGCAACAGGAAGCCCGGGGTAGCGCGTGAGCGGCGCTTACTGACGCCGGTGATCTGGTTTGCGTCGATCTGGACGCCGTTCGTATGGTGGATATATTTCATTTTGGTCAATCGATAGACGCGCATGGCGGGGCGCGGTTCCCGTTGGCGTACTTACTTGCGCTTCATGCGCTCGGCGAATTCCATGGGCGTGCGGTAGTAGAGCGCGCCGTTCTTGGCGTCGCGGTAAACATGGATCAGGTTGCCGCGACTGGTGCCGGCGCCGCTCGCCACGCCCATGTCGTGGTGGCCTTCGCCCATGTAGGTGAGCGCCGGCCAGCTGGCCAGCGCGAGCGACATGTATCGCTGCTCAAACACATCCTTGGGCAGTACGTAGGTGAAGCCGTCGCCCTCGATCAGGTAGTCGCCGATCCGTGGAACGGGACTGCCGGAAAGCAGCTCGACGTCGACGGTACGGCCGGCCCGCAAGGCGATGTTCATTCCCGCTAAGGTCACGGAACAGTTATGGATCACGTCGGCGCGGATCAGCTCGGGCTTTGCGACATGGGTAGGCTGCATTTCCATCCTTTTATGATCCGCGCTGATCGGGGCGCGGTTTCCCGGTGACGTTCGTGAGGGGCGTGGCGCACCGAGGGCAATCAGGCCCGCTCTCCCAGGTGCAGTTTTTGCAGACTTGTGCGGGTGCGGCGGGTATGTCGGCGATTTGCATGTAGCGGTACTCGAACATGCCCTTGTCCATCAGGTGCATCTCCTTCGGGCGCATCCAAAGGTAGTCGCCAGGCTTGCCCTCGCCGATGATGTAGAGTTCAGCCGCCAGGAGGTCAAAGGTGCCACCGTCCGCAGTGGTGATTCGATAGCCGTCGTCAGTCTGTTCGCAGCTGGTGATGGCGTAGGCGGTGACGGTTTGGGGCTTTGCGACGTGGGTAGGCGTCATTTAAAGATCCCCTCGAATGCAGCCTGGGCGGCTTTGTACTCGACGGAATCGCTAGTCGGTCCCTCGTAAGGCAAGTAGCTCTTCGCCGTGTAGTCCACCTGAAGGCAGAGGACGTCGATCGGGTCGTGGCCGTTGCATTCCTTGTTGAGGGGCGCATACAAGTGGGTCCACGGTCCCGGCTTGCCGTCGAAGATGTCAATTTTCAGGTGGTCGAGCGGATTGGCCCACACGGGGAGGCGAAGGCGCTCGATGCCCTGCGCTGCGGCTTCGTCGATGGAGATCAGTGTGGTCACGCGCGCCCCTCCTGATTGGCTTGCTCGATCGTCAGGCCCAGCGGTGCGCCGGTTTCAATGCTCCCAATGACCTTGTCGACGTCATCACCGCGCAGGTCGGTAACCAGCCAACGACCGCCTTCCATCGGATAGTGGTGCTTGTCGCGCGCACCGTATCCCATGGAGAACGAAACGTAGTTCGCGGCGATCCACATGTGCGTCTTGCATGGGAATTCCATCTTTAGTCCGGCCTCAGCTGCGGCAGCGGCCAGCATCGGACACGGGTCGTAATCGACGCACAAGGTATCCGCGTAGAAGTGGTAGTCCGGATTGTGGGTTGACGTTTGCTTTTCCAGCAACCGCCTTTTCAGCGCAACGCCGAATGCGGCCAGGATGTCTGGCGTGTTGTTCTTCGGGAGCATCGCAGCGAGCGCCATGACGGGCGCCATGGCGATTCCGTCCGGAGTGCCAAGTAAAGCGTTCCTGTAGACCGGGGCGCCAAGGGCGCGCATCCAGAGTTCGACGGCGCGGTCGACGATTATCGGGTTCGGTTGGTAGTCTCTCATGGCAGTCATTCCTTCGCGTTTTTGGTGGTGATTAAAAAGTGGGCTGGTTACACAAATTGGTCTTGTGTAACTTTTTGTGTAACCGGATTTTGTGTAACCTTGGAGGCTCTTCCAACAGGCCCAATTTTTGGCCAAATTCTGGCTTCCCGGATGCGTCGCCCAGCTGCTCGGCGCGCGTTTTTCGCACACAGCTAAGTGATTGATATTGCTTGTGATTTCGAAGAATTGACGGGGTGCGATTTGCACGACCTGCGCGCCGTGGAACAATTTGCGCGAGGGTTTCGCCAGGGTTGCATTTCAGGTTGCGCGGGGGCTGTGCAACCGTGCGCGCAACCGGGCACTTGCTTTGAAAGCAATACCAGTGGGTGGAAAGACACGGATGATTATGGTTTGTCCGCGTCTTCATGTGGCTGTAGCCTCGCTGGTGAGGTCTTCGCCCAGTTTGCGCCCACCAAAGCGTATCTTGCCCTCGATGCGGTCCTGCGCGGCGCCAGCGGTGTCCATGTTGATTTCGAGATAACGCATGGTGGTGGCCGAATCCTTGTGGCGCATGATTGCCTGAATGGTCTGGATAGGCGTGCCCTCTTCCGACAGCAGCGTCGCGCAGGTGCCGCGCAGTCGGTGCGGCGTGATCCCGGTGAGCGAGGTTGCCAGGTTGGCCTGTCGCATGGCGTGGCGGGCGTAGCCTTCCGGGAGCTGGCCGTTGCGGCCGGGCGTGATCGGTCCGTCCTTCTGGCGCCGCTCTTGCAGGTAGCCGGCCAGCCAGCCCGGGATCCGGATCGGCACGGCCTCTTTGCCCTTGGTGATGCCCGGCGTGTAGGTGCGGCGCTCCCAGTCGATCCATTCCCAGCGCGCGGTGGCCGCTTCCGACTCGCGCAGGCCCAGCCCGTACATCAGGCGCACGGCGATCGCGACCGACGGGCGGCGCCGGCTGGCCGCGTCCAGTGCGACGAACCACGCGTCGGTCAGGCTGACGGGCAGGATCTGGCGCGGCGTCTTCTGCTCGGGAAGCATGGCCACGCTCCACGGCCGCTCGGCGAGGATCTTGCGCTTGACGGCCCAGTTGACCAGCAGGTTCAGGATGCGCAACCAGTGGTTGCCGGACGCCGGCTTGCGGGTGGGCAGGTGCGCGTTGCGGGCGATTTCCACGCGTTCGGTGTGCAGCTGGTCGAGTGGCAGCGCGCCCATACCGTACAGGTGCTTGCGCTTGAACAGGTCGACGCTGCGCCGGTGCGACGCGCTGGCCACCGGGCCGCGGATCTCGAACCATTGATCGATCAGGCCGTCGAGCGTGGGCATGGACTGGCCACCGTTGACGCGGATCAGGGCGGCGGCGTACGCCAGGTTGGCAACCTTCTGGGCGCGGCGCTTGTCCGACTCGCGCGTGCTGCGCTGGACCCGGGCGAGCGGGGTCAGGCGGAATCGGTAGTGGTATTTACTGCCAACCAGAAAGACGGTACAGGTCATGGTGCTCCGGGCGAAGGTGTCGGGAAGGGTCGGCGGGGCGGCCGGTCAGTCGATGTCTTCGACCGCGAGCGCGGCCTGCTTGGCGGTGGCCGCCATCATTTCCTCGTGGGTCTTCTTGAGGACGGGATAGAGCTTGTAGGCGCGGCGCTCGAAGCGGCGCACCAGATCGTAGTAGGTGCGCAGGCCGACGCCCAGGTCGGCGGCGGTGCGCTTAACGACCTGATCGGACTTGAGGTAGAAGTACTCGAACGCGGCCCACTCGGTCTTGTACTTGGCGATGTCGCGCAGCGTGTGCACGGCCATATTGAAGTACTGCATGTCCGGATCGTTGCGGGCGTTCGGTTCGCGGCCGGTGCCCTTGCCCTGCTGCAGGGCGCCGAGCGTGCCTTGCCCCACCGAGCGGATGTAGAAGTGCCGTGTCTCGCACCAGCGCACCCAGTCCCAGCAGTATTGCGTAATCGGATCCTTCGTTTTCATTTGCCCCGCCTCCATGATCAACGCGAGGCAGTCTAAGGGCGGTTTCGGGAAAACTTAGATTTTCGTTTTTACAGAGCAAGGCGCCACGGAAACAGGGGCGAATATCCGACGAACAGGGGCTTGGCAAAGAAGTTGCGCACGCGTGGTGGCACGAGCGAGCGCGGCTCTTCCGGCGCCCGGGCGCGGTCCTCGAGGTGGAACTGGGCCTTGAGCGAGAGCCGGTACTTGATGCCTTCGCGGATCAGGCAACCGCGCTCGACCAGATCGCAGTACAGCTCGACCATCTTGGCGTGGTCGATCCCGTCCGGCAAGCGCGCCGTGGCGAATTCACCATGCGCCTCGGCGCCCTGGTAGATCGTCATGGAACCCTTCAGGAAGGTTTTCAATATAGTTTCGCCGCGTGAGTTGATTTCCGGGAATCTCATTTCGATGGCCTCGCGTTGTGGGCCGCCTGGCGCAGGCGTTCGGCCGCTTGGCCGGGGGGCAGGTAGCACAGCGCGATCGCCGCAGCGTCCACCAGTGCGTCAATATGGGGCGGGTAGCCAAGGCGGGCGGCCGCGTCGAGCCGGTCGTGGTGGTTCAGCAGCTCGGCCAGGTCTGCCCGATTGACTGTCCTGCGCCCATTCGCCATCGAGCGATGTTCGTCGCTGACCGGTTGCGCACTCGCGGCGTCGCGCAGCCGATCCAAAATCCGTTTGAAATTCATGGTTTCCCGTTGATGATGGTGGTGGTGGTCAGGCCGCGACGGGCTCGGCCTTGTAGTGGTTGCCCTCGGCCATGCGTTCGAGCATCGTGCGCTCGGCCTTGGCAAGGTCCCCGCGCAGAGACACGTCGAGCTGGGCGTCGTGCACTTCGAGCGCTTCGGTAATGACAGCGATGCCCGGGCCGTCGAGGCGGTAGCTGCCGGTGCGCTCGCCGCGCATCCACGCACGGAAGATGGCTTCCTGGGCGGCGATGAACAGGTCCAGGTACTGGGCGCCGATGTCTTCCTCGCACAGCAGCATGGCGATGTTCATGGCCTCGCACAGCGGCAACCACACGTCGAGCGTGGCGGCGGGGTGCTTGAGCTGCACGAAGGCCGTCCAGTAGCGCAGGCACGATTCGGTGTGCAGCAGCGCCGGCAGCGGCTCGGTCATGGCCTTTTCGATCTGGCCCTGAATGAGCGACGACGCGGACAGGATCCCGACCACGTCGCAGCGGGCGCCATGGCGGGCCTTCTTCGGCGCAGCAGCTGCAGGCAGGTCGATGACGCGGGCGCGCATGGCCATTATGCAAACTCCCGGACTGGTGAAACATTCATGTTCGATTCCTTCATTTTATTGAGTAGCGCGGCCGCTTCCTGGCGCCCCTTGGCGGTGGCGCGATCGTGCTGGGCACGGACGATGGCCGCCTTGCAATCCTGCTGCCGCTTGTATTCCGCGTTCACCTTGTTGCGCAGTTCTGTCGCCGCCTGCTCGCCGACGCCCTTCTTGACCCGGGCGTAGACTTCCTGGCGCGAGTGGTTCGGCGCGCCGGCCAGCAGCCGGATCCGGCAGCATTCGCGGTTGGCGTCGAAGCGGCCGGTCAGGGCGGCGCAGAACTCGCAATTCACTTCGGCTCCGTGCCCAGGAAGGTGCGGATCTCGCGGATCGACATGTTCGCCACGTCGTGGATCTTGATCATCATGCGCGCCGTGACGGGCAGCTTGCCGTGGCGGATCTTGCTGATGACGGGCGGCGCCACTTCGAGCGCCCTGCCGAGCGCTGCGTCGTTTTTCAGGGCCATCTTTTCGATGATGAAGTCGAACAGCTGGTTCGCGCCGGCGGCTGCGGTGGTGGTTGCGGTGGTCATGCTTGCGGGTCCTCGTCGTTGGTGGATTTCTTCGGGTTGGCGCCGCTGCGGCCGGTCAGGGCCTTGAGCTGGGCGCGCACTTCGTCGCTCATCTTGCCGGCCGGGCTGGCGGGCTCGGGCGGGATGCCGACACGGCTCATGCGCTGCGGTGGCGGCTCCTTGCCGCCGTTGTCGATCGCCGCCCGCAGGCGCTTCTCGAAATTGAACATGGATTCGCCCAGGTGCGGCGTCATGCCCATCTCCTTGCCCTTGTCCAGCTTCAGATCGTCGGAGGTCCACCAGCCCGGGCCGGTGCGTCCGGTCTGCTGCGGGCCGCGCGCATTGCGGACCCAGTTGCGCCAGGTGGCCAGCCAGTCGAGCTTGACGCCGCCGGTGCCAGGCTTGGCAATCCAGTGATCCCGGAATGCGTCAGCCGTCTCACGGACGAATTCCTCGGTCCACTGGCGCTTTTCCATGGCCCAGACTCCCCAAGCTTTCGGAAGGGCCCATTCTTCTTGCAAGCGGGTACCGCGCGCCTTCGTCCGGTTAACTGGTGGTTCCTTTGATGGTTCCTTGACGGTTCTGGGTGCGAGATCTGCGGGGGTTTTCTGCAAAATCTGCGGGGGTGGGGGTGCAGCTTTTGCGGGGGTTGGGTGCGGATTCTGCGGGGGTGCGGATTCTGCGGGGGTGTCGAAACGGCCCTGATCGATGTGGTAAATGGTGCTGCGGCCGTTGCGCAGTTCGCGCCGAATGATGCCCATCGATTCCATGTCGGTGATATGGCCCTGCACGGTCCGCTCGCCCATGCTGCACTTGATGGCGATCGTGCTGATCGACGGATAGCATTCGCCCTGGTCGTTGGCGTTGTCGCACAGGGCGAGCAGCACCATCTTTTTCCCTGATTGCAAAGCTGACTTCCATGCCGCTGTCATAAAACTAATACTCATTCACTAATCCTTTTTGCTTCAATTTCAGGCGGCTTTTGGCGCGTGCTCGTGCAAATACCTGTTCCACCAGTTCCCGGGTCATGCCCGGGTGGTTGGTCCATCCTCCATCGTAGAAAGCGTGGCATGCGCCGCAGCCGTAGCAACCGGCCTCGTCGTTTGCCTTGATGCCCATGCCCTTGCCGTCGGCGTACAGGTTCGAGTGACACCAGACCGTGGTTTCGGTGCCGTGGTCGCACAGGCCTGCGATGTTGAAGTCGCAAAGCTCCCCTTCGGCTGACGAGCGAATCGGCGTCATCTTCGGGCCGCGCGAACGCAACCGGCGCCGGCGCGGCATGGCCACCATCGGCTTTGTGCTGCGGTCGATCTGCTTCCACACCATCGGCGTGGTGCGCACCAGCTGGACGGCGCCCTGCTTGATGCCGGTCCGGACCATCGGTGTCGAACTGGCGGCCATGGCCGTGCGCTTCAACCCTCCGGTACAGGCGGCGATCGGGGTCCGCTTGAGCCCTGCCGTGCTGCGCTTGAGTTGACCGGGCTTCATGCGAACAACCGTTTCTGTGATGCTTCGAGGGCAAGCGCTGCGCTGCAGGCGGGATTGACCCACACCACTTCGTTGCGCAGCACCGAGCCGCGGCCGCCCGCAATACGCGACGTGGTCGTGAAACGCTGCCAGCCCGACAAGCGATCGCGGTACAGGTCCGACTCATAGCCCGACAGGACAATCAGGCCTTGCACATCGCGCAGCACGTCGATCAGCGCCGCGTGGTCCGCGTCGTCCATTTCGTGGCGGTAGCCCTTGCGCCCCCGATGGTGGCGCGTGGCGTGGACGTAAGGCGGATCCACAAAATGGAGCGTGGTCGGAGCGTCGTGCGCCTGGATGACTTCCAGCGCCGGGCGGTTTTCGATCAGCACGCCGGTCAGCCGTTCGCCGGCGGCCGCCCG
>NZ_JAFCTU010000027.1:72846-77069 GCF_049896185.1 Massilia sp. TSP1-1-2
CTTGGTATCGATGCGAAAGCCGGTCGTGCCCTTGGTGGCGCCGGCCGAACCGAATCCCATCTGGGCGCGGACGCACAGGCGGCGCGCGTTCTCCAAGGGATCGGCAACCGGCATCCACGCCAGCTCGAATTCGTCACGCGCGTAGGGCGTGAACACCACCGCCTCGATCAACCGGCGGCGCTGCTCGGGGTCGCGCAGGATGGCAAAGAAGCTGGCCACTTCGCTGTCCAAGTCGTTGTACACCTCGGCGTAGACGCGCTCCTTCTGGATCAGGACGCCGGCGGCGCCGCCGAACGGCTCGACGTAGCAGGTGTGCTCCGGGAAGAAGCCCATGATCCATTGGGCGAGGCGAAACTTGCCACCGTGGTAGCGCAGCACCGGCTTGATAGTGTCGATCTTGTTGGTGTCGATCATGCCACCCTCCGGATCGCTGCCGCCACGCACGTCCTGCATGCGCTGTACTGGGTCAGTTGCTTGGCGGTGACTTCCTTGCCGCATGCGCATTTCTTGCGGCGCAGGACGAACACCACGCTGGCGTCGGTGCGCTCGCGGAATTTTTGGGTGCTGCTTTCATAGCCGACGATCATGCGACGGCCCTCCACTTGTTGCCGTTACCGACTTTGCCGGTGGAGAAGATCTGTCCGTTGCGGCGCAGGCGCTGCATGATCGGATACAGCAGCTCGGTTTCGATCGAGAGCGCGGCGGCGATCCCGCCGGCGTCGACGTCCGGATGCGCCATGATGTGTTCGTGCACGGCGACTTCGGTCGGGGTGTCCGGACGCGCGCCGGGGCGCGTCTGCTTGCGCGTGCCTCCGGTGCGCTGGTGGTTCAGCAACGCCTCGTGCTGCGCTGCGAAGTGGGCGAATGCGTTCATGCCGCCCTCGCCATCGCGCGTTCGTGCGCCGTGTTCGCCAGGATCAGGGCCGTTGCCGGCGGCGGCGAAACGCTGTTGCCGATCATGCGCACCTGCGCGCTGCCCGACAGGCGCTTCGTCACGGTCTTGCCGCGCTTGTTCACCGACGTGTAGAACGGATCCAGAATGTAATCGGCGCGGAAGCCCTGTGCGTTGGCCAGCTCGCGCGGGGTCAGCATGCGCAGGCCGATATCGACCACTTCCATGATTTCGCCGTTGATCGTCACCAGCTCGGGGAATTCGGCGTCCTTCAGGCTCGGGCAGTACTCGCGCAGGAAAGCGCGGACCTGTTCGCGGCGTTCGAGCGATTCCGGCGTGCGCGCCAGCGTGGTACGGATCTCGGCGTGATGGGTGCCGCCGGCGCTAGCGGTGCCGAGCGGTTCATCGACGGCCGCCGCGTTGCTGGTGCCGCGCAGCTTGACGAGATTGCTGGTAACGACGGCGTGGCGGTTCTCGGTCGTGACCGTGGTCAGCGGGTTGGCCGCGTCCCAGGTGATGCCGGCGCCGTTGGACTGATTATCGATGCCGACAAGGTGCGCGGTCACGACAGAGTTGTGGTCGACCGTCGTTACCGTCGGCATCGGCGCTTCGACCGACGCGCCGACGACGCCCTTGTAGTGCTTGGCCAGGAAGGCGGTGGTGACGCCCACGCGATCCTTGGTGACGATGGTCGGCATCGGTCCGTCGGCCGGCAGGTTCTGGCTTCCGCCGGAGTAGTACTGGACCAGCGACGCGGCGACAATGCCCAGGCCGTGGGCCGCGCCGGCCGGACGCGCGGATCCGCCGCCCGACGTGATTGTCAGTAGCGGATCGTTGGCCGATTGTCCGACGCTGCCGGTGTTGAATTTCGTGATGTGCGCAGCGACGACGGCATGCTTGCCGCCACCGGCCACGATGGTGCCGAGCGGGTCCGAGATATCGAGCGCGCGCGGCTCTTGACCTGGCGCTTCGCCATAGCCCATCTGCACCATGGAGGCGACGGCAAGCGCCATTTCGCCACGGTTCGCGCAGGTGACGGTCGGCAGCGGGTCGTGCGGCGAGCTGGTGCGGTCGCTGCCCTGGTGCGTCAGCGGCAGGAAGGTCGGCGCGACCAGAGCGGCGCCGTTGCCGCCGGCCAGTACCGTTTGCAGCGGATCCTGAATATCGCGCACGCCGCTACCCCAGCGCTTGACGCCGGTGGGCGACATGTCGCTGTGCGCGGTTTCGACGATGTACGGGCTGGCGGCGTCCTTGACGTAGCGCTCGTAGCCTTTGCCGATGCGGCGCATCGTGGCCGGCGCGAGCTGCTTCTTGCGGGTGAAGATGGACGGGCACGGAATCGACCAGTCGATGCAATCGGCGGCAGACAGGAACGGCTTGAGCTTGCCGGCCTTGACTTCGGCCGAGTCGCGCACGGCGTGGGTCGGCGTCGGCCACACGATCGGATTGCGATCGCGGCGCATGACCATGAACAGGCGCTTGCGGATCGTCGGCGCGCCGAAGTCGCACGCGCGCAGTACCTTCCACTGAACGTCGTAGCCGAGCCCCTTGTAGAGGCGTTCCATGGGGAAGTCGCCGCCCAGGGTTTCGTGGATCTCGGCCACGTCCGGATGCCCCTCGGGGATCCCCGTCGTCAGCGCCATGATGAACGCCGCAAAGGTGCGGCCCTTGTGCGCCTTGATCGCCTTGCCGGCTTCGTCGAGCGGTCCCCAGCCCTGAAATTCTTCGACGTTTTCGAGGAACATCAGGCGGGGCATCTGCATGACCGCCCACTTGAGCGTGACCCACGCCAGGCCGCGAATCTTTTGGTTGAGCAGGTTGCCGCCCTTGGCCTTGGAGAAGTGGGTGCAGGTCGGCGAGAACCACGCCAGCCCGATGGGCTGCTGCTTGGTGACGAAGCCCGGATTAATCAGGTACACGTCTTCGCGATAGTGCTTGGTGGTGGGGTGGTTCGCGCTGTGCATGCACAGTGCTTCGCCGTCGTGGTTGATGGCGATGTCGGGATCGCGGCCGAGTGCGGCGCGGATGGCTTCACTGGCGCCGCCGCCGCCGGCGAAGTTGTCGACGGCGAGTTCGTGGCCAAGGTCGAGGGAGAGGGTAAAGGCGTCGCGCTTCATGCCGCCAGTCCCAGCGCGGAAAACCACTGACGCGGCGCGATCGCGGCGATGCGCGGGACCTGGTTGGCGGGGGTCAGGACGGCGCCGCGCGGAGGGCGGTGCGGGAGGAAGAATACGCGCGAGAGCGAATCGCCCAGCTGCTCGGAATCGATCAGCTCATCGGCCGTCAAGGCGAGCACGCTGGCGCGGATCTCCGACGGGCGAATCTTGTGGTTGGACTGGATCGCGTCGCGGATCTGGAACAGGGTCTTGGGGCCGTTCGACGCCGTCAATGTCTCAAGAACGAGTTTGCGGCATGCGTCGGTGGCTTGTGGTACGATTCTTTTTGTCATGGTAGTAAAGAGAAGTAAGTGGAAAAGCCCGGTTGCAGCCGGGCTTTTTTTCGTCCGGCTTTTACGCGAGTGCGCTGGGCCGGGATGAGTGGGACGCCCGCATCAGCGGAATTCCTCGGGCTGGATGAACACGACGGCGTCGGCGGGAACCACCTTCAGTCCGGCGCCGGCCAGCAGGCGCGCCGCGAATGCGAGGCCACCGCCCGATTTGAAGCGCGACACGGACGACTCGTGCACGTTCATGGTTTCCGCAACAGTTGCAGCCGTTACATTGTTGATGAACTGCAAGATTACCGCCTGATTCTTGCGTGACCGGGCCGCAATTTCGGGTGATACTGGTTCCGGATCGAAGGCCTGCAGCTTGCTAAAGTCGAGTGCGGATTCGTTGTTGTTTTCGCTCATACAGTTCCGTCAAAGGTGAAATGAAAAATTGAAGCCGTGAGGCTCAGGCAAACGTCATTGGTGCAAAAACGGGATTGAGCTCGGCCCTGGTGACGCGGCCCTGAAGGGCTGCTTCGATCTTCTGGGACCCCGCAGGCGATGGCCAGCCCCGGGTAACCCACCGCTGAACGCACTGTGGCGTGCACTTGATCAACCGTGCCAGTGCCGACTGGCTCTCTGCCAGGCGGACGGCTTTTGCTATCCCCGATTCAAGCATTGTTTCCTAGTGAAAAAAGATTTAACCGAAATATTACAGTTAAAGCCGAGATTCTGCAACGAATTGTTGTAGTGTAAACTGACAACTATCGTTGTAAGCTAACGTGATGAAGAAGTATGAAAATAAGGCGGCCCTAGAGTTCGCCGAGAGGCTGAACGAGGCCCTCAACAGAAAAAACGGCGGGAACCAATCCGAGCTGGCGCGGTTCGTCCCTTGCTCCCCCC
>NZ_JAFCTU010000028.1:0-75702 GCF_049896185.1 Massilia sp. TSP1-1-2
CCTTGCTCCGCTTTTGTTCCTTGCCTCATGGCGATTTCGGAACATTTATAAACAACGAACTTCCAACTCAGGACACTAGCGCGGCGCCAGCAGGCGCGCGCGCACCGCCTCGATGTCGGCCGCATACCAGCGCGGCTGCGGCGGGACGGAACCGCAGTCGAGCAGCGCGCCGCTGCCATCGGCAAAGGCGAGCGGCAGTTTCGCCCGCTTGCGGCAGATGCTGCTCAGGCGCTGCCAGGTACGCGGATCCTTGAAGACGGGCAGGCCGGCGATCCGTTTCAGGTAGCTGGCGCCGCGCAGATGGCGGCAACTGTCCAACTGGTCGAAAATCACGCCATCTTGCTGCAGAAAGTAACTGCTCGCGCCGCAATCGCGCACCATCAAGCCTTCCACGGCGTGCTCTACCAGCACGTCTTTTTGTGCCTGGTTGAGCGGCCCTGGGCGGGCCAGCTTACTGTGCGAGAACAAATCGCGCCAGGCGCTGTGCATGCTTTGCTGGCTTCCCAACAGCGCCGGCAGCCAGCGCGCCGAGCACGGCGCCAGTGCGCCGCATTCGACCGTCCGGGCAAAATCGGGCTGTGCGCCCGCAGCCAGTTCGCGGTAGAACTGATTGATGCGCTGCAAGGCTGTCCCCGGACCCTGGCGCGAGCCCAGCGCGTAGACGTACAAGGGCAAACCGCAGCGGTATTCAAGGCGCCGTTGTGATTTTATCGCGGCCGCTACCTCGCCCCAGGGCGCCGCTCCCACGGCGAGCAGGCACTGCGCCAGCGCAGTGTCGAGTTCGCGCTTCGCCTGCGCCGGGCTGAGCCAGCCTTTTTCCAGGGCCAGCAGCCAGCGCAGCAATTCGGCGCCCCCTTCGTGGATCACCCTCGCTTCAGGGTAGACATCGACCGCGTCGCGCATCTGGAAGCGGTGGCTGAACTCATGCGAGACGAACATGGTTGCCAGCCTTTGGGTGTAGGCATCGGGCGTGCGCGGCCAGTTGTGCAGCACCAGGCGCACCACGTCCGACGCATCGCCCTCGACCCGCGGGCCGCCGGCGCCGGAGGGACGCGCCACGGCCAGCACCGGCATCCGGAACGGCGCGTCCGGCAAGGCGCGCCGATAGTAGGCGATGGTCTGCTGCGCCACCGTGCGGATTGCCGCGATGTTGGCGTCGCCCAAGGCGGGATCGAAATAGCTCAGCGGCATGTCGGGCACGCTTTCCAGCACGGTGCCCGAACGCAGCAGCAGCACCCCCACATCGCCCGCCCCTTCCAGCGCCGGCGTAAAAGCTTGGTAAAGCTTGCCGCCCAGTGCGATGTGCGCCGCCTTGAAACTGTACTGTAATGGGCCGCAGCGCTGGTCGAGCGCAAAGTTGCTGGTGTGAGTGAACGCGGCCTGCCCTGCGCCGAAGGAAAACGCGGCCGGGTAGCCGCTGGTCTTTTCCGTGCTCAAGGGCACCCGGAACCGGATCGCATCGCAGTCGGTGGTGCCGCGCGTCAATGCGCGGGCGTCAGCCGCGCCGCAGGCGTCTTGTGCGCGCCAGCCGGCACGCTCTTGCGCGGTCTTGTCGAATCGAAGGCTGGCGCAGTGCGGCGGCAGGCGATAGGTGATCAGCAGTGCATCCTCGGCGCCGGGCGCCGGCGCCTGGTCCGTGGCGAACGCCACGTCGATGCCGACCTGCGCCCCCGCCCTGGCTGTCAGCAGGCAGATGGCGAGGCCCGCGCACAGGCGCTTCCAGCAAGGCTTAGCCATCGTGGACGGCAGGCGCGGGCACCGGCGCCGGGCAGATCTCATGGCCGTGCCGGCGCAGCAACGCAGCCTGGGTCTGGAACAGGCGCACGCCCGCGTCGCTGAGCTGCGCGTTGCCATGCAGGTGGCGCGCCAGGCTGCGCGTATGGGCCAGCGTCGCGCCCAGTTCGGCGCTGTAGCGCGGCGCCGCGCTGCGACGCAACAGGTCGCACCATAGCAGGCTCATGTTGGCGCTCGCGTGAAACGCCAGCAAGATCAGGTAGAGCGGACGGTGCTGGCGTTTCAGGGAGGAGTAATAGAGTGCATCGTCGTGCCCGTTCCGGACCAGGGGGATGACGCTGTTTAGCAAAAGAAAGTGCTGGTGACTGACTTCGTGCACGATCGCTTCGGCCAGCGCCTCGCGGTTGAGCGGAAAGCCACAGCTGACGATGCCCGCATGGAAAATATTACTGCCGCTATTGTGCTGGTCCGGCTCGACCATCGGCGTGGCGCACACCCCGCGCAACATCGGCGCGATCCAGGCCAGGTAGGCCGGGTCAGCCTGGTCCAGCAAGGCCAGGGCGTCCTCCAGCGCGGCCGCCGGCGCGCGCAATGCGCTGGGCGACGCGCCCGATTGCCTGCGCGGCCAATCGATCACGATCTGCGCATTGGCGTCAATACCGGCGCCGTCCCAGCGCTGCAGATAGATGTGCGCCAGCGCGTCGCTTTGCAGAAAGCATGGCGCACTGTAGCGCCATGCGGCGTCGATTGGCGCGCCGCCTTCCAGGCGCCATCCGTGCGCGCCGTGCAGCAACGCCAGCGCCGACAGGTTGGCGCGTGTGAGCACCACCCGCCGCGCGCTGGCCTCCACCGTTACCGCGCCGTAAAGCTCGAACACATGGCCGCCCATGCTAAAGCGCTCCGGGGCGCCCAGCACGCAGTGCCAGCGCGCGCCGATACCGCGCGCATGCAAGGCCAACAGCAGTTGCATCACCGCCTCCAGCATGGCGGCCTGGCCCAGATGCTTGAGGACGACACCGATCTCCGGTTGCCACCAGAGCACATCGGCGGCCAGCTTGAGCTCGCCAAGCCGGCAGGTATCCCACAACGCTTGCGCGCTCGGCTGTGCGGCCAGTCGGGTGCGCAGGCGCTTCATGACGGCGATCTGGAACGCCCCCGCCAGGGCAGCGCCGCCGGCGCCGCCGTCAAACGTGTGCGGCGACGCCGCCTGCATCACCAAGTGCTGCATCGTTGCCATCCTCCATGACACCTGCATGCGCAAAGCCAGGCACAGCGCACCGCTCGCACGGCTATGCCTCGCCCATCACGATCCCGCGCTCGCGCAGCAGGCGGCACTGCGATTCAAACATGCCGACCCCGGCTTCGGTCATGTCGTCCGAGGTGCGCAGCACCTTGACCAGTCCGTGCCCGTGCTTGAGCATCAAGGCCATCTGGTCCCGGTTGGCCGGGTCGGCGTCGCCCGTATTGGTAATGAAGTCGTGCCAGAACAGCACCATGTTCGCCACCGCATGAAACGTCAGCAGGATTTTTTCAATGTTCCGGTTCTTGCCTTTAAAGGAAGAAAAATAAATTTCCTGGTTCCGGCCGGCCTTTACCAGCGGCACCACTGCGTCGGCCAGCATGAAATGCTGGTGGCTCATTTCATGGACGATGACTTCGGCCAGGAACGGGGTCGACAAGGGAAAGCCACAGCTAAAGACGCCTGGATGCCATGAAAAACTGCCGCTCTGGCGCTGATTGTTGTCCACCAGCGGGCCCGGACCCATGCCGCGGAACAAAGGCTTAATCCAGGGCAGGTAATACGGCGCCGTTTGCGCGAGCAACTGCATGGCTGCGGCGATTTGCGGCGCCGACCGCGCCGCGAACTGCGCCATGTCCCCTTCCAGCTGGCGTACCGGCCAATCGATAATCATTTCCGGCACATCGTCGGCGCTCGGTTCGATATACGACTGCAGGTAGACGCTTTCAAACCCGCTCTGGGTCAGAAACACGGGCGCACTATACTTCCAGGCCAGGGTCGTGGGGCGTTCGCCCTGCAAGCGCCAGTTGCCTTCCTGGCGCTCGAAGACGAGCTTTTCCAGGCCACTGTCGTGCCGCACAATGGCGATCTGATCGGCACTGGCCTGCACTGAAAATGCGCCGTCGACGTCGAACAGATGGCCTGCCATGCTCAAGCGTAGCGGCGCCGCAATGCGGTGCCCCCAGTGCGCACCCACGCCCAGCGCGTGCAGTGCGAACAGGCCGTGGATGACGGCGTGTTCGACATTGTTCGCGCTCATGCAAGCCAGTACCGCGCCAATTTCCGGCTGCCAGCAACGGGCCGTGACGGGCAGCGCGGAGTCGCTCAGTGTCTTGTACAAGGCGAACAGCTCGGCCGATGCGCGCGATCCGTCCGCTTCGGCCAGCTTGGCCAGGCGCTTGGTGACGCCTTTGTGGTATGCCGTGGCCAGCATATCGAGGTGCTGGTCGGTCCCGTACAGGTGTGGGGCGTAGCTGCCGATAACCAATTCTTTCATCGCGATGCTCCTCCAGTTTCTAGTCAGATGGTATCAAAGGGTGCTGCTACTCGTCTGCGCTACTCGCCTGCACTACTCGTATGCCATTTCCAGGCGCTGCTCCATGGCGTCGGCGCCGATGCCGCCCTTGATCAGACTGTCGGCGAGGTAGGCGTACACGCGTTTGAGCGACTTGCAATAGACAGAGGGGTTGTCAAACCCGCGCGCCCCGGAAAACCGGTTCTGCGGCGCGCCGCCGCGGCAAACGCTGCGCCACACGCAGCTCTGGCATGGCTGGGGCAACTGCCGCTGCGCCCGCGCCAGCTCCTGCCACTGGCTACTGGCGGCCAGCTCGGGCAACGTATTGCGCCCCACCTGAAAGCCCGTTTCCCGAAAGCGCGGCGCGAGCGTGCGCACGATGTCGTCCGGCGCGATGTCACCATTGCTCGACACCGTCATCAGCACGAAGGGATTGTATTTCCCCAGTGCCGAGGCGCGGCAGACTTGATCGTCCAGCAGCGGCCCGATGATCTCCTTGATGAAGCGAATCTCCACCCCGCGCCGGGCCCCGTCGGTCAGCCAGGCGTGGCAGATCTCGATCATGTAGTCGCCCACCGCGTCGATGAACGCAGCCGTCGCCTCGGGCGAATCGTGGTTCACATCGGGCATCAAGAAATTGATGTTGGTCGTGGCCAGGTCGTTCACAAAGTGGGCGTAAGTCTTGCGGGCCGACTGGCCGGGGGCGATCACGCACAACACCCCGGGGTTGGGCATGCGCCCCTCGTTCCCCGCCGCGTTCATCACATCCCAGCCGCGCCGCGTTTCGGTGTACGTGCCCCGCCCCTTTTTGGTAATGCGCGTCAGGTTATGAATCTCTTCCGGTCCATCGAAGCTCACGCCCATCTGGATCTGGTAGCGCACAAACAGTTCGACCCATTCCGGATCGACCAGCACGGCATTGGTCTGCATCATGAACTGCAGCTTGCAGCGGTGCGCCAGCGCCTCTTCCAGCCGCGTGCACATGCCACGGAACGTTTCCTTGCGCAACAGCAGTGGTTCGCCGCCATGAAATCCGATGTTCACCTGCTGCACAGCGCTATTGTCGATGGCTTCGCCCACGAATTCAATCAGGCCGTCGATGGTGTCGCCAAGGATGGTGGCGGGATGAATTTTAAACGTATCATCCCCGGCAAAAAAGAAGTAACAATAGGGGCATGCAAGGTTGCAACGTTCCGTCACTTTCAGCACGATGTAAAGCGATGTCGCGTTTGCCGCAATGACTGCCGGTGCGCCGGATGTGTCCACTGAAACTCCTCGTCGGTTAAATTGCACTGCTTGCCAGCCCGGCTGCGCCGGACCGCTGCTCTGTTGCGAACACTCATGCGCCATGGCCGTGCTCCTGGTAGCGCCGCAAGAATGTTTCACACGCGAGATCGACCGGCGCGAGTACGGCGCGCATGTCGATCTGCGCGTTCGATGTCGACATCTTGTGCATCTCATCGACCAGGTGGCCGAAATGACCGTCCCGGCGCTGGTTCAGGCGCACGAAGGCGGCCACGGCGGCCATCAGGCCGGCATCGAGGGGCACCTGCGCGTCCAGTCCGTTCAAGTGCGCCAGGCCGCTGACCAAATGGTATTGATGCAGCGCCGACAGGCACGATCCCATCGCCATCGCGCCCTCGCGCTCGCGCGCAGCGCTGTCGCGCCAGGCGGCGCTGCCGAACTCTTCCAGCAGCAACAGCGCCAGGCCCGCCACCAGCATGGCGTGGAACTTTTCGGCCCACTCGGCTTCCTCCGGGCACACCGCGAGAAAAGCTGCCACATCGATGCTGCGCTTGCGGCCCACGGTGCAGCCCTGGGTCAGCAACTCGGTGAGCAACTGGTCGAGCAGGATGAACGATTCGGCGCCCGGCTCAATGCCGTGTATCAGTTGCACCATGATTAGTTCAAGACCGAGATCAAGATCGTTGCAGGCCAGCGCGCGGCACAGCGCGCCCTTGACCGACAGCGCCAGGCCTGGATGTGTGGCGCCGGCGCAGTCCGGTAGCAGGAACTGATAGAACGCGGCGTGGGTCACGGCATAAAAGGCGTCCCGGTCGCCATATATGGGAGAAGGCGGCAGCGCCAGCGCCGACACCTTGAACAGATCGGCCGGGTCGAGCGGCGGCGCCACGGCGGCGTAGTGACACCCCAGCACCAGGTCAAGCTGGCGGAAGACCGTGCTGTCGAGGCTCCAAGCATACGGTCCGCTCAATGCCTGCCGCACGACGCTGACCTGGCGCTGGTCGAGCAGGCCGCTGTGCACCGCATAGCCCAGTGCGCAGGAATACATCAGCAGCCGTTCCGGGCGCCGCAGCGCCATGCTCACGTAATCGTCATTGATGCCCGCAGCGACGAGGTGGCGTATTTTTCCAATCGATTCAAGCTGGCGGTGCGGCAAGCGCTCTTGCCACATCAGGTACAGCGCCAGTTCGTTGAAGCATTTGCGGCGAAACAGCAGTTCGCCCGGGCTGTTTTGCTTGACAGGGTCGACCCGCGCGGCGGCATCGGCCAGCCAGGCTTGCACGGTTTCACGCGCCAGCCTGATGCGTTTGAACAGTTCCTGAGATGGCGTCTCCATCGGTTCAGGCCGCGCAGCCGAGCAGATCACCGCGGTTCAACAAGCCGCGCTCCTTCAACAGATCGCGCTGGGTCTCGAACATGGCTGCGCCGGCCGCGGTCAGCCCCGCGCTGGAAGCGATGACCGAACCCAAGCTATCGGTGTGATACAGCAGCTTGGTCAATTCGTCGGCGTACAGCGCAACCGATACGCCCGAATTGGCGTGCAGGTCATGCCAGAACAGCGCCATGTTGGCGGTGGCGTGATACGCCAGAAAGATTTTTCCCAGAGGCCGTTGCTTCATCTTGAATGAGGAGTAAAACAAGGGCTGCTCGTCCTGTTTTTTTACAAGCGGCGTGACCGCGTCCAGCAACAAGTAATACTGATGACTGAACTCGTGCACCAGGATTTCCGCCAGGTACGCCGCCTTCAGTGGAAAGCCGGCGCTGATGACGCCCAGATGATTGGGGAAACTGGCGCTGACCCGGACCCCCGGCTCATACACCGGACAAGCGGCAATGCCACGCATCACCGGCCGCAGCCACGGCAGATAGCGCGCGCCGGCAACGTTGAGCATGTCGAGCGCCTCGCCCATTTGGGCGGCCGCCTGCTGCGCCAACTGGGTGCAGTGCGCATCGGCCGGCTGCGGCGGCCAGTCGACCATCAGGTCGTCGCCGGGCTGGTGGCCGCCAGGTAGCAGCCATGGTTGCACATAGCATGTCTCAAAGCCGGCGTAGCCGACAAAGGCGGGGGCCGCGTAGTCCCAGGGCGCCTCTGCCGTCCCCTCAAGGCGCCAGCGACCACCCTGATGCGCGAACCGGAGAGGCGCGCAGGCGCCGTCCGCAACGCTACAGTGCAGGCGCGCGCCGTCGCCCGCCACCTCCACCGTCCCATGCAGGTTGAAGATATGCCCGCCCATGCTGACCCGGAGCGGCGCGGCCAACGACAGCGACCAGGTGCCGGGCACGCCGAGCGCGTGCAGCGACAGCAGTGCGTGCACCACCGCTTCAAGCGGCTGGCCTTGTTTCATGCGCTCCATGCAGGCGCCCAGCTCGGGCTGCCAGCAATTCACGGTGCGCAGCTCCGCGCGGCCCAGCATCTCGGTGCAGCATGCGAACAAGGCTTGCGCGGCCGGGTCGGCAGCGACACAGCGCGCCAGGCGCTTGATGACGCCTTTGGCAAAGGCTTCGGCAAAGGCCGCGAGCGACGCATCGCTCTGGTAAGCCTGCGGCGCGCTGCTGGACTTGATCAACGATATCAACGAACTCATGTTTTCCCTGACTGTGTTCTCTGGCGCGACTGTGCGCTTACGCCCATTGGGTTTCCAGGCGGCGCTCAATGTGTTCGATCGGGTAGCCCGATGCCACGACCTGCTTGGTCACGTGCGCAAAAAACCGTTTCAGCGAAGGGCAATAGACGGACGGGTTGTCGAAGCCGTTTTTCTCGGAGAAGCGGTGCTGGTAGGCGCCGCCGCGGCAGATATTTTTCCACACGCAGCTCTGGCATTGTTGCGCCAGTGTGCGCTGCGCACCGTCGAGTTCCTGCCATACGGGACTGTTTTGCACTTCGTCATACTGGCTGTGTTCTACGTTAAAACTGAAGGTGCGAAAGCGCGGATCGAGCCCGCGGATCACGTCGTCGGGAGAGATTTCGCCATTCGACGACACGACGAACTGGCCGAGCGGCTCGTATTTCGATGTTGCCGACCTGCGGCACAGCTCGTCGTCCATGAGCGCGCCGATGATTTCGTCGATCCAGCGCACCGTCACTTTGATTTTGCGGCTGGACAGTTCGGCCCAGGCATTGAACACGTCGATCAGGAAATCGCCGCACCCGTTGATATAGCGTTCGTTCGCGTCAGGCGAATCATGGGTCATGTCGGGCAGCAGAAAGTTGACACCGGTAACTTGCAACTCTTCCGCGAAGTGTTTCAGGATTTTCGATCCGGACTGCTGCGGCGAGACGACGCACAGGATGGTCGCCGACGGGATCACGCCGTCCGCCATGGCGCGGTTGAGCAGGTTCCAGCCGCGCCGCGTCTCGGCGTAGGTGCCCTTGCCTTTTTTGGTAATGCGGAAGATATTGTGGACGGCTTCATCGCCGTCGATGCTGACCCCGACGCGTACTTGAAAGCGCGAAAATACAGCGACCCACTCGTCGTTGACCAGTACCCCGTTGGTCTGCACCACCAGCATCAAGTCGCACAGGGGATCGAGGGCGGCGCGGAACTGCGCGCACAGCTCGGCAAATTTGTCGACCTTGAGCAGCAGCGGTTCGCCGCCGTGCAGGCCGAGCCGCACTTGCCACACGCCCGTCTCGATCACTGCCTTGCGGATGAACGCGATCACCTCGGTAACGGTACCGCCGGCGATGACGGGCGGGTGCGCCTTGTAACTTTCATCACCACTGAAAAAGAAATAGCAGTAGGGACAGGCCAGGTTGCAGCGCTCGGTGACCTTCAGGATCACACTGAGGAAATGCGGTTTAGCGGGAGCTGCCAGGTTGGCGTCGCAGCGTTCGGACAATGTCAAATTATTCAACAGAAACCTCTGAGAAATGAAATAGTCAACCACGCCGCGAACCGACGACGCCTCATGAACCCGGCTCGGTGGCCAGTCAGAACGACTTATAGGTAGTGCCTCTACAGCGCGCATGTCCGGGCGGCGGCCGGTCAGTCGAATGAGCCCGGCAGTCCCGGGGCGCCCGGGTGACATCCCTGCCTTCAGGCGGAAACGGCAGAGATGCCATTTCCGCCGCTTGCTAATTATTCAGCTGTTGGCGAACGCGTTGCGTTTTTCGAGTGGGTGGCGCCGATCTGCGAGTAGCCACCGCCGGCCACGTTATCGAGCTCAGCTTCTACGATGTCGCTCAGCGACTCGATATCGACTGCATTGACGTCTTTGTTCTCTTCTTTCGAGTCTTTGATTTCTTTGTTCAGATTGGACATCTTGAATCTCCATAAGTAAAAAAAACAGGCCGCGGCCCGACGTAATTCCCGTCACAGAATGCGATGGGAAGATTGCTCATGCAAAGCATGTCACCACCTGGGAACCGCCCGCATCGCGACGCTGCCCGCGAAGGCAAACGGGCGCTGTTCAGCCGGCATCCCATCCTGATGGCGCAAGCAACGTGCGTCGCTTGCGCCGGCAGACTTGTTATTCAGCTTCCATCGATACTGCATTTTTCGAGTGCGTCGCACCGATCTGCGAATAGCCGCCACCGGCGACGTTGTCCAACTCCGCTTCCACGATGTCGCTCAACGACTCGATGTCAACGGCGGTCACTTCTTGATTGCTTTCTTTCGAGCTGTCGATTTCTTTGTTCAGATTGGACATCTTGTATCTCCATGTGGTGAAAAAAAGGCCGAAGCCCGGCGCAGACCCGGCGCGTAATGCGACGGGACTATTACTCAATACTGAGCAATTCGAAATAAGGAGTTAGGGTGTCGCCGCGCCGGATGGTGTCGACTGGCCGCGGCCGCGCTTGGCGTGATTTCTTTTTTTACACAAACTGGACATCTTGCTCTCCATTGCGGTGAAAAAAATAGGCCGGAGCCCAACACACTTGCATCGCAGGACGCGATGAAGGTAGTGCTTGAAACGAAAGCGGTGCGACTCCAGGACACTCGGCACTGATGAGAGCTGCGCACGTTTTCCCTAGAAGGCAAGGCCGTGCGATTGCGCTCAATGCTCGAGCAATTCCAGGTGGGGGAAGGATTACAGTGTCAGCGCGACGGCGTAGATCGATCGGCGGGAGCCGCTGTTGGCGCGAATTCTTTTTTTACACAAACTGGACATCTTCATCTCCATTGCGGTGAAAAAAACAGGCCCGAGCCTGACGCCACTCCCGTGCCCGATGGACCGAGATTGCGGCTGAACGCTCAATTCGACAACGCATGCCCGAGGCGTGAGGCCCGCGCTATTGCGTTGCTATCTACTCATGTGAATGAAACTTTAACATTGGTACTTACATAAATCAAGAAGGTTAAATAGAAATTTTTTTCATTTAACAACGCGATTTCTGCCAGTAAAAATGTCAAGATTACCTTCCAGGCAGCATTGCTACTCTGCGAAATATTAGGCTGAAAAATCTTATGATGCAAGCATTTTATTTATATAACATTTCCGCGTACACCAATGGAATTCGGGTCGCAGTTGTGGTATGGACACGCCCCTCATGCGCGGGCACCCGACAACATGGCGGCGACGCTTATGCGACGGCGCTTTGCGCAAGCGTGACGATGAAGCTGCTGCCCTTGCCCGCTTCCGACGTGATGGTCAGCACACCGCCATGGCGCAGCAGCACATGCTTGACGATCGCCAGCCCCAGCCCGGTGCCCTGCGTCTCGCGCGAGCGACTCTTGTCGACCCGGTAAAAGCGCTCGGTCAAGCGGGCAATGTGCACCTGTTCGATGCCGATGCCGGTGTCCGAAGCGATGAACTGCGGCCCCTCCGCCGAATTTCTCCAGGTCAGATGAATGCGCCCGCCCGCCCCCGTGTAGCGCACTGCGTTCGAGGCCAGGTTGCCAAAGGCGCTGCGCAACTCCTCGGCGCTGCCCTTGATGTCGGGCCCCTCGACGCTGAACGTGACGTCATGCTTGCCGGCCGACAGCGCCCGCGCTTCGTCGGCGACGTCGTCCATCATCTGCTGCATGTTCACCCGCTCAGGGCGCAGCGGATAGTCGACCGATTCCAGGCGCGAGAGCGTGAGCATGTCTTCGATCAGGCGCTGCATGCGCCGGCCTTGTTCGGTCATCAGCTTCAGGTGCGAGGCGCGCGTGGGCGCGTCCAGATCCGGTTCGAGGGAAGCGATTTCCAGAAAGCCAACGATCACGGTTAGCGGCGTGCGCAGTTCGTGCGAGGCGTTGGCGATGAAGTCGCGCCGCATTTCCTCGATGCGCTGGGTTTCGGTGGCGTCGTGCGTGACCAGGATCTGGCGCCGGTTTTCAAACGGGATGATCTGGCAAATCAGCTTGCGGTCGCGCAGCGCCAGCGTCAGCGGCTGCTCGTAGCGGCCGAGGATGATGTAGTCGATAAAGGCGGGATGGCGGATCAGGTTGGTCACCCGCATGCCCTTGTCCTTTTCCAGCGTCAAGCCGAGGTGGCGCTCGGCGGCCGGGTTGCACCATTCCAAAAATAGCACGTCGTCCATGATCGCCACGCCGTCGGGCAGCAGGTGCATGGCCTGGCGAAAGCGCGCCAGCCATTCGGTCAACTCGGACTGGTTGCGTTCATCGTCGCGGCGCAGGCGGTACAGGCGCGAGAAGATGTTGGTCCACGAGCCCCAGCCGTCAGGCAGCGTGGCACTGTGCGGGTGGTCGAGCCATTCGCCGAGCTGGTTCAGGTAGTTGAGCTGGGTGACCAGCATCACGAACATGGCGACCAAGGCCAGGCCCAGGCCCCAGGCCGCGCCGAACAGCCAGCCCGCCACGGCGGCGCCGAGCAGGGTAAAGGCCAGGCGCAGCAGTGCGGGGATCCAGAAGGTGAGTTTGGGGTTCATGGGGGCTTAAGTAAAATCATCCGCCATATCGTCCTCGCGAAGGCGGGGACCCATAGAACATTTGCTCAGAGCAACCGTTCTATGGGTCCCCGCATTCGCGAGGACGATGTGAGGGCGCTATTTTTGGGACAGCATGTAGCCCACACTGCGCACGGTGCGGATCAAGCCTTCGGCTTCTTTCAACGCCTTGCGCAAGCGTAGCACGTGGACGTCGACGGTGCGCTCCTCGATCACGGCATGGTCGCCCCACACTTTGTCGAGCAACTGGCTGCGCGAGAACACGCGTTCCGGGTGCGCCAGCAAAAACTTGAGCAGCTTGTATTCGGCATGCCCGATATCGATCTTGCAGTCTTCGATAAACACGGTGCAGCTGACCGGATCGAGCTTGACGGCGCCGGCGCTCAGCGGCGCTTCGGCATGCTCCGGACTCTTGCGCCGCAACAGCGCCTTCGAGCGGGCCAGCAGTTCGCGCGGCGAAAACGGCTTGGTGACGTAGTCGTCAGCGCCCGTGTTCAAGCCGGCGATCTTGTCCTCTTCCATGCTCTTGGCGGTCAGCATGATCACGGGAATGGCTTCGAAATTGCGGTCGGCGCGAATCCGCGCCAGCAAGCGCAGGCCGGTCTGGTCGGGCAGCATCCAGTCCAGCAGCACCAAGTGCGGCGCCTTGTGCAAAATAAATTCCCAAGCGTCGGCCACGTTTTGCACCGAGCACACATTCCAGCCCGTTTCGCGCAGCGAGAAGGTCACCAGTTCGATAATGGCAGGCTCGTCTTCGACGATCAGGACGGTAGTTTTTTCAAGCGCCATCGTACTCAAGCCGCCGGTTGGTCTGGAACGGGCGCGGCCAGCTTGGTATGCCGAATATCCTTGCCTTCAACGACGTAGATGACGTATTCGGCGATGTTCTTGGCATGGTCGCCGATCCGCTCGATGGCCTTGGCCACCCACAGCGTGTCGAGCGCCGACGAAATGGTGCGCGGGTCTTCCATCATGAAGGTGATCAGGGTGCGCATGATAGACTTAAATTCGTAGTCCACCACGGCGTCCTGCGCGATCAGTTGCAAGGCTTGCTTGCCGTCCAGCCGCGCAAAGGCGTCCAGCGCATCGTGCAGCATGTCGGACGTGGAGGTAGCGATCGCGCGCACCATTTCATAGTGATTCAAGCCGGGCACGCCGCGCGAGTGCAAGCTCTTGGCCGTGCGCGCGATTTTCGACGCTTCGTCGCCGATGCGCTCCAGGTCGGTCAGCACCTTGACGGTGGCCATCACGGTGCGCAAGTCGTTCGCGGTCGGCTGGCGGCGAACAATCAGGTGGCTGCAAGCATCGTCGAGGGCCACTTCGAGCTGGTTGACTTCGTCGTCGTCGGCAATCACCTGGTCGGCGCGCTCCGGGTTACCAATGCGAAAACAGGTCATGGCCTCAAGGAACTGGCGCTCGACGATGCCGCCCATCAGCAATACCTTGGAGCGGATGGTTTCTAGTTCGTGGTCGTACTGTTTGGATGAATGCTCGCCAATCATGCTGCTCTCCGTATTATTTTGTAGTCAATCAGCCGAATCGGCCGGTGATGTAATCCTGGGTTTCCTTGCGCGCCGGGTTCATGAAGATCTGGTCGGTCTCGCCGAATTCAACCAGTTCGCCCAGGTACATATAGGCCGTGTAATCCGAGCAGCGCGCCGCCTGCTGCATGTTGTGGGTGACGATGGCGATCGTGTAATCCTGCTTCAGTTCGCTGATCAGTTCTTCCACCTTGGCCGTCGAGATCGGGTCCAGCGCCGACGTCGGTTCGTCGAGCAGCAGCACGTCCGGCTTGACGGCAACGCCGCGCGCAATGCACAGGCGCTGCTGCTGGCCGCCCGACAATGACAGGCCGCTCTTGGTCAGCTTGTCCTTGACCTCGCCCCACAGGGCGGCTTTTTTCAGCGCCCATTCGACGCGCTCGTCCATTTCGCCCTTCGACATGTTCTCATACAGGCGCACGCCAAAGGCAATGTTATCGTAAATCGACATGGGAAACGGGGTCGGCTTCTGGAACACCATGCCGACCTTGGCGCGCAGCATGTTCACGTCCTGGCTGGCGTCGAGGATATTCTTGCCGCGGTAAATGATAGAACCCTCGGCGCGCTGGCCGGGATACAAGTCGTACATGCGGTTGAGCGTGCGCAGCAGGGTCGACTTGCCGCAGCCGGACGGTCCGATGAAAGCGGTTACCTGCTTGTCGTGGATGTCCAGGTTGACGTTGGTCAGGCTCTGCGTTTTACCGTAGAAGAAATTCAGGTTCGAGATCTCGATCGTCTTGCTCTTTGGCGACTCGGTAGGGATCGGTTTTGGCATTGGGCTCATGGCAATTTTCATCGGATTAATGCGGGGTTTTCTGGCTGAACATCGTGCGCGCCAGAATATTTAGCAGCAGCACGCTGAAGGTCAGCAGCAAGGCGCCGGCCCAGGCCAGTGCGCGCCAGTCGTCGTACGGGCTCATCGCAAACTGCAGAATCACGACCGGCAGGTTGGCGATCGGTGCGTTCATGTCGGCGCTCATGAACTGGTTGTTCAGCGCCGTGTACAGCAGGGGCGCCGTTTCGCCGGTGATGCGCGCCACGGCCAGCAACACACCGGTGATGACGCCGGCGCGCACCGCCTTCAGGCGCACCAAGGTTGCCACTTTCCAGCGCGGCGCGCCCAGCGCAAAGGCGGCTTCGAGCAGGCTGTTGGGCACCAGGCGCAGCATATTGTCGGTGGTGCGCACCACCACGGGCACGGCGATCAGCGAGAGCGCGATCGAACCGGCGTAGCCCGAATAGTGCTTGGCCACGTCGACATACATGGCCCACACGAACATGCCCAGCACGATGGACGGCGCCGACAGCATGATGTCGGTAACGAAGCGGGTGACCTGGGCGAAGCGGTTTTCCTCGCCGTATTCGGCCAGGTAGACGCCGGCCAGCACGCCGATCGGGGTGCTGATGAACGTCGACAGGCCGACGATCATCAAGCTGCCAAAAATGGCGTTGCGGATGCCGCCTTCGGAACCGGGCGCCGGCGTGTCCTTCAGGAACAGGTCGAGCGACAAGGCGCCAAAGCCTTTGATCAGCAGCGTCGAGAGAATCCACAGCAGGAAAAACAAGCCCACCAGCATCGCACCGACCGACAGGGCGATGCCGATGCGGTGGCGCAGCAGGCGCTTCCGATAGACGGGATTGACAACAGCTTGCTTCATTTCACGCCTTCCTTGCGGGCCATCGCGGCCAACATCAGTTTGGCCGCCGACAACACGGTAAAGGTAATGATGAACATGATCAGGCCGAGCGCGAACAGCGAGGCCACGTGCATCGGGGACTGCGCTTCGGCAAATTCGTTGGCCAGCGTCGAGGAAATGCTGTTACCTGCCGAAAAGAGCGACCACGACAGCTTGTTGGCATTGCCGATGACAAACGTCACCGCCATCGTTTCACCCAGCGCGCGGCCCAGGCCCAGCATGACGCCGCCGACCACGCCGGTCTTGGTGTATGGCATGACGATCTTGCGCACCACTTCCCAGCGCGTGCAGCCCAGGCCGTACGCCGATTCTTTCAGTACCGCAGGCACGATCTCGAACACGTCGCGCATGACCGAGGCGATAAACGGGATGATCATGATTGCCAGAATCAGGCCCGCGGTGAGGATGCCGATGCCCATCATGGGGCCGGTGAACAACTGGCCGATGATGGGCAGCGGGCCGAAAGTCGATTTCAACACTGGCTGGACATACTCGGCAAACAGCGGTGCGAACACGAACAGGCCCCACATGCCGTAGATGATGGAGGGCACGCCGGCCAGCAGTTCAACGGCCGTGCCCAGCGGACGGCGCAGCCAGACGGGGCAGATTTCGGTGAGGAACAGGGCAATGCCAAAGCTGATCGGGAAGGCGACGATGAGGGCGATAAAGGCGGTGGCCAGGGTGCCGACGATGGCAATTGCCGCGCCGAACTGGTCATTGACGGGGTCCCACTCGACGGTGGTGAGGAAACCGAAGCCGAATTCTTTGAAAGCGGGCGCTGCGCCAATGAACAGGGAAACGATGATCCCGAGCAGGACGATCAAGACCGAAGCGGCGAACAGCAGCGTAATTTTGTGAAACAAGAAATCCTGGAGGCGCTGGTTGCGCATCGTCTTGTGCATGGCGGCTTGCTCGGCGACGAACTCGGCTGAGCGCGGCGCGGGCTTGGCCAAATCCATGGGGACGCTTAAGTTGGAACTAGTCATATTCATTTCATCGATGTCCGAACGTCAAACAAACCACCACATCGTCCTCGCGTACGCGGGGACCCATGGAACACTTGCTCGTAGAAAGAATATTTTTCAACGGACTTTAGGTTCCATGGGTCCCCGCTTTCGCGAGGACGATGTGGTGGCTGAAGCGATTTTTCTTGCGTGATTACCAGATTGCCTTGCCCGAAGCATCTTTCAAATTTGCTTTCCATGCCTCAACTACCAACTTGGTGACCGAATCAGGCAGCGGTACATAGTCCAGCTCGGCAGCAGCAGCGTCGCCGTTCTTGAACGAGTAATCAAAAAACTTCAACACTTCCTTGCCCTTGGCGGCGTCAACTTGCGCCTTGTACATCAGGATGTACGACACACCCGTGATCGGCCAGCTGGCCTTGCCTGCCTGGTCGGTCAGCACAATGCCGAAACCTGGCGTCTTGGCCCAGTCAGCCGATGCGGCGGCCGCTTTGAAAGCGTCGTCGTCAGGCTGCAGGAAGCTGCCATCCTTGTTTTTCAGCTGTGTGTGTGCAATTTTGTTCTTCTTGGCAAACGCCCACTCGACGTAACCGATCGAACCCTTCATGCTTTTCACGTTGGCAGCGACGCCTTCGTTGCCCTTGCCGCCTACGCCAACCGCCCATTTCACAGCTGCATCGGCGCCGATCTTGGTCTTGAATTCAGGGCTGACTTTTGACAGATAGTCGGTGAACAGGAAGGTGGTGCCCGAACCGTCGGCGCGGTGCACAACGGTGATTTCATCGGCCGGCAACTTCATGCCCGGGTTCAGTGCGGCGATCTGGGGATCGTTCCACTTGGTGATCTTGCCCATGTAGATGTCGGCGACAACCGGACCGGTCAGCTTCATGGCGCCAGGCGCGATGCCGTCCAGGTTGATGACGGTCACGACGCCGCCCATGATGGCAGGAAACTGCATCAGGCCCGCTTCGTTCAGTTCTTCTGCCTTCAAAGGCTTGTCGGACGCGCCGAAGTCGACCGTTTTGGCCTTAATCTGCTTGATGCCGGCGCCGGAACCGACGGACTGATAGTTCAAGCCGTTGCCGGTTGCCTTCTTGTAGTTCTCCGCCCATTTGGCATAGATAGGGTACGGGAAAGTCGCACCGGCGCCGGTCATGTCGGCGGCAATAGCGGAGGACAGCGCTGCAAAAGCGGATGTGCCAACAATGATGGATGCTACCAACTGTTTCAAACGCATATCAAATCCTTGGGTTGGGGTTGATGACCAAACAATACTGCTTCGGCCGATGCTGCGCAGTCTAGCCGGTGATTGTGACACGATTATGACACGCAAAAAATACATGCAAATCATAAATTTCCCGAGCATGGTACCCTTCATTGACACATTCATTACCGTGGGCTCATGTCACGGGTCACGGTCCTGTCATATTCATAAATTACACTAAGGTGGGCAAAATTACCGGTAAATTTAAAGAGATGACAACAAAAGCGCCACTTGAAGTAGCGAAAAGCGCCGTATTCCTGGACCGCGAATTGTCGCAACTAACATTCAACCGCCGCGTGCTCGCGCAGGCCGAAGATAATTCGATACCGTTATTGGAGCGTCTTCGCTATTTGTGTATCGTATCAAACAACCTCGATGAATTTTTCGAAGTGCGCGTGGCCAGCCTGCTCGCCCAGGGCAATCTGGCTGAAAATCCCATTCTTGCGGCCAATCTGGCGCGCATCAGTGGCGAATGCCACTTGCTGGTCAAGCAGCAATATGCCGTACTGAACAACGAAGTGTTGCCCGAACTGCAGGCCCAGGGCGTGCACCTGGTGCGCCACAGCGACCGCAACGAAGCGCAGCGCGCCTGGGTCAAGGATTATTTCGAGCGCGAAGTGCGCCCGCTACTGACCCCGATCGGACTCGACCCGGCCCATCCGTTCCCGCAGGTCGTGAATAAAAGTCTCAACTTCATCATTTCGCTCAGCGGCAAGGATGCGTTCGGCCGCGGCAGTGCGATTGCCATCGTCAAGGCGCCGCGCGTGCTGCCGCGCGTCATTCGCCTGCCCGACAACCTGTCCAAGAACAGCGGCGCCTCGTTCTGCCTGCTATCGTCGATCATCCACTCGCATATAGAAGACTTGTTTGCAGGCCGTGACGTGGTGGCCTACTCCCAGTTCCGCGTCACCCGCGACAGCGACCTGTGGGTTGACGAAGATGAGGTCAAGAACTTGCGCCAGGCCCTCAAGGGCGAGCTGCAGGGACGCCAGTTCGGCACGTCGGTGCGCCTGGAAGTGGCCAAGAACTGCCCGCCGGAGCTGTCGCAGTTCCTGCTTGACCAGTTTGCGCTCGACCCCAGCCGCCTGTACGCGGTCGACGGGCCGGTCAACCTGGTGCGCTTGCAAGAGCTGGTCGGGCTGGTCGATCTGCCAGGCTTGAAGTTTGCACCGTTCGTGCCCGGCATGCCGGCCAAGACGGTGACTAACGATATTTTCGAGCAGTTGCGCAAGCACGATATGCTGCTGCACCACCCTTTCCAGTCGTTCCAGCCGGTGGTCGACTTCATCCAGGCAGCGGCCATCGACCCGCAAGTGGTGGCCATCAAGCAGACCATTTACCGCACCGGCATGCATTCCGAACTGATGGAAGCGTTGATGACGGCCGCCCGCATGGGCAAGGAAGTGACGGTGATTCTGGAACTGATGGCGCGCTTTGACGAAGAAGCGAACATCAACTGGGCCGACAAGCTCGAGCAGGCGGGCGCGCAAGTCGTTTATGGCGTGGTCGGCCTCAAGACGCACGCCAAAGTGGCGCTGGTGATCCGGCGCGAGGAAGCGGGACTGCGGTTTTACGCCCACCTGGGTACCGGCAACTACCACCTGACCACCACCCGTTTTTACACCGATTTCGGCCTCATGACGGCGCACCAGGAAATGTGCAACGAGGTCAACGAAGTCTTCATTCACCTGACCAGCCTGACCAAGCCGCACGCCTTCAAGCACCTGTGGCTGGCGCCGTTCGCGCTGCAGAGCGAGATCATCAAGGCGATCAAGAATGAAGCCAAGCTGGCCAAGGCCGGCAAACCGGGGCGCATCATCGTCAAGGTCAATTCGCTGGTGGACGAGTCGGTGATCCGGGCGCTGTACGCGGCCTCGCACGACGGCGTCAAGATCGATCTGATCGTGCGCGGCGCGTGCACGCTGCGTCCGGGCGTGCCTGGCCTGTCCGAAAACATCAAGGTACGCTCGATCATCGGGCGCTTCCTGGAGCACAGCCGGATTTATTATTTCCGCAACGACCTCAAGCATGACGTGTATCTGGCCAGCGCCGACTGGATGAGCCGCAACCTGTTTCGCCGCATCGAAGTGGCGTTCCCGGTGCTTGACAAGGCGCTCAAGAAACGCGTCATCGAAGAAGGTTTGAACCCCTACCTGAAAGACAACTCGAACGCTTGGGAACTGGACCAGAACGGCCAATACCACCGGCGCAAGCCGCGCGGCAAGCAGTTGGTGTACTCGGCGCAGCATCACATGATGGCACTACTGGGAACACCGACATAAATGACAAGGCAGACATGAGGAGCAAGCGCGTGGATCTGATCTTATGGCGGCATGCAGAAGCGTTCGATGCGCAGGAGGGCGAGAGCGACATGCAGCGCGCGCTCACGCCCAAGGGGCAAAAGCAGGCGCGGCGGATGGCCGACTGGCTGACGTCGCAATTGCCCGAAGCTTGCCGCATCCTGGTCAGCCCGGCGCTGCGCACCTTGCAGACGGCCGAGCCGTTGGGGCGCAAGTTCAAGATCATGCCGGAACTCGCGCCCGGCGCGCGGCCCCAGGACGTGCTGCAGGCGGCCAACTGGCCGCATGCGCGCGAGCCGGTGCTGATCGTGGGCCACCAGAACACGCTGGGCCAGGTGGCAGCGCTGTTGCTATCGGGACGGGTGCAGGATTGGGAGATGAAAAAGGCCAACGCCTGGTGGCTGGTGCAGCGCGATCCGCAAGATGCGTCCAGCATGTACCTGAAGGCCGTGATGGCGCCGGATCTGGTAATGAAGGCTTGAATTCTTCCCAAGCAGTGCTACAGTTTAAGGGTATCAACTAAAGAGGGATCGCTGAAGGGCGACCTGGGATCATGCTAAGTGCGCTTATTTTTGCCATGTTGGGAGGAATGGTGGGGCTTGTTGCGTATGAACTCGTTGAGGAAGTACGCGGCGGAAAACACCAGTTGAAAGACCACGATCACGAATAGTGGGTGGCTCTGCGAGGGGCGAACAGAAAACGGCGACCTGAACGGCTCGCCGTTTTTGCATTGAGGGGCCCGCAATACCTGCTACAGCGTCCTCGCGCACGAGGCTGTTGCAAAAGGGGTAGGTCGGAAAAGCGAAGCGCATTCCGACGTGCGCGCGTCTCGTCAACGCCTGTCGGAATGCGCTTCGCTTTTCCGACCTACGGTCCACGAAGCCCCTTCTGCAACAGCCTCGTGCGCGAGGACGATGTTGTTTAGGTCTTTGGGTTTCCAACTGTCGGTGGCTCGCAAAAGGTCTTTCAACGCCCTTATTCGGGAGAACAAGGTGGGCGGCCCGGCTACACATGCAACAACAAATGCTCCCGCTCCCATGGACTGATCACTGTCATGAATTCCAGATGCTCCTGGTCCTTGATGGCCGCATACACATCAATAAAGCGCTCGCCCAGCACCGTGCGCAGCTTGTCTTCGGCGCGCAGCTGGCGCAGCGCTTCGGGCAGCCCTTGCGGCAATTCAAAATCGCGCCCCTGCCCGCTGCCCATCAGCGGCGCCGCCGGGTCGATCTGTTCCGTCATGCCCAGGTAACCGCAGGCCAGCGTCACCGCAAACGCAAGGTAGGGATTGGCGTCTGCCCCAATCACGCGGTTTTCAATATGCCGCTCTTGCGGCGCCGCCTCGGGCACGCGAAAACCCACCGTCCGGTTGTCATGCCCCCATTGCACGTTGATGGGCGCAGTCGTATTGCGCACCAGGCGCCGGTAGGAATTGACATACGGCGCCACCAGCGCCATGGCCGACGGCATATAGCGCTGCAAGCCGCCAATAAAATAATGGAAATAGCGCGACGGCGAGCCATCCGGATTGCTGAACAAATTACGCTCGCCCGCAACATCGTGCACGCTCTGGTGCAAATGCATGGCCGAGCCCGGCTCGTCGGCCAGCGGCTTGGCCATGAAGGTGGCGTACATATCATGCTTGAGCGCCGCTTCGCGCAGCATGCGCTTGAAAAAAAACAGTTTGTCGGCCATCGCCAGCGGTTCGCCGGTGAGAAAATCCATGCCGATCTGCCCTGCCCCGATCTCGTGAATCAAGGTGTCGACATCCAACTGCATCAGGTCGCAATAATCGTAAATATCCTCGAACAGGGGATCGAATTCATTGACGGCATCGATGCTGTAGATCTGGCGGCTGGTTTCGGCCCGGCCGCTGCGCCCGACGGGCGATTTGAGCTGCTGGTCCGGGTCCGGGTTGCGCGCGGTAAGGTAAAACTCCACTTCGGGCCGGATCGCCGGCGCCCAGCCACGGGCCGCATACAGCTTGAGCACGCGCCGCAGCACGCTGCGCGGCGCAAAGTCGACCAGCGTGCCGTCGGCAAAATAGCAATCGTGAATCACTTGCGCGGCCGGCTCCACCGCCCACGGCACCATGGTGATGGTGGCCGGATCGGCCTTGAGTACCATGTCGCGGTCGGTGACGGAAATGGCGCGAAAATAAGCGGCGTCGGTAGCGGGATAGTTACCCGTCACGGTCATGCCGAGCACGGCTTCGGGAATGCGCATGCCCCGCTCGTCGGTAAATTTTGCGCGCGGCATGATCTTGCCGCGCGCCACGCCGGTCAGGTCGGGCACCAGGCATTCGATTTCGGTGACCTGGCGCTCGTTGAGCCACCGGTCCATGTCGGCGTAGGTAAAGTCTTTCCGGCGAGCCATCCGCACCTCCGCGAAGCTTTGGTATTTACATCAACTTTATCAGATTTTTTCAGCGCCTGCGCGCCACGCGCCCAGCAGCCTGTCGCCATGCTGCGCGCTAAAAAATACCTCCTTAGAAGGAGGTACAAAAGGCTAATGCCCATGAAATCTGCGGCGGCTCATTTTCGTGTTGCTCTTCGACGCCAGTCCGGTACGCCCGATCGACCAGCCGGCAGCCACGGCCTGCGCGGCCGCCGCGCGCCGCGGTATGTCCGCTTACTGCTCGACGAGCGGCCTCGAACGCGTCAATAGACGATATCGGCACGGCGGTTTTTGGCCCAGGTGGCCTCGCCGGCTCCGGTTGCCACCGGTTTGTTCTCGCCCAGCGAGACCGCTTCCATCTGGCTCTCGGCAACGCCCAACGCGGCCAGCGACTTGCGCACCGCCTCAGCCCGTTTTTGCCCGAGTGCCACATTGAATTCGGTGCCGCCGCGCTCATCGGTGTTGCCTTGAATGATGATGCGCCGCCCACTATTCTTGCCGAGATAGCTGGCGTGGTTCCCCACCACGGCGCGACCGTCGGGACGCACCAGGTAGCTGTCGTAGTCGAAATACACGCTGCGTTGCGCAAGTGCGCCCTGCGGATCGTTCAGCGGGTCGGTCGAGCCGGTTTGCACCGACAGCACATCGCGCGCGCTGGCGCCTGGTACGGCGGCCGTTGCCGCAATCGGCCGGTCGGCCACGGCCGTCTCGCTCAACTTTACCGGCGTACTGCAAGCGGCCAGCGCAGCGGCCGCGAGCAGGCATACGACGTTTCTTGTTCCAATCATTTATCGCTCCCCATAGTGCAATTCTTGTGCCCATGTTGCCGGGCCCGTCAGCGCCTGACTGTTCAGGTATCGTACAGTGAGACACTTAGCAAAAGCTTAGCAAAAGCTTAGCAAGCGGGCTCAGGGCTGCCTTGCTTGTCGATTACTGACCAGCCAGGAACGGACTTGATTGGCGTCGCGCGCGCGCGAAAATTTGCCGTGCGCATCCAGAAACACCATGATCACGGCCCGCCCTTTCACCACAGCATGCAGCACCATGCAGCGCCCCGCTTCCGAAATATAGCCCGTCTTTTGCATCCCGATATCCCAGCCGGCGCTGGCAATCAGGCGGTTTGAATTGCGGTATACCGTGCGCGCGCGTCCTTGCGCAATGGTATGGTCGGGATCGGTTGAATACGCGCGGATCAAGGCTTGCTGCTGCGCTGCCAGTACCAGCCGGGCCAGGTCCGCGGGCGTAGCCACGTTTGCGCTTGACAAGCCAGTGGGCTCGACAAAACGGGAATCGCGCATTCCCAGCGCGCGCGCCTTGGCATTCATTGCCATGACCAAGCGCGCGCTGCCGCCCGGATAATGGCGACCAAGCGCCGACGCCGCACGGTTCTCCGAACTCATCAGGGCAATATGCAGCATTGCCGCGCGCGTCAGGCGCGTTCCAATGCGCAAGCGCGAGGATGAATACTTCAGCCTGTCGACGTCGGCGTCGGTAACGGTCAGCAGCTCGCCCATCGCCTGCCCCGCTTCAATTACGACCAGCGCGGTCATCAGTTTCGTGACGGAGGCAATCGGCATGACCATCTGGGCGTTTTTCTGATACAGCACCTGGCGCGTAATGGGGTCGAGTATCAATATGGCGCTGGAGCGCAGCGCCGTCATCGTGGGCGCGCGGGAGCGATGGGCGCGCGCGCGTTTTGTCCGCTTGAGCTTGACATCGCCGGTGGCGCCTCGGGTGAGCGCTTCAGCCGCCGCTGGCGCGCCGCGCGCCGCCGCTGGCGTGGCCAAAGCGGCCAGCGCAAGCGCTGCTGCAATGAGGAGACTTGGGAAAGGTAGTTTCATCGTTTTTCTGCTTGCCTTAATTTCATGCTGTGGGCGGCCGGCTCGGGCAAGTAAAGCGGCCGTCAGCGCGCTTGCTTGAACGTCACCAGGACGCGCAAGCCCGTTTGCGGCGGGCGCGAGTCGGACAGTTCAATGGTCGCCGCGACACTGTCGGCCACGGTGCGCGTGATGGCCAGCCCGAGTCCGGATCCGATTTCGCCATTGCCCAGTACCCGGTAAAACGCGTCGAACACGCGCTCGCGTTCTTGCGGCGCGATGCCCGGCCCGGTATCGTCGACCTGCAGGGTGACGAGGCCGTCCCCGCTGCGCACCGTGATATCCACGCGGCCGCCGTCGGGCGTGTAGCGCACCGCGTTGTCGCACAGATTTTTGACCAGCACTTTCAGGTCGACGAAGCGGGCGTGCACGTGGCCGTCCGCGGCGCCAATCACACCCAGGTCGATATGTTTGGCTTGTGCAATCGGGACCAGGTCCTCCAGCACTTCCCGAATCACGTGCTGCAACGAAATAACGCTGCCTGGATCGCTGCGCGACTCCTGGGTCCTGGCCAGGGTCAGCAACTGGTCGAGCAGGATGCGCGTGCGCTGCAGGCCCGCACTCAGGGCCTCGAGCCGGATGCGGGCCTCGCCCGGCATGTCCGCCGCGCTCAAGCGTTCCGCTTGCAGCGACATCGCCGTCAGCGGCGAGCGAAGCTCATGTGCGGCGTCGGCGATAAACCTGCGCTGCACGGCCAGCGAACCGGCCACTCTCAGTAGCAGCGCGTTAATTGCCACCACAAATGGCCACACTTCCGATGGCAAGTTGGTGTGATGTAAAGGTCCCAGGTCGGCGTCGGTGCGCCTGCCCAATTCGTCGGCCAGCGTTTTTAGCGGCTTGAACATCTGACGCAACAGCACGCCCACCAGCAACACCAGGGCGGGAACCAGGATCAAAATCGGTGTCAACGTGCGCAGGGCGCTGGCGCGCGCCGCCGCGTTGCGCACCGAGGTTTGCTGGCCCACCGCAACGCGGACGCCCTCGTCGCTGGTTTTGACAAAAACGCGCCATTGCTCGCGCCCGACGAATACCGTCTGCAGGCCGTCGCTGAGCAGGCTCGAAAACACGGGCGGACGCGGCGCCGTGGCGGCAGGCAAGCCCTGGTTTGTGCGCAGGAAGCGCACCACCACCCGCGCATCGAAATCGACGTCGCCGGCCCGCTCGCGCGCCAGCGGCGACGAGGGCACGGCGTCTAGCTGGCTGATCAGGTGCCCGGTCTGGCGCAACTGTTGGTCCTGCATCCGGTGCGCTTCATCGGTGGCCAAGACGAAGGAGATCACACCGGCGACTGCGGCGATAGTGACGATCACCAGCGTGAGCCAGAGCGACAGCCGGAACCGCAGCGAGGCCGCTACTGGCCCTTGGAAACCATCCATCCCACTCCTCGCACGTTCTTGATGATCTCGGCGCCCAGTTTCTTGCGCAAAGCATGAATCAGGAACTCGACAGCGTTGCTTTCGACTTCCTCGTTCCAGCCATACAGGCGGTGTTCCAGCTCCGAGCGCGACAGGATGGCGCCGGGACGCAGCATCAGCGCCTGCAGCAGCGAAAACTCGCGTGCAGTCAGGCGCACCTCGGCGCCATTGACGCTTGCCTGATGGGTTGCCGGATCCAGCGTGACGACGCCGTTGGACAGGGTCGGCCCAATCGCGCTTTCCTTGCGGCGCGTGAGTGCACGCATTCGTGCCAGCAATTCGCTCATGGCGAAAGGCTTGACCAGGTAATCATCGGCGCCGCCGTCGAGCCCGGCCACGCGGTCATCGGTCGCGTCGCGCGCCGTGAGCACCAGGACCGGCACGGCGTTCTTGGCGTGACGGATTGCGCGCAGCACTTCCATGCCATCCTTCTTGGGCAAGCCCAGGTCCAGCAAAACCAGCGCGTAAGACAGCGCCGCGATGCTGGTCAATGCTGCCTGGCCGTCGCATACCCAGTCGACTGCATAGCTCGCGTCGCGCAATTCCTGTTGCACCACATTGCCGATCATCAGATCGTCCTCGACCAGCAGCACCCTCATGTGCGCGCTCCCGCTGCCGGTGCAAGCACGCCGGGCTGGCGATACTCGAACATTTCGCTCGCCACCCGCGACAGGTCGTTCATCCCGGAGCCGGCGTCGATGTGCGAGCGCAGCCAGCGCGCCTGACCGCCGCCTTGCATCAGCGCTTCGATCATGCGGCAGGCCTGGCCAAATCCCGGGTCGGTGCTGCGCCGCGCGAGCCGTTCCAGGTCATCGAGCACGACTGCTCTTACCGGCAGCGCGAGTCCGGTGCATGGATTGATCCAGCTCGCCTCGACACCATCCTTGGCCGCGTTGAAGCGATTCCAGGCATACAACTCGGGCGAATCGTTCAGTGGCCACCGTCCTTCGGCTTCGGCCATTTCAACGCACAGTTCGCGCGCATAACAGGCCAGCGCGGCCGCGTAGGCCGGGTGCAGGGGCGTGTCGAGCACGCGCAGTTCGATCGTGCCGTATTCCGGCTTGGGCCGTACATCCCAGTAAAAATCCTTGATGCTGTTGACGATGCCATGCCCGGCCAGGCGCGCGAAATGCCCTTCGAAATCGCGCCAGGTCCGGATGTGGGCAGGCAGGATACCGCTCATGGGAAAGGCGCCTACAACGTTGCTGCGCGCACTGCAAAACCCGGAATCCTCACCTTGCCAGCAAGGCGAATTGGCCGACAGTGCGATGAACAGCGCAGCGCGCTGCGTGAGCCAGGCACAGATCCGGATGGCGTCGTCGGCGTCGGGGATCCCGATGTGCACATGCATGCCAAAGACGGTAAACATCTTGGCCAGGTAGCCGTATTTCTTGGCCGACTCGCGGTAGCGCTCTTTGGGATAGATGCGCTGCTCATTCCATTTCTGGAACGGGTGCGCCCCGCCGCCGGAGATGGCAGCGCCGACCTGGAATGCCGCGCGCTGGACGCTGGAACGAATCTCCTCAATCTCGGCGGCGGCGCCGTCGTAGCCGCTCAGGATCGACGTGGCAACCTCGAGCATGGAGGTGGTGATCTCCGGTGTGGCGACCCATTTTTTACTCTGCATGTCGAGCAGGCGCAAGATATCGGGCGCGGCGGGCATCAAATCGTAGGTCAGCCGGTCGAGCACCATCAATTCAAGTTCGATACCCATCGTGCCGAGCTGCGACGCCATGAACGGCGGAAGATAGGCCGGTCCGGTGCCGGAAACGGCAAGTGCCTGCGCAGCGTCGAAACGCGCTTGTTCGGCGGTGGCGTCAGCCATGTTCATCTCCTTGGTGCGTCTCGTCGGCGAGTTTGAGGCCCCACCAGGTCAGCCCCGGCCCGACCAGTACGTTCAGCGCCAGCAGCGCGGCCATCACGCTCGCGGCCGCGTCGCTCATGTATGAGGCGCCGCTCATTGAATTATCCACCACCAGCGACCCGAAACCGACCAGCGAGCACAGCGACAGCGCAATCGCGTGCTTTTTGTTGCCGCTCCAGGCACCGCTGGGCATCAAGGCAAGGCGGGTCAGCCCGATACGCGAGGCAAACACCAGGAGCGCTGCCATCAGTGGCATCCATTGAAACAGATGCTGCACTTGCACCAGGGCGGCGGACATCATGAACAGCAGCGCGTACCCGATATCCTGCGCAGTCTTCACTTGCGCCTGGAACACATTCTCGCGCGTCTCCGCATTGCGCAACAGCAGTCCCATCAACAGCAAGGACAACAGCGCGCTCGAGGATGTTACCGAACACAGTCCAAGATCCATCATGAGGGCGGCAAGCAAGATTGCCGGGCGCGCGCTGGCCTGGGCCTTCGAAATGCGCGTCGCCATCGCGTACAGACCATAACAGACAACGGCAATGCCTGCACCCAGCGCGAGCTTGCTCCCTTGACGCAATAGCTCACCGGAAAAACCGAATTCGGCATTGATGTTGTGGCTGCGCATCCACGCCAGCGACACGGACAGGGCCAGCAGTGCCACGAGATTGCTGATGCCGACCGTATTGGCTGCGGCATAGGTCGCCACACCACTGGCATTCGCGTCCGAGACCATCGATGTAAACACGACCGGATTGACTGCGATGAGGATGGCGGAAATGAAGGCCGCTTCCCCCCAGCCAAGGCCAAAGGCAAGCAGGATCGCCCATGCGCCCAGGCCGCGCAGCACGCAGCCGAGCACCAGCACGGCGCCCTCACGGCCGCTGCGCCACAGCCACGCCAGGTCCATCTTGCGCCCGACTTCGAACAATACCAGGGCCGAAGCGGCATTGAAGAGCTCTTGGAATTGCATCAGCAGCGCCGCGTCTACCATGCCCAGCCCGCTTACGCCGAGGATCAGGCCGGCGATCACGGCGCCGTACAGCTTGGGCAAGCCGCGCGACTGCATCAGCACGCCGATCACTTGGGAAAGTAGCAGGCCGGCGCCGACGACGGCGAGCGGCGAGAGCATCCATAGGGGGAGACCGGCGAACTCGTCACTCATACGCGATTGCCCAGCGCGACGCCAGTCCCCTCAGTTCGCCTTGCACCACCTGCGCGGCGCGCCCGATGGCTTGCTGATCGGGTTGCCCCCCTGCAGCGACCGGGAGTGCCGTCGTGATGCGCAGGCGCACCAAAGGGCCATCGCCCTTGGTCGGAATCCAGAGCTGTCCTTTCAGGGTCGCGTGCTCGCGCCAGATGGCAAAGAATTTGGCGCCGCCGCGTGCGTGCGCCGCCGCCGGCAGCAAGGTAAAAGCGGTCAGCCAGCTTGCTTTCGGATAGCGCCGCGCAAGCTGCAGCTGCATGGCTGCACGCTGCTCGAGTCGGCTGTCGTCGACGGCATAGGGCAGCTGCATGATTTGCTGACCGAGGCCGGCGCCATCCACACTCAGGCACAGAGCGTCGGTCTGCCAGCGCCAGCCGTTGCTGCCGATTTCGCCAACGCGGGTGCCCAGATTGGCCTCCAGAACGGCGCGCAGCATGCGTGCTTCGGCTGGGCCCTGTTCCGCCTCCCCTGGAGCGCGCAATTGATGCGCGCGCGCGGCCAGCAGCTTCCAGCGGCTCTCCTGCCAGCGCCGGGTGGCGGCGCGCGGCGATGGATGCCAGCGCCACTCCGTGATGTTCCACGTGCTGTCTGGCATGCGCTGCAAGATGACGATGCGTTTTTTCAGGCCGCGCTCGTCGACGATGCTGTGACTGGCCCAGCTTGTGCGCCAGGCCGCCTGCCCGCCCATCACAGGGGTGGACGTCGCCCGCGCCCACGTCCACCATTGGGCCTGGGTGCTCACGCAGCCCCCCTGTATGGGCCTGTCCACCCCGCTCCATCGGCGCATGCGCAAGCGACTTTGCCAAGTGCATTGGGCAACGCCCCCGACCCCAGCGGTGCGCGGCGGGTCGCTGTCCTCCCGGTCGAGGCAAGTCCAGGGGCGTTGCTGAGCCAGCATTTTGAACTCAAGGGCGACATCGTCCGCCTGCGCCGCAAGCTGGCGCGGCGCCGCGCGCGACGGCGCTGCAACGAGCAGGGTCAAAGTGCATACGCAGCCCAATGCTAGAACTGTGCCCGCGGCACGAAGTTGTTGAAACACTGTACTGGTCTCCTGCAGCATGAAGTGCATGGCATCCAGAAAGCGGCGCCGTCCCGATAAGTGTAGCGGGGCACACTTAGCGAATACTTAGTGAAATGCATCTCTTCTCGCAGCGTGCGATGCTGATTGGCTGCGAACGATGGCGGCACCGGTTGAGTGCAGCGAACCAGCGAGCTGTTTTATAATGCAAACGGGTGCGCACACAACCGTGTGACGCAGGAACAGCGTCGGTCGGGCCGCCACGCGGTATTCGTTCGCCCCCATGCATTCTATTGGCACCGACCCGCTTGTACCCATGAATGTTGACAGTGGCGCCAGCGCCAACCCGCCTTCACCGCAGCCACCAAGGAAATGTGGTGTTTCTCCGTGTCCGAGCGCTTGCGCTTGCGGATGGCGTGCACACCACCGCGCCGTTTCAATCTAAATTTTTAGTGGAGACTCGTTATGACCGACATTAATCTCATTGCTGCAATCCTGTTTGCCTTGGCCTTGGTCCACACGTTCGCCACCAAGCGTTTCGAACGTTTGGCCGACCGGCATCCCCGTCATGCCGGCCTGTTTCACTTCTTCGCGGAAGTTGAAGTGGTATTTGGCCTGTGGGCGCTGGTGCTGATCGTCGCCATGGCGATCGTCTCCGGGGGAGAGCAGGCGATCGGGTATGCCGAAAGCAGAACGTACACGGAGCCGCTGTTTGTGTTCGTGATCATGGTCGTGGCCGCCTCCAAACCCGTGCTCGAGTCCATCCGCGCGCTCATCGCCGCTCTGGCGCGCATGACGCCGCTGCGCACGGCCTTGATGCGGGTGTGGCTGTGCCTGGCGCTGGTGCCGTTGATCGGTTCGCTTATTACGGAACCGGCCGCAATGACGCTGGCCGCGCTGATGCTCGGACCGCAGATATTTCGCCAGGATCAGGGCATGCCCGAGTGGCTCAAGTATGGCGCGCTCGGGGTGCTTTTCGTCAACGTGTCCATCGGCGGTACGCTCACGTCCTTTGCCGCGCCGCCGGTGCTCATGGTCGCCTCGACGTGGTCGTGGGACAGCGCCTTCATGGCCACAAGCTTTGGATGGAAGTGCGCCATCGCAGTGGTAATCAATGCTACCGTCATCTGCTATGTCATGCGCCGCCACATCCTTGACGAGCACGACGCGCCGGCACCCGATTGCATCCCGGTGTGGGTCAGCGCGATCCATCTGGCCTTCCTGGCGTGCGTGGTCGCTTTCGCGCACCACCCCGTCATTTTCATCGGACTGTTCATGTTCTTCATCGGCTTTAGCAAAGCATACGAGCAGTATCAGAACCCGCTGATTTTAAAGGAGGGCTTGCTTGTTGGTTTTTTCCTGGCGGGACTGGTGGTGCTGGGGGGCATGCAGCAATGGTGGTTGCAGCCGATTGTTTCAAGCCTTGAACCGACCGCGCTGTTCTTCGGGGCCACGGCGCTTACCGCGATCACCGACAACGCTGCCCTTACCTATCTTGGTTCGCTGATCGAGGGCATGAGTGATCAGGCCAAGTATATGCTGGTCGCCGGCGCCGTCGCCGGGGGCGGGTTGACGGTGATCGCCAACGCGCCCAATCCGGCCGGCGTGGCGCTGTTGCGCGAGGGGTTTAATGATGAGTCGATCGGTGTTGGCGGTTTGCTGCTCGGTGCATTGGCGCCAACGGCAGTGGCCATGCTCGCGCTGTTTTTCCTGTAGCACGACGCTGCAGTTCACTTGCTGGAATGTTTCAAACATTGCCGCTGCGGGTCACCGATGGCAATCCGTGCCCCCGTGCAAATTGCAGGCTAGTGTCCTCAGTGGGAAGTTCCTTGCTGATACATGTTCCGAAATCGCTGTGAGGGAAGGAACAAAAGCGGCGCAAGGCCGGGGCCTTGCGCGCATTGTTAACGTAGCATCGGGGGGATGGTCGGCATATTTATACAATGAACTTCCCACTTAGGACACTAGTGCAAGTACCTGGCCAGCGACGCCATGGCCGACAACTCCAGATTCACGAAGCGAAAGCCGACCTTGTATTCGCCATTGGAAAGGATACAGTACTGGACGGCGGCGCGCACCGCGATCGACTTCACCTGGCCTTCATGAAACAGGTCAAAGCGCACCAGGCCGATCGCGCCCTGCTTGAGTGACTTGCCCACCATCAGGCACAGGCCGTCGCCGCCCACGTCGGCCGTGCGCGCCATGATGGTGTCTTCGCCTTCCATTGCCAGCAAGGCCTTGACCTTGAGGATTTTACGCTTCGATGATCGTGATTCGTTAGGCACAGTTGATCCAATGTTTTGCATGTTTTCCACCCATCGATTAGTCCAGTTCCCGTAATTTATTGAATGCTTCGTCGATCCGTTCTACCGCCACAATGGTCATTCCCTCTATCTTTTGCTTAGGCGCATTTGCCTTTGGAATCATCGCAATCGAAAACCCCAGCTTGGCCGCCTCGCGCAAACGCTCCTGTCCGCGCGGCGCGGGCCTAATTTCTCCGGCCAGCCCCACTTCGCCAAACACCACCAGGCCGCGCGGCAAGGGTTTGTTACGCATCGAAGAATTTATTGCGAGCAATACTGCTAGATCGGCAGCCGGCTCGGTAATCTTTACCCCGCCCACCGCATTGATAAACACATCCTGGTCAAAAGCGGAAATTCCCGCGTGCCGGTGCAGCACCGCCAGCAGCATGGCCAGCCGGTTTTGCTCCAGCCCCACCGACAGGCGGCGCGCGTTGGGCAGGTGGCTGGTGTCGACCAGCGCCTGGATTTCCACCAGCAGCGGACGGGTGCCTTCCTGCGTCACCATCACGCACGAGCCCGGTACCTGGTTGTCGTGCTGCGACAGGAACAGCGCCGACGGGTTCGAGACGCCCTTCAAGCCTTTTTCGGTCATTGCGAACACGCCCAGCTCGTTGACGGCGCCAAAACGGTTTTTAATGGCGCGCACCAGCCGAAAGCTCGACTGCGTGTCGCCTTCAAAATACAGCACCGTGTCGACAATGTGTTCGAGCACGCGCGGGCCGGCCAGCGCGCCTTCCTTGGTCACGTGGCCGACCAGGATGATGGTAATGCCGGTCTGCTTGGCCACGCGCGTCAGTTGCGCCGCGCATTCGCGCACCTGGGCCACCGAGCCGGGGGCGGACGTCAGCGCGTCCGAATACACGGTCTGGATCGAATCGATGACGGCCACTTCGGGCTTCAGGTCGGCCAGCGTGCCCAGGATTTTTTCGAGCTGGATTTCGGCCTGCAGCTTGAGGTCGCGCCCGTCCACTTCCAGGCGTTTGGCGCGCATGGCGATCTGGGCGCCGGATTCTTCGCCGCTGACATACAAGGTGCTCTTGATATGCGAAATGCTGGCCAGTGCCTGCAGCAGCAGCGTCGACTTGCCGATCCCCGGGTCGCCGCCGATCAGCACCACCCCGCCCGGCACCAGGCCGCCGCCGAGCACGCGGTCGAATTCCTCGATGCCGGTGCCAAAACGGGGCACGTCGATCGCTTCGATGTCGGCCAGCGACAGCACGGGTGCGGTCTGCGCCAGGCTCTTGTGCTGCTGGTTCGACAAGCGGTTCAGGCTGGGGGCCTCGAGTACGGTCTCGACCAGCGTGTTCCACTCGCGACAGGCGGAACATTGCCCGGTCCACTTGTTGCTGATGGAGCCGCACGCACTGCAGGTGTAATGGGTCTTTTCCTTAGCCATGCTGTTCCAGGTTGCCTTCTTGCATGCGCACACGGGGGGCCACCGCGCACATCAATTCATACCCAATGGTGCCGGCCGCATTGGCCACGTCGTCGATCGGCAAGCCGGCGCCCCACAGCACCACGCGGCTGCCCACGCGCGCGCCGGCAATGGCGGACAAATCGACCGTCATCATGTCCATCGACACGCGCCCGACCAGCGCGGTGGCCACGCCATCGACCAGCACCGGCGTGCCGTGCGGCGCGTGGCGCGGGTAGCCGTCGGCATAGCCGCAGGCCACCACGCCGATGCGCATGGCGCGCTCGGCCGTAAACCGGCTGCCGTAGCCCACCGTGTCGCCGGCGACGATGTCCTGGATGCCGATGATCTCGCTGGCCAGCGTCATGCTCGGCAACAGGCCGAAATGGGCCGCGCTCTTGCCGCCCGGCGTGCCGCCGTACAGCATGATGCCCGGGCGCACCCAGTCATCCTTGAGTTCCTCGGTCAGGTCCGCGTGGTGCAGCACCCCGCCCGAGTTGGACAGGCTGCGCGGCCCGTCCAGATGGCCGGCGCCGGCGCGAAAACGCGCCACCTGTTCGCGCATGGTCAGGCGCGGGTGCTCAAGTTCGTCGGCGTTGGCGAAGTGCGTCATCAGGGTAATCTTGCGCACCGCGGGGATGGCGCGCAGGCGCGCGTGGGCGGCGGCGAACGCCCCCGGCGTGAAACCGAGGCGGTTCATGCCGGTGTTCATTTTCAGTTGTACATTAATGGGCGCTTGCAAGGATGCCTGCTCCAGCATGGCGATCTGCTCGACTGTATGGACCGTGCTGTCGATATCGTGCTCAGCTAGCAGGGCTGCGTCGGCCTGGTCGAAAATTCCTTCGAGCAGCAAGATGGGCTTGGTCCAGCCCAGTTCGCGCAGGCGCACGGCGCCTTCGATTTCGATCAGTGCCAGGCCGTCGGCGGCGGCAAAGCCGCGCAAGGCGCGCTCGAGGCCGTGCCCATAGGCGTTTGCCTTGACCACCGCCCACAGACAGGCGCCGGGCGCGCAGGCACGCGCGCGTACTAGGTTATGCTGCATGGAATCGATGTGGATGGTTGCGGTCAACGGCCTTGGCATAGGGAAACAGTCAGCTTGTAAAAGACTTGTATTTTACCGGACCGCAGCGTTCGCGCGTCCTTGAATTCTTTGGCTTCAAGCCCATTCATGGTATAAAGCAACCCACACTAGTTTTTAGAACTTTACGAATGAATCGTGGTTTCTACACCATCATGGCGGCGCAGTTTCTCTCGTCGCTGGCGGACAACGCCCTGCTGTTCGTGGCGATTGACGTCCTGATCTCGATGAAGGCGCCAGATTCGCTCAAACCGCTTCTGAAATTATCGTTCGTGCTGTTCTACGTCTTGCTGGCCGCCTTCGTCGGCGCCTTTGCCGATGCGCTGCCCAAGGGGCGCGTGATGTTCATTGCCAACCTGATCAAAATCGCCGGTTGCGCCCTGATATTTTTCCACGTCCATCCACTGCTCGCTTACGCGGTGGTCGGCTTTGGCGCGGCCGTGTATTCACCGGCCAAGTACGGCATTCTGACCGAATTGCTGCCGCCCGAAAAACTGGTGGAAGCAAACGGCTGGATCGAAGGGCTGACCGTGATGTCCATTATTTTTGGCACTGTCATGGGCGGCGCGCTGGTCAGCAAGGCAGGTTCTGCAATGATGCTCAGCATCGACTTTCCGTTTTTCGACACCATGATTGACACCACCACCGAAGCGGCGCTGTCGGTCATCGTGTTCATTTACGTGCTGGCGGCAATTTTCAACCGCCGCATTCCGGACACGGGCGCCGTCTACGAACACCAGGAGCGCAACCCGGCCAAGCTGATCGCCGATTTCGCCAACTGCTCCGCCATTTTGTGGAAAGACAAACTGGGACAGATTTCGCTTGCCGTCACCACGCTGTTCTGGGGCGCGGGCGCAACGTTGCAGTTCATCGTGCTCAAGTGGGCCGAAAAATCGCTGCACATGAAACTCGACGAGGCCACCAGCCTGATCGGCGTTGTGGCGCTGGGCGTGGCGGTGGGCGCGGCCGCGTCGGCCAAGATGATTCCACTGAAAAAATCGCTGACCGTCATTCCACTGGGCATTGCGATGGGCGTGGTGGTGATGCTCATGGTGTTCGTGAAATCGGTATGGCTGGCCTATCCCCTGCTCATCTTGATTGGCGCCCTGTCCGGGTTTTTCGTGGTGCCGATGAATGCGCTGCTGCAGCACCGGGGGCACGTGCTAATGAGTGCGGGGCACTCGATTGCCGTGCAAAATTTCAACGAGAATCTGTCGATTCTGACCATGCTGGCCTTGTACGCCGTGATGATCACGATGAATCTGGATTTGAATGTGATTATTGTGCTGTTCGGCGCGTTTGTTGCCGGGACGCTGTTCATGATCATGCGCAAGCACGCTGCCAACCAAAAAGAGCATGATTCGCTCGCGCTCATTGGCGAGCACAAGCACTAGCCGATCGTTGCTGCATCATTCTTGCTAACGAGGCAGTCGCAAAACGGCCGACAGAGCAGCAGAGCTACATCGTCCTCGCGCACGCGGGAACCCATGGAACGGTTCATCTGAGCAACCGTTCCGTAGATCACCGCGTGCGCGATGATAATGTAAGGATGTGCAACTGAGTTGGCAAACGCCATTGTTTCAAGTATTTTGCGAGATCAGCTTTTGGCGGAACGCGGCGCGCGCGCGCCAATCGTCGGGAACAATAAACCCGCGCGCCGTTTCCACCAGCAGGCCATCCCCTTCTTCCTGCCGCACGGCAGCGACCAGCACGGGCATCGGCGCCGTCTCAAAGCGCGCCGCCAGATGCGCGCGCAACTGCGCGCGACTCAATACATCGGCATGGCCACGGTATGGCGCCAGCCACTGCAACCGCGGCAGCACCACAAACGCATCATCGTCGAGCAAATCGACGTCCCCCACCGCGCACCAGAACCCGCGGCAATGCTGGGCCGAGATGCCGTCCATGCCCCCCCCCGCGCCGGCCGGATAGAACAGCCAGCCCTTGACCAGCGCGCGCGCGCGGACCACGGGCCGCGGCAGCACGGCCTGCGCCGCCGGATGGCTGCCCAGCGCCAGCTGCCTGTCAAAAATCTTGCGCATCTTGGCGCCAAGGCTGTCGGCCAGGTTAGGCCCGACAAAGGTGTCAAAGCGCGAGGCGGCCTCGCCTTCGAGCAGGTAGAACTTGGTCGCAAACTCGATATGCTCCACCGCGTCCGGCCCGGCATCGAGCAGGAAATCAAACTCGCCCACCGTGTCGTTACGCGCGGCGCGCACCTGTAACCCGTGGGCGACCAGCATGCCGTGCTCGCGAAAATAAAAGGCCATCAGCTTTTCGGCATACAGGCCAAGGCGGGTGTACACCCGCTCGCCCAGTTCGGCGTTCAGGCTTGACGGATCCTGGTCCACGCGCGCCAGCCAGGCGTCGGTGTCAAGCGGCAGGGCGCCCAGGCTGGCAACGCGCCCTTCCCAGTGCGGATCGCGCGGATCGAGCAGGTCCGGCGCGTCGAGCAGCCACGCCAGGGCGCGCACGTGCGGCTGCACCAAGTGAGCCCAGCGCCGCTGAAAATGCGCCTGGTAGGTGTCAGCCACGGCCGTCATGCGCGCGCGCCAGACACAGGTCGGCCCAGGCCAGCGCCTTGTCGGCTCCGCGCCGCAGCAATTCGCCCGGATGCAGCGTGGCCACCAGCTTGACGCCGTTGATCTCATGCACCTGCCCGCGCGAACCGGCCAGCGGCTCTTGCAGCGGTTTGCCCTGCAGCGCATTGGCCGCGATCTGGCCCAGCGTGAGCACCATGGCAGCGCCGGTCAAGGCCAGTTCACGCTCCAGGTACGGACGGCAGGCGTTCGCTTCTTCGAGCGTGGGCGCGCGCTCGCCTCCGTTGGCGCTGGCTGGCCGGCACTTGATGAGGTTGGTCGTATACACCTCGGTATCGCGCGCAAGGTCGACCGCGGCCAGCATGTTGACCAGCAGTTTGCCGGCGTCCCCGGCGAGCGGCGTGCGCTCCTTTTCGTCGGCGGCGGTAGTAGCGCCCGCAGCGACCAGCCACCTGGCCTGCTGCGCACCGCTGCCGTAGACCGGTTTGCGGCCCTTGCACAGGTCGCAGCGCTGGCAGCTGGCGATGGCCGCCTTGAGCTGGACCCAGTCCATGGCGGCGATCTCCTCGTCCGTGACCGCCGGCGCCGCAGGCTCGTCGCCCCATGCCGAATCAAGCACGGGCGTGGGAGCGCGCGCGGGCAAGTGCGCTTCGGAATACGGCACCGAAGGCGGCGGCGTACGGGCCGGCAGGTGGGCTTCGGAATACGCGACCGGCGCCGGCGCTGGCTCGGCTACCGGCTGGCGAACTGGCTCGACTATCGGCTCGCTTATCGGCTCGCTTATCGGCGCCGCAACTGCGTCTGGTGCCCCGCGCAAGCTCCAGAGCGGCGTGATGCCCATCTCCTGGAGGAAGGCGGCGCTGCGGCTGTCGATACCGTTCATAGGGTGAACCTCATCACGATGGCGTCCTCGCGTTGCCCGTTGTGGGCCGGGTAGTAAGCCTTGCGGCGACCAATTTCAGTAAAACCGTATTGTTCATACACTTTCAGCGCGCGCAGGTTCGACGGGCGCACTTCAAGCAGGATCGACGCCATCGACAGCCCGCGCGCGCAGGCGCACACCTTGTCGAGCAGGTACAGACCCAGGCCTTCGCGCTGGCGCGGCTTGGCCACCGCCACGTTGAGCAGATGCGCTTCGTCGACGATGGGCATCAGCAGAAAATAGCCGACCAGGAGCCCGGCATCCTCGCGCAGCGTCCAGCTGTTGTAGCCGCTGGCGAGCGAGTCGATGAAGTTCCCGCGCGACCACGGGTGCGGGTAGACGCTGGTCTCAAGTGCAAACACCTCGTCGACGTCGCCCACCACCATCGGCGCGTAGACCAGCTGATCAGGGTCGCGCAGCATGCTCATGCGACGGCCTTGGCGGCGTTAATCGCCAGCCGCTCGGCGCTGGTGTAGGCGATCTTGTTGCGCAAATAAAGCGGCTGGGCCTGGGCTGCCGGCACGGCCAAGCCGGCGGCCAAAGCGTCCAGCGCCAGCTCGGCCAACTGCCGCGCGTGCGGCATGATGTCGGTCAGCGCGGCGGCGGCGTACGCTCGCCCTTGAAAGGCATCCGGATAGGCGGCAAAGCCGTTGCCGCAAGCGGTCAAGGGGCCATCGGTGACAAGCGGTGCAACAGCGGCCGGGGCGCACAAGGCCGGACCGGCGACCAGCTGCGCGCCGCGGTACTGGGCCCAGTAGACTTCACCCATGCGCGCGTCGAGCACGGCCAGCACGTCGGCCGCGCCCGTTTGCTGGCGGCAGGCGAGCGCCATGGCGTCCAGCGTGACCAGCGGCAGTACCGGCAGGCCCGCGCCGTAGGCCAGGCCCTGGGCAATGCCGCACGCGGTGCGCACGCCCGTAAAAGAGCCGGGGCCGGCGCCAAAGGAGATGGCGTCGCACTGGGCCAGGCTGATGCCGGCTTCGGCCAGCAGTTCCTGGACCATCGGCAGAATCGCCTGGGAATGGGTGCGCACGCCCGACGATTCGCGCGACAGCACGGTGGCGCCGTACAGCAGAGCGCACGACGCGGTCTCGGACGAGGTTTCAATAGCGAGGATGATAGGCATCCCCGTATTTTAACCCGACCGCGCGGCGATCGAGCAGTGCAATGCCGGGCAAGGTAGAATGCGGCTCATGCACAGCCACACACTTGACGAGCGCAACCGCGGCACCACTTCCCAGGCCCTGGCCGGGGGCGAGTGGCTTGTCGCCTGCCTGTGCGCGGCCTGGTGCGGGACCTGCGGGTCGTACCGGGCCGCGTTCGAGGCGCTGGCCGCGCGCCACCCGGACAAGCATTTCGTGTGGATCGATATCGAAGACCAGGCCGATGTGGTCGGGGACCTGGATGTGGATAATTTTCCGACCTTGCTGATCCAGCGGCATGACGTGGTGGCGTTTTTCGGGACCGTGCTGCCCGATCCCGTGCTGGCCGAGCGGATATTGCTGTCGCAGGTGGCGCAGTCGGATGCGGAATTGGCACGCCAGGCGCAGGGCAGCGAGGAGCGGCGCACATGGCAGCGCGAGTGCAACTTGCGCACGCTGCTGGGAAACGCACCCTGAGCACGGCCGTAGGTCGGAAAAGGGGGCCGCCCAGGCTCGCGCTTTTCCGGTATCTACGGTTTCCAGTTCGTCAGCAGCACTGCAGGCAATAGCGGCCGGCTGTAGAAATACCCCTGCGCCAGGTTGCAACCATGGCGCAGCAGGAACGCCGCCTGCTCCTCGGTCTCCACACCCTCTGCGATCACCGACAAATTCAAGCTCTTACCAAGCTGGATAATCGCGATCGCAATCGCTTCGTCGTTCACATCCGTCGAAATATCCTTGATGAAGCTGCGGTCGATCTTGAGCGTTTGCACCGGCAGCTGCTTGAGATAGGCCAGCGACGAATAGCCGGTCCCAAAATCGTCAATCGCCAGCCCCACCCCAATCGAGTGCAGGTCGTTGATGAACACCAGCGCGTCGCCGGTATTCATGATCACCGACTCCGTCACTTCAAGCTGCAGGCGCTGCGGCTCGAGCCCCGTCTCTTTGAGTATCTCGCTCACCATGTTGACAATGCTGCCGCGCTCGAACTGCTTGACCGACAAGTTGACCGCGATCTTCGGCACGTACAGCCCCGCCTCCTGCCAGCGCACCATCTGCCGGCATGATTCGTACAGCACCCACTTGCCCAGCTGGTTGATGAAGCCCGTGTCTTCGGCCAGCGGAATGAAGCGCACCGGCGGCACGGTGCCGAGCTCCGGATTATCCCAGCGTACCAGCGCTTCCACCCCGATCAGGCGGCCGGTATCGATTTCAATCTGCGGCTGGTAGTTGAGGTAGATTTCGTTCTTGTCGATCGAGCGGCGCAGCATCGCTTCCAGGCGCAAGCGCTCGACGCCCTCGCCCGTCATCGACGGCGCGTAAAACTGGTAGCCGTTGCGCCCGCGCGCCTTGGCCTGGTACATGGCGACGTCGGCGTTCCGGATCAGCATATTCAGGTCGGCGGCGTCGTTCGGATACAAACTGATGCCCACGCTGCCGGTGACGAACAACTCGTAGTCCGACACCATGAACGGCTCCTCGAACATGGCCATCAGCTTTTCGGCCACGTGGCCGGCGCCGAACTGGCCGTCGACGTTCTCGAGCAGGACGATGAATTCGTCGCCGCCCAGGCGCGCCAGCGTGTCGCCGTCGCGCAGGCGGCCCGCCAGGGCGGCCGCCACCTGTTTCAGCAGCTCGTCGCCCACGTGGTGGCCGAGCGTGTCGTTGACGTTCTTGAAACGGTCCAGGTCAATGAACAGGACGGCCAGCTGGCGATGGTCGCGCCCGGCGCGCTGCAGCGCGTGCTGCAGGCGGTCGTGGAACAGCAGGCGGTTGGGCAGCGCCGTCAGCGGGTCGTGGTGCGCCATGTGATCGAGCTTGTCCTGCGACTCCTTGACCTTGGTGATGTCGCTAAATACGCCCACATAGTGGGTGGTCGCGCCGCTGTTGTCGCGCACCGCCGAAATGGTCAGCCACTCCAGGTACAGCACGCCGTTCTTGCGCCGGTTCCAGATCTCGCCGCGCCAGAAGCCCGTTACGGCCAGTTCATTCCACAGCACCGTATAAAAGGCGCTGTCGTGGCGCGAGGAGCGCGTGAGCGTCGAGTCCTGCCCCAGCGCTTCCATCTCGGTGTAGCCGGTGATCTGGGTGAACGCGGGGTTGATAGCGATGATGCGGCCATCGAGCCCAATGACCATCACGCCGTCGGCGATGTGTTCGAGCACCGTGGCCGACAGGCGCAGTTTTTCTTCAGCCTGGCGGCGCTCGGTGACGTCGGCGTAGACCCAGATGCTGCCGTCGGACGGATGCAGCGGGTCGAGCGCGCGTCCGCTCAACAGGCACCAGAACAGCGTGCCGTCGCTGCGCCGGTACTGGCGCTCTTCGCTGAAGTTGCGGTCCAGCGCCAGCGCGGCGTACTGCACCCTGCCGGCCGTTTCATACGCTTCCTGGTTGGCGAACACCATGGCCGTCGACTGGCCCACCATCTCGCTGTTGGTGTAGCCGAACAGCTCTTCGCAGCGGCGGTTGACCGAGACCACGCGCCGTCCGCGCACGAACATCACGCCGAACATGACGTTGTCGAGGATGGCCGACTGCTCGGCCAGCAAGCCTTCGATGCGCATCTCGTTGTGTTTGCGCTCGCTGATGTCGGAGATGATGCCGTCGATCCAGTCCGCGCCGCCGGCCGGGTCTTTCTGCGGCTGGCCGTGTTCGGCCACCCAGCGCTCGGTGCCGGAAGCGTCGGTGATGCGGTATTCGATGGTGTAAGGGCGGCCATCGGCGAGCGCCCCCTTCACCGTGCGCGCGTGCATGCGGCGGTCTTCCGGGCAGACGATGTCGGACCATTTGTCCGACGAGGTGCGCATCAGCAGCGCGGCCGGGTAGCCGGAGATGTCTTCGATGGCGTCGCTGACAAAGTCGATCGGCCCGCCCGGACGCACGCGAAACACGGCGCCCGGGACCTGGGTAACGATGGTGCGAAAGCGTTCCTCGCGCCGGCCGATGTCTTCGAACAGGCGCTTGATGGCGACCCGCATTTCTTCCATCTGGCCGGCCAGGCGTCCGAGCTCGTCGCTGCCGCTCAAGTCTAGCCGCGTTTCAAAGTCGCCGTGCGAGAGACGATCCGAAAAATTCATCAGTTTGCGCAGCGGGACCAGCAGCCGACGGTTCAGGAACAGCACGATGAGCAGCAGCGAAATGGTCAGCTGGAAAGCGAGCACAAAGGCATAGTTGCTCTGCTTGTTGTGCAGGTCTTGCTGGCTGCGGGCGTCATCCATCTCGACGACGATGCGGCCGATGCGCTCGCCGCGCACAAGAATGTCGCGCTCGGCGCGAAACACATTGCCGATCGGGCGATTGGGCGAATGCACGTTCATGAACTGGGTATCGGACTGGCCGATCACCTGGATCTGCAGCACCGACGGGTCGCGCATGACCGACTCGACCAGCGACTGGGCTGAATCGGCGTTCATGTTCCAGAGCGACTCCTGCATGCCGAGCGCGAGGATGTCGGCATTGCGCTGAAGCGATTCGTTGAGCGCCGTCTTGGCCGACTTTTGCTCCTGCACGCCGATCAGCACATAGCTGCCGACGATGGCAGGAATGACCAGCCCGCCAAAGACGACCAGCAGCAGCGCGCCATAAATTGACAGGCCGTACAGCGCACCGAGCCGGGCGCGAAGACGTTGGTAGACGGTATCAGGCATTCAAGAAGGGGATCAACGTTTTTTTCATGGATAAGCGCGGCAAGTTATTCCAAATGGATTATGCACGGAAAGTGACGCCGAAGCCATGAAGCAAGCGCCATCCAAACGGAAACAGCCCATGCCGAGCGGGATGGGCTGCAACTTGTTATGATCGCAGCACTTTTCAAAGGGGAATTCCATGACTTTTTCCATGTACGAGGCATCCGTGCCGGTTTTCAAGCAGATCCTGACCAGCCTGTCCGCCATCCTGGACAAGGCAGAAGCGCACGCAACCGAAAAAAAGATCGAGCCGAACGCCTTGCTGCAAGCGCGTTTGTACCCGGACATGTTCCCGCTGGCGCGCCAGGTGCAGGTGGCGTGCGATTTTGCCAAGGGCGCATCGGCCCGGCTGGCCGGCGTGGATGTGCCGCGCTACGATGATACCGAGCAGTCGTTTGCAGATTTGAAGGAACGCATTGCCACGGTGATCGCGTTTATCGACGGTTTGCCGCAAGATGGGATCGAGGCCAGCGCGCAGCGCGATATCAGCACCAGCAGCGGGGCCAATGCCAAGCAGTTCAAGGGGCAAGTGTATTTGATGCATTATGCGCTGCCGCATTTTTACTTCCATGCGACGACCGCGTATGCGATTTTGCGGCATAACGGGGTGGAAGTGGGCAAGAAGGATTTTATTGGCAGTTTCTAACTGCACCTCTCTATAGAGGTGTAGCGACATCGTTCTCGCCAATGCAGCGGTCCGATGGTCCCATGGAGTATTGAACCCACATCGTCCTCGCCCACGAGGCTGTCGCAAAATGGTCGGATATCGCGTAGGTCGGAAAAGGGCAAGGCCCGCATTCCGACATGCGCCGCCGAGACGCATGGCGGAATGCGGGCCTCGCCCTTTTCCGCCCTACATTGACGGGGCTCGCGACCAGCGCCAATGCGCGCAAACGTTTTGCCGCAGCCTCGTGCGCGAGGACGATGTGCGTTTCTGCGTGAATGTGCTTACTGTTATTACTGTTAAGTATTCCGGCGCGGATAACCCTGGCTCAGGATTCTCTGCCACACCAGTTCCTTCTCCTGCGCACTCATCGACACCCAATGGGCCACCTCGATCACGGTGCGCCCGCAGCCGCGGCACACATCATCAAAGGTCGTTGAGCACACCGCCACGCACGGCGTATCGGCCCTTTCGGGCACGCTCACGGGCGCCTCATTTGGCAGGGCCGACATCGAGCTTGTCCCAGCCGTCATGGCCCAGTTTTTGCAACGTCTCGATATTCTTGTCGAAAATATCTTCGGCCTCGGGAAACGCCTCGACCGCGCGGCTGATGCTCTCCTCGCGCAGCAAGTGCAGAATCGGGTACGGCGAGCGGTTGCTGTAGTTGCCGATATCGTTCACATCACTGTCGGCGAACTGATAGTCAGGGTGGAAACTGGCCACCTGCAACTCGCCATCCACCTGCATGTCTTCCACGGCAGCATCCGCCACGTCCAGAAATTCGTTGTAGTCGAGAAAATCGTTCAGTACAAAAGGATGAATCAGCAGGGTCGTGTCAGTCACTTCCGGGGCCGTGTCCGAGAGCCGTTGCAGTTCGTCCATCAACGTTTCCAGCAAGGCTTCAGGGGTCGTCGCGTTCGAGACGACATAGCGCACTTGCTGCTTGACGTGGACCGCTTTGGCAAAGGGGCAAAGGTTCAGGCCGATCACGGCTTTTTCAAGCCAGTTGCGGGTGGCGGCGATGATCTGGTCATCGTCGGCGTGGGGATTGGGGGTGTTCATGGGATGCTTTCGTCAAGTCTGGCAGGTTGCGCCGTCCCTAAATTGTAACCATTCTTTGCGGGTACTCATAGTTTAGCAACGGAGCGGGAGTACTTTAAAGACGGACGCGGCGTTGAATTGGTATTGCCGGATAGAATCTTACCTATTCATCAACAGCTGCAAAAAGCGCCCTTTCCAACGGGGGGATAATGCAGATACTCCCCCTCAGTATCGTGTTTCACGCATGCGAAAATGACACGTATGTTTGCCATTTTTATCGCATACTCCCGCCAATTGGTCTGTGCCGCGGCAGCCGGACCGGGCCAAATAGTTGCCATAAAATTTACCGTCGTTACAATCAATTGGCTTGACTCGACAAGCGAACGCTACGTACACTCCGAACTTATCTGTCGTCAGTCCAAAGTTCCAGGACGCAACTATGGAAGTGCCATGACCGAAATGACTCGCACCAAAGCAGCGCTCGCAGTATTGGCTTTCACGTTCGCACCGGCTCTTTGCCATGCGGACAGTACCCCGGCTACCGCCCTTGCCGCGCCTGCAGCTGTCGCGCCCGCCAATGCCACGCCATTCGCCGCCGCCAAGCCACTGCAGTTGCCGCAGTTTTCGTCCCTCAAGGTGGATGAATTCAAGGAAACCGACGTCTGGGGCCGCATCCGCACCGGTTACGCCATCCCGGATATCAGCAATGCGCTGGTCGACAAGCACGTCAACTATTACAGCTCGCGCCCGGAATACCTGGCCCGCATCTCGACCCGCGCCAACCGCTACATGTTCCACGTTGTCCAGGAACTGGAAAAGCGCAACATGCCGACCGAGCTGGCCTTGCTGCCGATTATCGAGTCCGCGTTCAATCCGCAAGCCTATTCCAGCGCCGACGCTGCCGGCATGTGGCAATTTGTGCCGGGCACGGGTCGCGACTACAACCTCAAGCAGAACATGTTCAAGGACGAGCGGCGCGGTGTCGTTGCCTCGACCGACGCCGCCCTGACTTACCTGCAAAAGCTGTACACCATGTTCGGCGACTGGCCATTGGCCCTGGCCGCCTACAACTGGGGTGAAGGCAACGTGCAAAAAGCCATCAAGCGCAACCAGGCGATGGGCAAACCGACCGACTACGAAAGCCTGTCCGAGCTGATGCCCGCTGAAACGCGCAACTACGTGCCCAAGCTGCAAGCGGTCAAGAACATCATCGCCAACCCGGCCCAGTTCAACGTGTCGCTGCCGGCGATCGACAACACGCCGTATTTCACCGCCGTCGACAAGACCGGCGACATCGATCTGACCCTGGCGGCGCAATTGGCCGAACTGTCGGTCGACGAATTCAAGGCGCTCAATCCGCAGTTCAACCGCCCCGTCATCACCGGTGGCGAGCAAACCAAGATTTTGCTGCCGCAGCATAATGCGGAGAAATTCCGCCTGAACCTGGCATCGTGGGGCCGCGCCCTGTCGACCTGGACCACGCACAAGATTTCCGGCGCGCGCGAAACAATCGCCTCGCTCGCGTCGCGCTTTGGCACCACGCCGGAAGTGATTCGCCAGGCCAACAATATTCCCGGGAAATCGGGCGTCAGCCTGGGCTCGACCATCCTGGTGCCCAAGACGTCGGCCTCGGTCAATGTCGATATTGCCGAGCACGTGGCCGACAGCGCCGTCATGTCGCTGCAGGCCGAGCGCACGGCCCGCCCTGCCCGCGCGCAAAAGATGAGCAACGCCGAACGCATCAAGGCCAAGATGGCTTCGCTGTCGGGCCGCGTCTCGAAAGGCGCGCTCAAGACCGCGGCGGACAGCCCGCGCCGCAAGTCGCGCAACGGTTGATTGTGCCAAAAGTAAAGGCCGGCCGCGCTCACCCGCCGCCGGCTTTTTCCGTTTTTGGTGGCCACACGCAACGCATTACCCTATACAACTACAGTGAAAGTACTGTATAGTCTTGTTTGTGCGCTGCAGTATGTTTTGTTGCAGCCGACTTAAGCAGTAAAAAACTAGCAGCTTCGCAAGCCTGGGCATATCCACCGGATTGCCCGTATAAAGCCCTCCCGCCTTTGGTGTCGCACCTGACACCGTCCCGGCGCAAAGCTTTTGTGCCGAAATTTCTTTCATCCTGAGTCATTTCGTTGTTGTGGTTGGCGTTGCTATTTTGCGTCCGGAGCATCTGCTCGGGCGCTGATTTCTATCGAAAGAAAAGAACACATGAGTTTTGAAGCACTAGGCCTCCACGCGTCTATCGTAAAAGCAGTGACCGATGCCGGTTACACCAAGCCGACCCCAGTTCAGGAGCAAGCCATTCCTGCTGCGATCGAAGGACGCGACTTGCTCGTGTCGTCGCAGACCGGTTCCGGCAAGACGGCAGCATTCATGCTGCCAGCACTCCACAAATTCGCTGTCGCCGAGCAATCAGCAGCCGCCAAGACCGCAGCCCAGGAAGCGCAATCTGCGCGCGCCCGCGGCGAGCGTCCACGTTTCAAGGCAGCCCAGCCTAAAATGCTGGTACTGACCCCAACGCGCGAACTGGCACTGCAAGTGACCAGCGCCACCGAAAAATACGGCACCCAGATCCGCCGCATCAAGGCTGTATCGATCCTGGGCGGCATGCCTTATCCTAAGCAGATGCAATTGCTGGCCCGTAACCCGGAAATCCTGGTCGCGACCCCTGGCCGTCTGATCGACCATATGGAATCGGGCAAGATCGATTTCTCGGAACTGGAAATCCTGGTCCTGGACGAAGCTGACCGCATGCTGGACATGGGTTTCATCGACGATATCGAAAAGATCATCGCCGCCACCCCGTCGAACCGCCAGACGATGCTGTTTTCGGCAACCCTGGACGGCATGGTCGGCAACATGGCGCGCCGCATCACGACCAACCCGCAGATCATCCAGATCGCCGGTTCCGCTTCCAAGCACGAGAACATCTCGCAGCGCGTTCACTTCGTCGACGATTTGTCGCACAAGAATCGCCTGCTCGACCATTTGCTGCGCGACGAAACGCTGGACCAGGCCGTGGTCTTCACCGCCACCAAGCGTGACGCCGACACCATCGCCGACCGCCTGAACATCGCCGGTTTCTCGGCCGCAGCACTGCATGGCGACATGCACCAAGGCGCGCGTAACCGCACGCTCGACGGTCTGCGCCGCGGCCAGGTCAAGGTACTCGTTGCCACCGACGTTGCCGCGCGCGGTATCGACGTGCCGAACATCACCCACGTGTTCAACTACGACCTGCCAAAGTTCCCCGAGGACTATGTGCACCGTATCGGCCGCACCGGCCGTGCCGGTCGCAATGGCCTGGCGATCTCGCTGGTGAACCATGCCGAAGGCATGAACGTCAAGCGTATCGAGCGCTTCACCAAGCAGCTCATTCCGGTCAACGTCATCGAAGGCTTCGAGCCGAAGAAGACGGCGTCCGCGCCACGTTCGGCAGCGCGTCCTGGTTCGTGGAAGCCGGGCGACAACCGCGCGGCCGCGGCCAAGCCGGGCCAGCGTACCTTCAGCAAGCCTAGCGCTCCGCGCAAGGAAGGCGCAACGGCCGGCGGCGGCTACAAGGGTTCGAACCCGCGCTCGACCGACGGCGCCCGTCGTTCGTACGGCGATCGTTAATCGATGCCATGAGCTCTCGCGCAAGCGGGAGTCTCCATCAAGACGGCTGCTTCGGCGGCCGTTTTTTTCGCCTTGTGAAAAGATTGCCGGTGCTACGCAAGTGATAATATGTATTCAAGGAAATTTAATCGGGGAGAGCGGTGCGTCTCGAACGTTTTTGTGCCGTCATGTGCCTGGCCGCAGCCCGCGGCGAGAACGCAGAGCGCATGAAGCCGCGAACAGGTAAGACGGCCGCCACCGCAGTTGCGGGAAAATGGCGCTGCTGGCACTGGCGTGTGCGCTTGCGGGCGCCGCGCAAGTGGGCAGCGCTGTTGCCGGCGAGATGTACAAGTGCCGCTCCGTTCAGGGAAAGCTCGCCTATTCGCGCCAGCCTTGCCCTGGTAACGACAAGGTTATCCGACAGTTCACCGTGCCCGCACCTGCCATCGACGAAGGCGACCGCGACCGCGCTGTTGTCAGCGCGGCGCAGCGCACGCGCAATAATACCCAACAATTATTCATTCTGGAGCTGAACCGGCACCGTCGCGAACAGGAAGACGAGCGGCGCGCCGCGAACCAGCGCAACGAGGCACGCAACGCAAAGTGGCAGCGCGAAATCGATGGTGCGAATGCCAAGGCGCTTGCGCAGCGACGCGCCAACGGGTATGTGACTTGCATGGCGCCCCATGGGTGCTGAGCGCTGGCGGTCCACTACCCTTGCCGCCTAATTTGTGATAATGTTGCAAATTATTTATCTATTTAGCGAGCCAGCACATGTCCACACCATTTAAACCCGCCCTGTGCCTGACGCTCTGCGTTGCGCTTGCCCTGTCCGCTTGCAAGCCGAAACCGGGCGAGCCCACCGCGGAGCAAAAAGCGGCGGCGGCGGCAGCAGCAGCGGGGACGCCCGCTCCTGCTGCAGCTCCTGCTGCCGCGCCCGCGGCAGTGCCGGCGGCCGTGCCCGCACAGGCCAGCTCGGCGGCAATAGCCGACCTGGACAAGGTCGCCGTGATCGCAAAGCCGCTGCCACCGTTCCCGTATATCGACTATCCGCCCGCCGTGGACGAAAGCGCGCGCGAAACCAAGGAATCGGATTTCGACCAGGTTGGCGTTGTCGTCGGCGACAAGGTGCTGATGGTCGAAGGACGCATGAAACTTAGCGGCTTTTTGCTGCGCGACGCAAAAATCTCGGAGTTTCAGGCAAGGCGCGACTATACAAAAGCAGCGCTTGATATGGGCGGCGTAAAAGTCAACACGCTGGCGCCGAAGGAAGACGCTTTTTATGCAGCCAATGGCATGGGCGGCGAGCGGACCGAGGCCATCGACCAGAAGCGCTATGAGCTGGATAAAAAAACGCACTACCAGGCGCCGCTGTCCTACGACGTGTATTTCCTGCCTACGGCGGCGGGTCGCAGGTGGCTGGTGTTGATGTTTGGCGATGACCGCGTGCGCATGCTGGCGCTCGAAGAAAAGACGACCGCCTCCTCGGTCAAGCTGGTGGCCGCCGCCGCCATCAAGTCTGCGCTGGACAGCAAGGGTCACATCGCGCTGTACATTAATTTTGACACCGACAAGGCCGTGCTGCGCGCCGAGGGCAAGCCGGCCGTGAATGAAATCGCGACGCTGATGAAAAAGGAAAGCACGCTCAAGCTGACCGTGGAAGGACATACCGACAATGTCGGCGAGGCCAAGCACAACGTGGCGTTGTCGCGCGCGCGGGCGCAAGCGGTGGTCGATACGCTGGTCAAGGATGGTATTGACGGCGTGCGGCTGACCGCTGCAGGGCTCGGTGCGGACAAGCCGATTGCCGATAATGGCAGCGATGAGGGGCGGGCAAAAAACCGCCGTGTCGAGTTGGTGAAGGTTGTGAAGGGATAAGCGACAGCTAACGTAGGCAGCTAACGTAGGCAGCTAACGTAGGCAGCTAACGTAGGCAGCTAACGTCGGCAGCTAACCCAGCCAGTTGGCGTACCGACCTGCGGTACAAGCTGTGAGAGACGGGCGCAGGCTCCTCGCGGCCTTGCTGAACAAGGTCCGCGATGTCGCTTCAACGTCAGTCCTGATGCCGCTTTTGCACGCCCGGCGCTTTCAATAGGCACAAGTCCGAAAGCCGGCAAAGATATCGTCGCGCTCGGGCAGGTAAAAATTGCGGTACCTGGCCGACGCCATCCTGGCCTGCGTGGCGAACGACGCGCCGCGCAGCACTTGGTGCGTGGTGAACCACGGCGCTGAATATTCGCGGTAACGGTCCGCCACAAAGCCCGGATACGGCTCAAAGGGCGAGGCCGTCCACTCCCACAACTGCCCCCACCGAAAGCCGGCCTGCCCCGACAGCGCCGCATACTCCCATTCCGCTTCGGTCGGCAAGCGGCGCCCGATCCAGGCGCAATAGGCCTGCGCTTCGTACAGATTCACATGACGCACCGGTTCGGCGGGCGCAAGGGTCGACAAACGTCCCATGCGCATGCTGCGCCAGTTGGCGCCGTCGCGCTGCCAGTAGCGCGGCGACGAGCGCTCCTGCTGCATCAGCCAGGCGCTGCCGGCCACGCTCCAGAACTGGCGGTTCTGGTAGCCGCCGTCGGCCATGAACTCGGCAAACTGCGCATTGGTCACCACCCCCGAATCGACCTCGAACGGGGCCACGTAGCACTGGTGCGCGGCCCGCTCGTTGTCGAACGTAAAACCGCCCTCTTGGGCGCCGAGCATGATGGTCCCGCCGGGATAGCGAATCGCCGCGCCCGGCGTGTGCGACGGCTCGTCGCGCGAGAGCGCCAGCGGCACTTGCACCCCCAGCGTTTGCAAGGTGATCAGCAGCGCTTCGCCGTGCATGTCTTCGTGCGCCAGCGCCAGCCGGTACGGATACAGCGCGGCGTCGGTGCCCGGCTCGCGCGCCAGTTTGTCGAGCACGCGGTCGTGCACTTCGTGGCAGTAGGTTTTCAGCGCGCCGGCACTTGGCAGGTCGAGCGTCCAGCGCGAGCGGTGCGGCACCAGGTTCGAATCGAACCAGTCGTCGCCGCGCGTGAGCAGGCAATGGTGCTGGGCATCGGCCGGGTGGCTCGAGCGCGCCTCGCGCAAAATGAACCATTCGGCGAACCAGGCGGTGTGGCCCAGTTCCCACAAGGGCGGATTGATGGTGGCGATGTGGGGCACGCGCGCCAGCGCCTCAAAGCCGGCCTCGGCGCAGCAATCGAACAGGCTCAGCGTATAATTTCTCGCCCCTTGCAACGCGTCGGCCAGCTGCTGCCCCTTGGCATGCCGGAACGACGGCGATGTCGGTGATGTTATAGAGTTCATCATTCAATTGTAGCGACTTTTCCGAGGATGCCGGTGTCAACCAAGCACGTGCTGATCGTCAGCCCCGCCCTGGCGCGGGAAAATAACGGCAATTGGCAAACCGCCAGGCGCTGGTGCCACTTCCTGCGCAGCCGCTACCAGGTAACGATCGCGTCCGACTGGAACGGCGACGCCAGCGCGCCCGACCTGCTGATCGCGCTGCACGCGCGCCGTTCGGCCGCCGCCGTGGCCGCTTTTGCCCGGGCGTATCCGGCCCGCCCCTGCGTGCTGGTGCTCACCGGGACCGACCTGTATCGCGACATTGACACGGCGAGCGAGGCCCAGGCCTCGCTCGCGAGCGCGGGCGCCCTGGTGCTGCTGCAAAGCGACGGCATGGCGCAGCTTGCGCCCGCTTTGCGTGCCAAGACGCACGTGATTTACCAGTCGGCGCCAGCGCTGCGTCCGGTGGCGCATGGCGCGCAGCGGCGCTATTACGATGTCTGCATGATCGGCCATTTGCGCGCCGAAAAAGACCCGCTAACCTTCATGCGCGCCAGCACGCTCGTCACCAGCGCCAAGGCACGCCTGCTGCACATCGGCGGCGCGCTTGAGACCGCCCTGGGCCAGGCCGCCAACGCCACCGTCGCCAGCAATGCGCGCTACCGGTGGCTGGGCAACCTGGCGCACGGCGTCACCCGCCGGCGCCTTGCCCGCAGCCACGCGATGGCAATCTGTTCGCTGATGGAAGGCGGCGCCAACGTCATCATTGAAGCGGTAACCAGCGGCGTACCGGTGCTGGCCAGCGACATCAGCGGCAACCGCGGCATGCTGGGCGACGACTATGCCGCTTATTTTCCGGTCGGCGACGCGGCCGCCCTCGCCCGCCTGATCGATCGCAGCATCGACGACCCGGCGTTCCATGCCTTGCTAAAGGCGCAATGCGCGGCGCGTGCCGCCTTGTTCGCTCCGGAAAAGGAACGCAACAGCTTGTTGCAATTGGTAGATAATATGTTCCGAGGATAATTTTTTGCCTGAGGAAAAATAAGCCATGAATACGGCACGGATTCCCGCCGCGGCAAGTACCTGGCAGCGCCTGGTCACGCTCGTGTTGACCGACGACTTCCGCCAGCGCCGCCGCATCGTCATGGTCTTGATGACGGCGGTGCTGTATATGGTGTGTCTCGCGCTGCTCACTTACGGGGTAGTGTTTGGCATTTTCGCCGGCCAGGGTGTGATCGTGCTCGGCATCCTGTGCGCATTGACGGCGACTGTTTTTTACGCGCTCGTGCGCAGCGGCCTGAACCTGCGGTTTTCCGAACCTTCGCTGGCCTTTCCCCAAGCCATGGTCGCGCAAACGCTGGTAGCCACCGCCTACGCGGTCAGCGGCCCGGCGCATGCCGCCAACCTGATCTTCCTGGCCATGGTGATGTTTTTCGGCATGTTCGACATGCGCCTGCGCAACGTGCGCATCCTGATGTTTTACACAATTGGTTTGATTGGCGCGGTGATGGCGTGGAAATCCCATGTCGACCCGCTGGTCTACCCATGGGTGCTGGAGCTGATCTACTTTGCGACGGCCACCACCGCCCTGCCCGCGATCTCGTCGCTGGCGGTGCAACTGACCAAGATGCGCAACCGCCTGCGCAGCCAGAAACAGGAGCTCGAAGCGGCCCTGGCCCACATTCGGCAAGTGGCCACCCACGACGAATTGACCAAGCTGGCCAACCGGCGCCACATGATTGCGCTGCTGGGCGAGCACATCACCCGCCACGCGCGCGGCGGACCCGGCTTTTCGGTCGCGCTGGCCGACATCGATCACTTCAAGAACGTCAACGATACCTACGGGCACCGGGTGGGCGACGAAGCGCTGGTCGCCTTTGCCGCCCAGGCGCGCGCCCACTTGCGCAATACCGACATCATCGCGCGCTGGGGCGGCGAGGAATTTTTGTTGCTGTTGCCCGAAGCGCCGCCCCCGGGCGACCCGAACGTGGGCATCGAACGGCTGCGCGCGGCGCTGGCCGTGGCCGAGGCCAGCGCACAGGCGCCGCACTTGCGCATCGCGTTTTCGACCGGCATCACGCGCTATATCGACGGCGAACAGATCGACGACATGATTGAACGCGCTGACCGCGCCCTGTATGCCGCCAAGGCCGGCGGTCGCAACCGGACCGCACTTCTGTAAGCACAGCATCAGGCGCGCCTGCCGGGGACGGCACCAAGATGCGTGAATCTGCCGGCCGACGCCGTTTCGGTCATAATCTCACGCATTGATATTACTTCAGAGATGAACACACCATGAGCAATACGCCCGAACAAGCCATCAAACTGACCTCGTTCTCGCACGGAGGCGGCTGCGGCTGCAAGATCGCGCCCGGCGTGCTGGCCGAGATCCTGAAAAATTCGACCGGCTTTCCCGTTCCCAAGGAACTGATGGTCGGCATCGAAACGGCTGATGACGCCGCCGTCTACAAGCTCAACGACGAGCAGGCGCTGATCGCCACCACCGATTTTTTCATGCCGATCGTCGACGACCCGTATGATTTCGGCCGCATCGCCGCCACCAACGCCATTTCCGACGTGTACGCCATGGGCGGCACCCCGATCATGGCGCTGGCCCTGGTGGGCATGCCGATCAACAAGCTGCCGCTGGAAACGATCGGCCTGATCATCCGTGGCGGCGAAGCCATCTGCGCCGAAGCGGGCATCCCGATCGCGGGCGGACACACCATCGATTCGGTCGAGCCGATCTACGGGCTGGTGGTGCTCGGCCTGGTGCACCCGTCCAAGGTCAAGCGCAATGCCGACGCCCGCGCCGGCGACGTGCTGGTGCTGGGCAAGCCGCTCGGCGTGGGCGTGCTCTCGGCCGCCCTCAAGAAAGATGCGCTGGGCGCCGACGGCTACGCGGCGATGATCGAGAACACCACCAAGCTGAACAAGCCGGGCAAGGCACTTTCCGAAATGGCCGGCGTGCATGCGCTGACCGACGTCACCGGTTTCGGCCTGCTGGGGCACTTGCTGGAACTGGCGCGCGGCGCCAAGCTGACGGCGCAACTGCAGATGGCGCGCATTCCCTTGCTGCCCGGCGTCGAGCAACTGGCCCATGACGGCTTTTTTACCGGCGCCTCGGGTCGCAACTGGGATGCGTACGGCAAGGACATCACGCTAGCTCCGGCCATCACGCCGGCCCAGCAAGCCTTGCTGACCGACCCGCAAACTTCGGGCGGGCTGCTGGTGTCGTGCGACCCGGGCAGCGTGGACGAGGTGCTCGCACTGTTCACGCGCGAAGGCTTTGCCAGCGCCGCCGTGATTGGCAGCATGCAGGAGGGCGCCGCGCGCATCGACGTCCAGGTCTGATCTGGCGCCAGGCCATCTCGCCCGTTGGCTTTTTGCCGTGCTCGGCTCCGGGTGGAACCAGCTACGCGCGCCCCCACGCCCGGCTTGCCCGGGCGCTGGCCGGGTAAGCCGGCTCAGCGCCGGTCGCGCCGCCTTTGGCCGCGCAGCATGTCGAGCCTGCCCTGCGCCTCGGCCAGACCGTGGGCCACGTACAGCACCACGCCGGCGCCGCCAATTGCTGCAACTGCCATCAAGATGATTTCCATGATTACATTCCTTTTCAGTGAGCAATATCAACCTTCATCCCACTTTGCCACCAGGTTCCTTCACTCGGCTTGATCAATCGCAAGCGTTCATATCAAGCGTGCGCGGCGCGGGGGGGGGGTATGATCAAGATCTCACTTTGAAGGAGAACACGCCTTACATCGATGGATTTGTCCTTGCAGTCCCCAAGAACAAGCTGGACGAGTACCGCAAAGTTGCCACCCGCTGCGGCGAAATCTGGCGCGAACACGGCGCCTTGGCCTTTCGCGAAAACGTCGCCGACGACGTCAAGCCGGGCAAGCTGACCTCTTTCCCCCAGGCGGTCGACCTGCAGGAGGGCGAAACCGTCATCTTTTCCTGGATCGTCTACGCCTCGCGCGCCGCGCGCGACGAGATCAACGACAAAGTCATGAAAGACCCGCGCATGACCGAGCTGTTCAAACCTGAAAACATGCCCTTCGACGGCAAGCGCATGATCTACGGCGGCTTTGAATCGCTGATCGACATGTAGGTTTGTATAGATGAGTTTGTGCAACTAAGCGTTGACAAACAAAGCGGGCCTCACGTACAGTAGGACCATGACTTTCCCCCTGCACCTGTCGTCTTTCCTACTGCAAGCTGGCGCGCTATCGCCAGCTTCGCTACTAGCTGCACGCGCTTAAACAGCGCCGTGCACCGCCGGCTCCCAGCCGTCGATCAGTCGATTAGTACTTTTACCCCCGGAAAAGACCCATGTTCGCACCCATCACCACCCTGCTGCTACTGCTAAAGCTACCGATCGGTTGCCTGGCCTAGCGTTTCGTGGCCGCCCGGCAGCCTCTCGCCACACCGCGTCCCCTTTTTCGCCAGTCCCAACCGGAGCACCCAGACATGATTAGCAATCCAGCAGCCAAATATCGCGCCTTTCCCGCCATCGACTTGCTCGACCGCCAGTGGCCGACCCGGACCATCACGGCCCCGCCAATCTGGATGAGCACCGACCTGCGCGACGGCAACCAAGCCTTGATTGAACCGATGAGCACCGAAAAAAAGCTGCGTTTTTTCGACATGCTCGTCAACATCGGCTTCAAGGAAATCGAAGTGGGTTTTCCGTCAGCCTCGCAGACCGATTTCGATTTCGTGCGCACCCTGGTCGAAGAAAACCGCATCCCCGACGACGTGACGATCATCGTGCTGACCCAGGCGCGCGATGAACTGATCCGTCGCACGGTGGACTCGGCCGTGGGCGCCAAGCGCGCCATCGTTCACCTGTACAATTCTGTGGCCCCCGTATTTAGGCGCGTGGTGTTCAACATGACGCGCGAAGAAATTGTGGCCATTGCCGTCAACGGCACCACGCTGGTCAAGCAACTGGTGGCCAATCACCCGCAGACCGAGTGGGGCTTTGAATACAGCCCGGAATCGTTTTCCACCACCGAACTGGATTTTTCGCTGCAAATTTGCGACGCCGTCAGCGCCGCGTGGCAGCCTACACCGGCGCGCAAAATGATCTTCAATTTGCCGTCGACAGTGGAATGCAGCACCCCCAACATCTACGCCGACCAGATCGAATGGATGTCGCGCAAGCTGGCGCGGCGCGACGCCATCGTATTGTCGGTGCACCCGCATAACGACCGCGGCACCGCCGTCGCGTCGGCCGAACTGGCCGTGCTGGCCGGCGCCGATCGCGTCGAAGGCTGCCTGTTCGGCAATGGCGAGCGCACCGGCAACGTTTGTCTCGTGACGCTGGCCATGAACCTGTACACGCAAGGCGTGCACCCGGGCCTGGACTTTTCCGACATCGATAGCGTGCGCCAGCTGGTCGAGCAGTGCAACGAGTTGCCCGTGCACCCGCGCCATCCGTACGCGGGCGACCTGGTGTTTACAGCCTTTTCGGGCTCGCACCAGGATGCGATCAAGAAGGGCTTCGCACAGCAACAGAGCGACGCGCTGTGGGAAGTGCCGTACCTGCCGATCGACCCGGCCGACCTTGGCCGCGGCTACGACGCCGTCATTCGCGTCAACTCGCAGTCCGGCAAGGGCGGCATGGCTTACCTGCTTGAAAAAGATTACGGCCTGGCATTGCCGCGCCGCTTGCAGATTGAACTCTCGCGCGCCGTGCAAAAAGTGGCGGATGCCAGCGGACGCGAAATTTCCGCCGCCGGCATCCATGACATATTTTCCAGCGAATACCTCGAGCAGCAAAGTCCGTACGCGTATGCGGGCCACAAGATGGTGGAAGACACCAGCAGCGCCCAGCCGGTCCAGATCGACATTACGCTCTCGCACGCCAATGTGGTGCAGCAGCTGCAAGGCGGCGGCAACGGCCCGATCGACGCCTTTGTGGATGCGCTGGGACTCGATATCAAGCTGATGGATTACCATGAGCACTCGATCGGCTCGGGCGCCGACGCGCGCGCCGCGTGCTACGTGGAGTTGCGCCTGGCCGATGGCCCGACCGTGTTCGGCGCGGGCATCGACAGCAATATCGTGACCGCCTCGTTCAAGGCGGTGCTCAGTGCCGTGAACCGGGAACTGGTGCGCAGCGCAGTGAGCGCATAGCGGCATAGAGCTTGTCGCAAAGGTCAGTGCGAGAATACTTCGCACTGCAACGGAACGTCGGTCGGCAAAGCCGACCCCTTTGCGACAGCACCCCGCGAGCGCGTTTAATGCATCCCGGCGCGCGCGGTGCCGATGATGCGGCCTTCAACGGCCGCCACCAGCGGCGAGAGCTGGCGCGGACACGCCGCATCGACATAGGCGGTGGCGATCTCGAACGGATCGACCACGAATTCGCCGTTGGCGTACATGCTAAAATTACCCACCACGCAACGCCCGAACAAACGCGAACCCGGCGTTTCCTCGATATACCAGCCGCCGCCATACTGCTGCGCGAAATATTCGCCGATAAAATACATCATGCGCACCAGCAGCCAGCTGCGATCGTCAGCGTCGGCAATGGCCATGTCGGCCAGCGCTTTTTCCACATACGGCAAATAGTGGCCGGCTTGCGTGAGCACTTCCTGCGGCGGCTCGATGCCCAACGCGTCGATAAAGTCGACCAGCACCGGCGCCAGTTCGGCATGGAAGTGCTCGAAGGTAGCCTGTCGTTCGACGGGCGTGGCAGCGTGTTGGGATGGCATGGTTGCTCGAATTGCGTGGGATTGATCAAGTATTTTTCACAGCTCTGCCAAGCTTAACCGAAGGCGAACTCGGCAGGATAAATACTTATTCCTCTTGCGTTGACTTGACGCTTTGAACCAACACTGACGCCACCAAAATATCCGCATCGGGTTATCCGATGCAGAACAAGCACTGTTTGCCACCGTAAGACAATACTGATTACGGAAAGTTCGTCGGTATCGATCATGACGCGACAACGCGCACGAAAAAAAAGCCCGCCGAAGCGAGCTCTGTTCCAATGTATTACCAATGCTTTGTTCGTGTCTCAGGCGCCCATGCTATCTGCGTGGTGCCCTGACGTGTAAATCGACCAACGTATTCGGAAGTACAAATCCAGGCTGGTTGCCGCCGTCTACGCACCAACATTACACATATAGGCGCGAGGCGCAGGGCCCGGATAGTGCCGCGGTTCGCATGAACCCCAACAACCGAACGGAGTATAGCACGGCTTTGTGCGATGCAGCAAAGATTATTTGATCCCGCAGCGCCAAAAGCGAAGACGGCGCGGCAAACCTGCGCCCCTTACTGTGGCGCGCCGGTCGTCAGGCCAACCGGCTCGTCGCCCTGCTCGTCGCGCCCCACCCGCTCGTACTCGGCGATCACCTGCGCGCCGAACAGCAGCAAGGTCGCGCCGATCTCCAGGCTGAACATGACGACGATGGCGGTCGTCATCGAACCGTACACCACGTTCACCTGCGACAGCGTGGTGAAATACCACACCAGCACGTGGCGCGCGATTTCCCACAGCAACGCCGCTGTTACACCGCCGATCAGCGCGTGCGGCAGCGACAAGCGCCCCACCGGCATGACCAGGTAGATGGAACTGAGCACCAGGATTTCACCCGTCAGCCCCAGCAGGTACAGCAGCACGCCGGACACGCCGCCCAGCTGCCACTGGTAACCGAGAAACTGCAAGCTTTCCTCGCCCATCACCTGCAGCCCGCCGGCCACCAGCGTGATGATCATGATGCCGGCGCCCAGGCCGACGATGTAGCAATACGGCAGCACGGCCGAAATGAAAAAGGCGCGCCGCCTGATCTTGACGCGATGATGAAAGATCACCGACATGGCGTTTTCGAGGGCCGTAAAGGCGAGCGAACTAAAAAACAGCATCACCACGAACAGCACCCAGGTGACCAGATCGCGGTCGCCCAGGAAGTGCGCCAGTTCAGCCACCACCGCCGCCGACTGGCTCGGCACCAGCCACTCCAAATAGCGCGACAGCGTGGCGAGCAGTTCGTCCTGGTCGATCACATGCGACAGCGCCACCACCACCAGCATCAGGAACGGCACGATCGACAGCAGCGCGTAATAGGCCACGGCGCCGGCCAGCAGCAAACCCTGGTTGGCCTTGAAGCCCTTGAGCGTCTGCCACAAAAAGGCCAGCGGATGCTTGACGATATAGGCATTGGCGCGGCCATTGAGCAGCTTGATGTCGAAGTGGGGCAAATGCAGTTGACTCATCGCGCCAGCCTCAGGCCCGAAAACTGCCAGCGTGTCGAAGCCGGAAAAAAATTGCGGTAACTGGCACGAGCGTGCCCCGGTGGGGTGGCGCAGGACGAGCCGCGCAGGACGTATTGATTGAGCATGAACTTGCCATTATATTCGCCAAGCGCGCCGGGAGCGCACACGTAACCGGGATACGGGCAATAGCTGCTGCTGGTCCACTGCCAGCAGTGCCCGTACAGCTGCTCGATGCGCGCGCCCTGCGCGTCTTGGGCGGCCACTTCCCACTCCGCCTCGGTGGGCAGGCGCGCGTGCATCGCCTGCGCGCAGGCGGCCGCCTCGAACAGCGACAGGTGCGCGACGGGACGCGCCAGGTCGAGCGCAACCTCGCCGGCGAGCGTGAATTCATGCCAGGCGCCGTCATCGTCGCGGCGCCAGTACAAGGGGTGTTCAAGCGCATGCCGGCACACGTCATCCCAGCCTTCGGCCAGCCACAGCGCGGGATCGCGGTAGCCGCCCGCTTCGATAAAGGCGAGGTACTCGCCATTGGTGACCAGACGGCGCGCCAGCGCGAACGGCGCCACATAGGCGCGATGGCGCGGCAGCTCGTTGTCGAAGCAGAAGCCGGCGCCGTCATGGCCAATGTCGACCAGCGCGGCCTGACAGCCAATCCACTCCTGAGGCGCCGCTTCGCCATGCTCTGGCGGTGAAGGCGAATACGCCGGCAGCAGCGGATGCTGCGCCAGCAAGTGCAGCACGTCGGTCAGGATCAGTTCCTGGTGCTGCTGCTCGTGCTGCAGGCCCAGCGTGACCAGCACGGCCAGTTCGGCGTCCTCGGGCAGCTGCGCCATCAGACGCGCCATGCGCGCGTCCACATTGGCGCGGTAATCGCGCACGTAGGCCAGCGCCGGGCGCGTGAGCAGGCCGCGCGCGGCGCGCGGATGGCGCTCGCCGATGCCGTTGTAGTAGGAATTGAACAGCACCCTGAACGACGCATCGAAAGGCGCGAAAGCGCGCTCGAAGCGCTCCAGGATGAAGGTCTCGAAGAACCAGGTGGTATGCGCCAGGTGCCACTTGACGGGACTGGCGTCGGGCATCGACTGGGCGCCGCAATCTTCGTCGGACAAAGGTTCGGCCAGCGCCAGCGAGCGCGCGCGCACCTGCGCGTAAATCGTGGTAGCGTCCATCTCAGGCCGGCAGCGCGCGCGCATACACCAGCGCAAACCACGCTTTGGGATCGGTCCACAGCGCGACGCTCTGAAAGCCCGACTGCTCGATCAAAGCACTGATGGCGTGCGGGCGGTACTTGTAACTGTTTTCGGTATGGATCCGCTCCCCGGCAACGAAGCGGCGCGCTGCGCCCTGCCACGTGACGGTAAGCGCCGCGCGCGCCTCGAGGTGCATTTCGATGCGGCTTTCAGCCTCGTTGAAAAAGCCCAGGTGGCGCCATTGCCGCACATCGAAGTCGGCTCCCAGCAGCCGGTTCACATGGCGCAGCAGGTTCAGGTTGAAGGCGGCGGTCACGCCCAGTTCGTCGTCATAGGCAGCGTCGAGGATGGCCTTGTCCTTGACCAGGTCGATCCCGATCAGCAGGGCGCCGTCGTTGCCGCACTGGGCGCGCGCGCGGCGCAGGAAGGCACACGCCTCGTCGGGAGTAAAATTGCCGATCGAAGAACCGGGATAGAAAAACAGGCGCTTTTCGGCGCGCACCTCGCCCGGCAACACGAGCTGCTGGGAAAAATCCAGACCCAGGCCGGTCATCTCGATGTGCGCAAAACGCTGGCGCAAGCGCTCGATCGCCTCGCGCAAAAAGTCGTAGGATATGTCGAGCGCCACATACTGGGCCGGATGGAGCAGCGGGAACAAGGTCGCCGCCTTGGCGCAGTTGCCCGCCCCCAGGTCGATCAGCGTGGCGCCCGGACCGATGGCGCGCGCGATGTCGGCCCCGTGCCGCTCAACGATGGCAGCTTCTATGCGAGTCGGGTAATATTCGGGAAGCTCGCAGATCGCCTCGAACAATTTGGAACCGAGCGCGTCATACAGGAACTTGGGCGAGAGCATGGCCCGGTCGGCCAGCAAGCCGGCCTGCAGTTCCGCCGCAATGGCGCTCGTGGCAAGGGGATGCGCCGCGTCGGCGGTGGGAGAAATTGGCATGGTTGTATTGGCGCACGGGCGTCAGGTGGCTTTGTGGGGTTTTTGTTATCATAGCCGATTACGTTTTTTTCGACGGTTGGCCACGTTCAATCGTGACTACCGCTTGCTGTTTGCCAAGCACCTTTTTATAGACAGGTTCATATGACACATTTTTCCGCGTTTCGCACCATCAAACACTTGCTGACCGCTTCCGTTACTGCCGGCCTGATGCTGGCCGCTTCCAGCGCGCTGGCCCAGGTCACCCCGGGCGTGCTGCGCGTGTCGGCCATTCCCGACGAAGCGCCGACCGAACTGCAGCGCAAGTTCAAGCCGCTGGGCGACTACCTGGCCAAGGCCACCGGCCTGAAGGTCGAATTCACCCCGGTGACCGACTACGCGGCCTCGGTCGAAGGCTTGGTCAACAACAAGCTTGACATGGTCTGGTTCGGCGGTTTTACCTTCGTGCAGGCCAAGGTGCGCAGCAAGGGCCAGGTCGTGCCGCTGGTGCAGCGCGCCGAAGATGAAAAATTCCGCTCGGTGTTCATCACCACCGCCAAGGATATCAATTCGCTGGCCGACCTGAAGGGCAAGACGCTCAGCTTCGGCTCCGAGTCGTCCACCTCCGGCCACCTGATGCCGCGCTCCTACCTGCTGGCGGCCAAGATTAATCCTGACACGGACCTCAAGCGTATCGCCTTTTCCGGCGCGCATGACGCCACGGTTGCCGCCGTTGCCGGCGGCAAGGTCGATGCCGGCGCGCTCAACATCTCGGTCTGGGAAAAGCTGATCGCCGAGAAAAAGGTCGATCCGGCCGCGGTGCGCGTGTTCTACACCACGCCTGGCTACTTCGACTACAACTGGACCGTGCGCAGCGACATGAGCCCGGCCCTCAAGAAAAAAATCACCGACGCCTTCCTGGCGCTGGACAAGTCCACAGCCCAGGGCAAGGAAATCCTCGAACTGCAACGCGCCACCAAGTTCATTCCTACCAAGGTTGAAAACTACACCGCGATTGAAGCTGCCGCGCACAGCGCCGGCCTGCTGAAATAAGCGTTCAAGTCAACACCCCATGACCACCTTCCTGCTCGATCAGCTCACCGTGCGCCACCTTGCCGCCGGCAAGGCCACCGCGCTCGACGCGATCGACCTGGTGGTCACGCAGGGCGAGCAACTGGCCATCATCGGCCCTTCGGGCGCCGGCAAGACCACGCTGCTCTCGACCCTGGCCTGCGCCCACCGTCCCGCCCATGGCCGTTTCGCGTTGTTCGGCGACGACCCGTGGGCGCTCGGGGACGCCGCGCGCCACCGGCTGCGCGCGCGCCTGTTCCTGGCGCCGCAAACGCCGCCGCTGCCGCCGCGCCAGCGCGTGGTCAATGCGGTGCTGGCCGCGCGCTTGCCGCACTGGAGCCTGTGGCAAGCCTTCGCTTCACTGATCACCCCCTCCGACCCCGACGCCGCCTTCGACGCCCTGGCGCGCTTTGGCCTGGGCGACAAACTGTATGCGCGCGTGGACCGCCTTTCGGGCGGCGAACGCCAGCGCTGCGGCCTGGCGCGCCTGCTGCTCTCGTCGGCCCAGGCATTGCTGGTTGACGAGCCGCTCTCGGCGCTCGACCCGACGCTGGCGCAAATGACGCTCGCCGCGCTGCAGCACGAAGCGGCCAGCCGCAACGCCACGCTGGTGTGCAGCCTGCACCAGGTCGATATCGCGCGTGCCAATTTTGCCCGCATCGTCGGCCTGCGCGACGGGCGCATCGTGTTCGACGCCGCGCGCGACAACGTCACTGATGCCATGATCGCCGCGTTGTACCAGAACGAGAGCATGACCGTGCGCGAAGCGGAAGCGCACGAAACGCCGGAACGGCTCGCCGTCGGCGCCTGTTTTTAACTGATGGCGCCACAGGCCATCCTGCACCGCGATCCCGCCTGGCGCGGCCGCGTCATCACCGCCCTGGTCTGCCTGGCCTTGCTGTGGCCGGCGCTGGTGTACTCCGAATTCAAACCCTGGATCCTGTTCGACCTGCGCAGCCTGCGCTCGGCGGGCAGCTTCCTGCTCGGCTTTCTGACCCCGGCCACCGAGCGCAGCTTTTTACTGATGGTGCTAGAGCAGACCTGGCAAACCGTTGCCATCGCCACCGCCGGCCTCACGCTGGCGCTACTGGGCGCCATTCCGGCCACCCTGATCGTCACCGGACGGCTGTCCATTTCGCGCCTGGGCACGCACCGCATGCGCCTGCGCTCGAGCCTGCTGCGCCAACTGGTGCGCTGGATACTGATCGTGCTGCGCAGCGTGCCCGAACTGGTATGGGCGCTGCTGTTCGTGCGCGTGGTGGGCCTGGGGCCAACCGCCGGCGTGCTGGCGATCGCCATTTCGTACAGCGGCATGCTGGGCAAGGTGTACGCTGAAATCCTCGAGTCGTCCGACGCGCGCGCCACCGATGCGCTGCTGGCCAACGGCAGCTCGCGCCTGGCCGCACTGCTGTACGGCGCGCTGCCCGAATCGGCCTCCGAGCTGGTCTCGTACACGGTGTACCGCTGGGAGTGCGCAATTCGCGGTTCGGCCGTGATGGGCTTTGTGGGCGCGGGCGGCCTGGGCCAGCGCATGCAGGAATCGGTCAATGCCATGAATGGCGGCGAAGTGTCGACCATGCTGATCATGTTCGTGCTGCTCGTTGCGCTGGCCGACCTGGTCTCGCGCATGCTGCGCAAAAGGCTGGCATGACAGCTCGCCGCCACCCCGCGCGCCCCTTCCCAGCCCGCCCCCGGCGCGCGCTGTCGACCTGGCTGCTGCTGGCCGCCCTGGCTGCGCTGGTGGTGGCCAGCTTCGCCTCGCTGCCCCTGCAGTGGGCCGCATTTTTTACCGCCGACGCCACGCGCTCAATGGGTGAATTTTTAAGCGGCTTCGCGCCGCCCGACCTGGAACCGGCCTTTGTGCTGCGCGTGGCGCAGGCCAGCGCCGAGACGGCATCGATGTCGGCACTGGGCACGCTGCTGGCGGTGGGCGGCGCGCTGGCGCTGGCCTTGCCGGCGTCCGGCCGTTTTGGCGGTACGCTGCGCATTGTCGCGCGCGGCCTGCTCAACGTGCTGCGCTCAATTCCGGAACTGGTGTGGGCCTCGCTGCTGCTGGTGGCCGCCGGCCTGGGGCCGTTCGCCGGCACGCTGGCGCTGGCCGCGCACACCAGCGGCGTACTGGGGCGCCTGTTTGCCGACGCGCTTGAAAACGCCGAACTGCTGCCCGAAACCACGCTGCGCACCAATGGCGCCGGCGCCATGGCCGCCTTTATGTACGCCACGCTGCCGCAGACGCTGCCGCAAATGCTGTCGTACACGCTGTACCGCTGGGAAAACAATATCCGCGCCGCGGCCATCCTGGGCGTGGTCGGCGCCGGCGGCCTGGGCCAGCTCCTGAAGTACAACCTGTCGCTGTTTAACATGCCCAGCGCGGCCACCGTCGTCATCGCCATGCTGCTGCTGGTGGCGATGGTGGACGCCGTCAGTTTCGCGCTGCGGCGCGCGCTCACCCACTAAGACGATCCCATGCTCGAACTGCGCGACCTGAAAAAAACCTACGGCGGACGAACCGTGCTGCACGGCCTGTCGCATCACTTCAAGGCTGGCGAATTCGTCGCCATCATGGGTGAATCGGGCGTGGGTAAATCGACTTTACTGAACCTGATCGCAGGCCTCGATGCCCCCGACAGCGGCGACATCGTGATTGACGGGGTGCGCATGGCCGCGCTTGACGACGACGCCGCCACCGGCCTGCGCCGCACCCGCATGGGCTTTATTTTCCAGGCCTTCCACGTCCTGCCGCACCTGACGCTAGCGCAAAACGTGGCGCTGCCGCTGCTGCTCAACGGCCAGCCGCGCGAGCGCGCCGGCCAGATGCTGGCGGCGGTCGGCTTACAGGGGCGCGATCACGACTTTCCGCGCCAGTTGTCGGGCGGCGAAATGCAGCGCGTGGCGATCGCCCGCGCGCTTGTCCACAGGCCGGCGCTGGTGCTGGCCGATGAACCAACCGGCAACCTCGACCCGGAGACGGCGGACAGCATTCTGGCGCTGCTGCGGGCCGAAGTGAAGGCCAGCGGAGCGAGCGCGATCATGGTCACGCATTCCCACGCGGCAGCGGCGCAGGCCGATAAAACCCTGCTTTTGACACGCTCGGGCCTTCAAATCGTGACTAATACGCACAAAAATGGGTAACACGACCATTTTTTTATCAACTTTGCTGCGAATATATTCTTATCGTAGTATTATCAAAGCACCCGCGCCGCATGAAATGTCGCCAAATGTCACGTGCGGGCCGAAAGCGACAGCAAAGGTCGCTCCCTCGCCCATCAAGCAGGTAACCTTTTGAGGAGAGTACGATGAACGTACGGCAAAAAAAATTGGAAATGATTGAGGCGATGAACCGCGCCCGGGCACTCGAGCCATCGAGCTTTGTGCCTAACAAGCTTCTGGACACCTTGATCGAAAAGATGAAGCTCAAGAACGATGCGGAATTGTGCCGCGTGCTGGAAGTGCAGCCGCCAATCATCAGCAAGATTCGTCACCGCAAGCTCGCAGTCGGCGCCACCATCCTGTTGCGCATGCACGAAAAGTCTGAAATGAGCATCAAAGACTTGAAGGAACTGTCGAACACGTCAATGCACTAAGACGCGCGCGTCAACGTCATGCTGCCAGGCGCCGGCAGCCGATCAGATGATCCCGATCGGCGGCGCCGTTGTATAGCAAGCTGCAAAGGCCGCACCCAAACCATGTGCGATCACCCGTATTCGGTCTTATTCGCTTTTAGGGCGTCCCGTTTTCAGTTGCGGCAGGCTGGCCAGTACCCGTTGCAGGGTTGCCAGATCGAGCTGGCTGATGAGCGCTACGCCGATGCGCAGCAATTCACTCTTCTTGATTTCAAATCCCGCCTTGATGCAGGCTTTTTTCACTTGTCCCAGCACCGCGTATTCCTGCTCGGGCATGGTGAAGCTGTCGCGCACCAGCTTGGCCTTGCTCTCTTTGCTCTCCTTGGGCAGCTCGGGCGCGGCGGCCGCTGGCGCTCGGGCCGGCGCTTTTGGCGCTGCTTTCGCGACCGCTTTGGGCGCCGCGCTCTTTTTCAGCGCAGGCTTGGAAGCGCTTTTCGCTGCCGGCTTGACGGCCGTTTTTTCTGGCGCAGGCTTGGCTGCTGCCTTGACGGCTGGCTTGGGCGCTGCTGTTTTCACGGCTGGCTTGGCGGCCGGCTTGACGGCCAGCTTTTCAACTGGCTTGGCGGCTGCTTTTTTTGCCGCAGCCTTGACCGGCAGCTTGGCCGCTGCCGGGTTGGCGGCAGGCTTTTTTGGCGCTGCCGGTTTCAGGGCGGCGACTGCGTGGCCGTTGGTTTTTGCGGTTGGGGACTTAGCCATGGCAACTCCATTGTTTAATCGTTAAAACAATATATATCATTTAGCTTCTATTGTGAAGCGAGCCGCTTGGCAAACAGTACGCCAAGTCGGCATGGTATGCCCAGCATCGATTGCTTGACCAGCGACAATTATTGATCCAGATCATACCGAGCACGCGCGCCGGGCGGCTTACGCTACCCGGCGCACGCTGAAGTCGACGCCCACTTCATCCCAGCATTCCTGCTCTTTTTCGATCCAGAACGAGAGCGTCGGATGGCTGGCCACCCAGTCGCGCTTGATCTCCAGTTCGATCTTGTGCTTCATGCGCAGCTTCAGTTCCGCGCCCGAGGTTTCCATGCGCGCATGCATGAGCAAGATCGCCATGCGCAGCGCCAGCACCGCCTTGGCGAAATCGGCCTCCGACAGCGCATCGGCCACCTTGCGCAAATTGCCCTTCTGGGCCAGCACCAGCCTGCCCATCAGTTTTTGCTCGCGCGTGGTAAAGCCCGGCAAGTCGGCGTTTTCGACCATGTAGGCGGCATGCTTGTGATAGCCCGTCTGCGACAGCGCCAGCCCGATTTCATGCAGCATCGCGCTCCACTGCAGCGGGCGCAGGCAGCTCTCGCCGGCCGGCTTAAGCTGGGCGTACAGCACGCCGGCCTGCTGCGCCACGCGCGCGGCGCGCTCCTGGTCGACGTGGAACTTGGACGCCAGTGCGGCCACCGACTGCTCGCGCCGGTCGCGCTGCATCGAACGCAGATACAAGTCCCACATCACGCCCATGCGCAAACCGGCCTCGATCGGCTGCACGGCTTCGATGTCGAGCTCGCGCACCAGCGCGATCAAGATCGCCAGACCGCCGATGATGGTGCCGGCGCGCTCGGGCCGCAGGCCGGCCATGTCGATGTTGGCCACCTGTCCAAAGCCGATGAAGCGCTGCTTGAGCGCTTCCAGAGAGAGCGCCGACAGGCGCGCGTCGCCCAGCTTGTTCCTGGCGATGATGTCGGCAATCGCGCGCGCCGTGCCGGACGAACCGTAGGCCGCGTCCCAGTGGAGCTGCTCATAGAACGGCGCGGCGTCCTCGAAATGGCTGCGCGCCGACAGGATCGCCGCTTCATAGGAAGCCGCGTCGATGCGCCCGCCGACGAAAAACGACAGGCTTTGCTTGACCGTGCCGATGCTGAACGATTCGACCCGCTCGATGTCCGGCCCGCGCCCCAGTATCAGTTCGGTCGAGCCGCCGCCGATGTCGATCACCAGGCGCCTTTCGGCTGGGGCGGCGAGCGAATTGGCCACGCCCATGTAGATCAGGCGCCCTTCCTCCTCGCCCGAAATGATTTCGATCGGGTAGCCGATGGCTTGCTCGGCAAGCGGCAAAAAGGCGGCGCTGTTTCTGGCGATGCGCAGCGTGGACGTGGCCACCACGCGCACCGCATCGAGCCGGTAACCGGATAGCACGGCGGCAAAATTGTGCAGGCACGCCAGCGCCGACTGCCTGGCAGCTTCGGTCAGGTTGCCCTGGGCGTCCAGTCCTGCGGCCAGGCGGATTGGTTCGCGCATGCTTTTGAGGACACGGATGGCGTCGCCCTCGTGTTTGCCGATATGCAGGCGAAAACTGTTAGAACCTAAATCAACTGCGGCGTACATCGTAGCCTCTTCATCAAGTAGCATATTCATGGGAGGCATTCCGGTGGAGGGCGTCTGCCTACTCTATCGGGTCCGGATGACCGGCGTGTGACGCGACCGGCCGGCAGCATGCATCAGGCCGGCAGCGCCGCCGGCGCTGCTTCGACCACGCTGTTGCGGCCCTGCTGCTTGGCCTGGCGCAGCGCTTCGTCGGCGCGCTTGAACAGGCTGACGGTATTGTCGTCGGGTCGGATCACGGTCACGCCGAAACTGGCGGTCAGGGTGATCATCGCGCGTTCGGTTTTGATGGCCCCGCCGGCGACGGCGGCGCGCATGCGCTCGGCCACCAGCAGCGCTTCGGCCACGCCCGTGCGCGGCAGCAGCAACGCAAATTCGACGCCCACCAGACGCCCGAGCTGGTCGCTGTCGCGCAGCTGCTTTTTGCACACGTCGATCACTTCGCGCAGCACCGCGTCGCCGGCCGGGTGGCCATAGCTGTCGTTGACGCGCTTGAACTGGTCCAGGTCGATCAGCACCAGCGCGGTGGGCACGCCCGGGCGGCGCGCCAGCGCCATCCAGGGCGCCAGTTTATCGAAAAAGCCGCGCCGGTTCGGCACGTCGGTGAGCGGGTCGACCAATTCCAGGCGCGCCAATTCTTGCTGCAACTGCTCGCGCGAAAGCAGCAAAAAGCCAAAGCCGCCCAGCAGCATCAGGATATAAAAGGCGCCCGAGGACAGCGTTTGCAGCAAGCCATTGCTAAGCCAGCCCCAGCCGCCGGGCATGGTCAGCACCAGCACCGCGCGTGCGGCCACCAGCAGCGCCAGCAAGACAGTGGCGACCACCAGGAAACGGCGCAGCATGGAGCCGTTGCGCCAGCCGGTGGCCAGCGCGGCCGCGCCCGACAGGTAGCAAGCGCCTAAAATGAGGGAACTGGCCACCACCCGCAGGCCGATTTGATCGATGTAATAACAGGCGAAAAACGCCAGGATTGCCAGCGCCAGCAGCGGATAGGTCAGGCGCCGCCAGCCGAGCTTGCCCGCACCTTCCCACAGCGCGCCCGACTCGAGTGCGACCCCGACGAACAGCACCGCGTAGCCGATGGGAATCGACACCGGGTCGGGCACCACGCCGTTGCCGCGAAAATACAGTAGCAGCCAGGCTGCAGCCTGGCATTGCTTGGAAATGCTCCAGATCGACAGCGACGGCGACTTGCCGCTCTCGTACTGGTAAAAGAACAAGGCCCCGCACAGCGTGATATTGCCCAGCGCCAGCGCAAAAACCAGGGTGGTGATATCGATCATGCGCCGCTGCGCTCAGGTTTCGTGTTCAACATTGGTGCTGCCGTCGCCGATTTTGCTGGCCCATGCGCGCGCAAAAAAAGCGCGCTCGATCTCGGTCGGCTCGCCGCTCCAGAACACGATCAGCGTGCCCTTGTGGTCATGCAGCTGGCTGAATTTTTCAATGAAGCCCTCGCCCACGCCGTGCGCGTCGGCCAGCGCCACCGCGTAGCCGTAGACCCGGGTCAGGCGCTCGATCCGGTCCGGTTCGGTCTGGCTGTTGGTGGCGGTGATGGTCGGGTGGTCGAGGAACATGGGCGCCTTTCATGGGGATCAGGATCAGCTTATCAGAAACCGGTGCCGCGCAACAAGCAGGGCGTGCGCGGCGCGCCGGGATATACTTGCCCTGGGCAACTTGCCCACAACACCACCAGGTCCACGCCGCCATGCCGCCACGCCCCGCTCCCTTGCCGCCCTGCCCCGCGCCGCTGGTCAGCACCGAGGGCGACTTCCGCACGCTGGCCTTTGCGCCGGGCGAGGTGCAAAGCGCAATGCGGCTGTCGGACCCCACGCGCCTGGTGCTGGCCTATTGCCGCGCCATCATGTGCTTTGCGCTATTCGTGCCGCGCCCGCGCCACATCATCATGGTGGGCTTAGGCGGCGGCTCGCTGGTGAAGTTTTGCCATCGCCATTTTCCCGACGCAGCCATCACCGTCATCGAATCGCGCGCCGACGTCATCGCCCTGCGCGCGCAGTTTGCCGTACCGCCCGACGACGCGCGCCTGCGCGTGGTGCATGCCGACGCCGCCGACTGGCTGGCGCGTTTTGCCGGCAGCGCCGACGTGCTGGTGGTAGACGGCTTCGAACGCACCGGCCTGCCGCCCGCCCTCGGCAGCGCCCGTTTTTACGGCGATTGCCGGCGCGCGCTGGCCGATGGCGGCGTGCTGGTGGCAAACATCTTCAGCTATGACCCGCACTACCCGCGCATGCGCGCGCGCCTGTCGCTGATGTTCGACGCGCGCGTGTGCTGCCTTGCGCGCGCCGCCGGCAACAACCGCATCCTGTTCGCGGTCAAGGCCGGCATCGGAGCGCACGCGCCGCGCGCGCTGCGGGTGCAACGCTGGGTGGCGCGCGCTGACGCTCGAGGCTTGCGCTTTGGCCTCGGCCTGTTCCATGCGATGCTGGCGCAAGCAGTGGTGCTCTGGCTAGCGCACCGTGATGCCATCCAAAAGGCAACAAAATCCCGGAATTAGCATTGCCGTTCCGCAATGCATTTGCCCGATTGCATGGTTCTATGACACACTGGCGGCGCACGCAAGAACGGCGCAGCCGCGCCGCCACGCCACGCCACCGTTAGGACACTAGGACATGCCGCGTCGTCGCCTGCACCTCTCGCTTGCCGTTGCGGCAGCCCTGACCCTGGGCGGCGCTTTGGCCGCCACGTTGGCCGTGTCGGTGGCGGTCGGCCGGCTCGAGTCGGGCAAGGTCGCGCTCGCCTTCCAGCAGCGCGCCGGCGTGCGCGTGGCGGCGATCCACCAGGGCCTGGACGAGGCGGTCGAAGTGCTTACCGTCACCAACCAGCTCTTCGGCGCGGTGCAGCCGGTGACGCGCGATCAATTCCATGACTTCACCACGCCGCTGCTGGCGCGCTATCCTTTCATCCAGGCCTTCAATTTTCACAGGCGGGTAGGTGCCGCCGAGCGCGTCTCGGTCGAGGCTGAACTGGCGGCGATCGTCCCGGGCGTGCGCATCACCGAGATGGTCGGCGGGCACCGCAGCGTCGCGCCGGCGCGCGCTTTTTACAGCATTGTCGACTACCTCGAACCGATGGCCGGCAACGAAGCGGCGTTCGGGCTGGACGTCGCGCCCAACACGCGCGTGATGGCGGCCCTCGAGCGCGCCACGGTCAGCGGCCGGGCCGCTTCCACCGATCTGATCAGCCTGGCGCAGGACACGCGCAGCAACGGCGGCTTCCAAGTGATCATGCCGGTCTACCGAGCCGGCGCGCCGCTGGCCACGGCCGCGCAGCGGCGCGCCGCGCGGGTGGGTGACACGGCAGCTATCATCCGGGCCGGCGCGCTGGTGCAGAAAATTCTCGACGGCGGCAAGTTGCAAACCGATCCAAGCGTGCAGATGTGGGTGTACGTGGGCGCGCGCGCCGATCCCGCGCGCCTGGTGTACGCCAGCGCCGGCGCGCCGGCGGCGCCGCCGCCGGCGCTGGCCGGTTCGCGCCTGGAACGCTGGCTCGCGCCCGACACCCGCATCAGCGTGCAGCACACGCGCGACATCGCCGGCCAGCCGTGGCACGTGATCGTCGGCCAGGCCGAGCGCGCGCTGCTGCCGGACCACATCGGTTCGCTGTCCTGCCTGCTGGGCGGGATCCTGTTTTCGCTGTTGATGACGGCCTTCGTGCAAACGCTGGTGCAGCGCTCGCGCCGCGTGCAACGCCTGGTCAACGAGCGCACGGCCGACCTGAAACTGTCGAACCAGCGCCTGATCGACGACGTCGCCGCGCGCGGGCGCGCCGAGCACGCGCTGCAGCTGAGCGAACAGCGCTTTCGCCAGCTGGTGGCCATGTCGTCCGACTGGTATTGGGAGCAGGATGCCGAGCTGCGTTTCGTCAACATCACCGGCGGCATCGATGAAAAAGGCGGCATGCCGCCGGAGCGGCTGATCGGGCGCACGCGCTGGGAAGCGGTGGAAGGCATGCAAGCGAGCGCCTGGGGCCAGGCCCACATCGCCCAAGTGATGGCGCACGAACCGTTCGAAGATCTCGAATACGCCACGCGCGACGATTTCGGCGAATTGCGCTGGTTTTGCGTGAACGGCGAACCGTTGTTCGACGAGCGCGGTAACTTTTCCGGCTACCGCGGCACCGGGACCGACATCACCGCGCGCAAGCTGACCGAACAGCGCATCGGGCATATCGCCCAGCACGACGTGCTCACCGGCTTGCCCAATCGCAGCCTGCTGCAAGACCGCCTGGCCGAGGCAGTGGCGTACTCGGCCCGCAGCGCGCGTCCGGTGTGGGTCATGCTGGTCGATCTGGACCGCTTCAAGTTCGTCAACGACAGCATGGGCCACAAGGCCGGCGACGTGCTCTTGATGACGATCGCGGCGCGCCTGCGCTCGGCGCTGCGCGACACCGACACCGTGGCGCGCTTGTCGGGCGACGAATTCGTCGTCATCCTGGCCGAGCACGACGACGAGCAACTCGCGCCCGACATCGTGCAGCGCCTGATGGATGCCATCGCCCAGCCGGTCATCCTGGGCACCAAAGAGTTTTTCGTCACGTGCAGCATTGGCGTAGCCGTGCATCCGCCGAACGGCGCCGCCAGCGACAGCTTGATCGAGCATGCCGACATTGCCATGTACCGCGCCAAAAAGCTCGGGCGCAATAATTTTCAGTTTTATACGCCGGCCATGAATGAAGAAGCCATGGAACGGGTGCGCATTGAAAGCGCCTTGCGCAATGCGCTCGAACGCAATGAATTCGTGCTGCATTACCAGCCGCAGGTCAACCTGGCGAGCGGCCAGATCGTGGGCATGGAAGCGCTGATCCGCTGGCAGCATCCGGAGCTCGGCGTGGTGGCGCCGTCGCGCTTTATTTCCGTGGCCGAGGAAACCGGCCTGATCGTGCCGATCGGCGCCTGGGTGATGCGCACCGCCTGCCGGCAAAACAAGCAGTGGCAAGATGCCGGGCTGGGCGCGCTGCGGGTAGCGGTGAACCTGTCGGCGCGCCAGTTTGCCGCGCCCGACCTGCTGGCCGACATTACGGGCGTCCTCGAGCAGACGGGGCTGGCGGCGGCCTGCCTCGAGATCGAATTGACTGAAAGCCTGTTCATGAGCGACGTCACGACCGCCGTCGAGGTGTTGCATGGCATGAAGTCGCTGGGCGTGAATTTGTCGATCGACGACTTCGGCACCGGTTACTCGAGCTTGTCGTACCTGTCGCGCTTTCCGATCGACGTGCTCAAAATCGACCGCTCGTTCGTGTCCGACATCGCGAGCGACGCCAGCGACGCGGCGATTGTCGCGTCAATCATTGCCCTGGCACACAATTTAAAATTGTCGGTGATTGCAGAAGGGGTGGAGACGGCCGAGCAGCTCGACTACCTGCGCCGCCACGGCTGTGACGAAATGCAAGGCTACTACTTCAGCCGGCCGCTGGCCGCTGACCACTTCGAGCACCTGTTGCGCCAGCGCGCCTGCCTGCCGCCAGACGCTGCGGCAGGCGCGGTGCGCGCCGCGTGAATCCGCCACACATATTTTGTGGTTATTTCGACATGAAAGCTTGGAAATAGCTTATCATCCATAACCATCCGAGAATGTCGGAGTGCGAAGGAGAAACCAGATGAACCAGCCGACCCCCATGCAGCGCGCCCCGCGCACCGACTTTCGCACACGCGACGTAGTCAACCAGGCCATTGCCGCGATTCCCACGCTGGGATTGCAGCAAGTTGCCGAATTTCTCAACGCGATGAACGTGCCGCCTGAAGTGGCGATCCGCACACTGGTCTACCCGACACGCCGCCGCAACTTCTGATCACTGATGACGGCGCATGCGCAAACGGGGTCGGACCACCGGATGGGATAACAAGTCCTGTCCAGTGGTCTGACCCCGTTTTTGTTTGACGGCGTTTTGTTGCTGCAGGTTGCTGCAGGTTGCTGCAGGTTGCTGCAGGTTGCTGCAAAACCGGTTCAGTTGTTCAGCTTGTCCTGCGCCTCGATATCGGCCAGCGATTCGCTGCCTTTGTCGGTAATGGCGTAACCGCCCGCTTCAAGCGCGACGATGTGGCTTTTCTTGCTCAGGAACAGGCCGACATCGGCATCGAGCACTGCTTGCGGGTCAGCCGTGAGCGCGCGCAGCGCGCTGATGCAGCGGCGCAAGAACAGCGACTGGCGCCCGTTCTCGGTCAGTGCTACCCGGCCATCCTTGGCGTATTCGATCAGTTTCAGGCCGGACAGGCGCTTGGCGTTGCGCCCGACGCAGGCGTTGACGCGGTCATGCTGAGCGCCACGTTCGATGTGGCCGAGCGCATCATATTCGTCGGTCGTCAGTTTTACATTCTTCATTGCAGCTTTCATAGGGGCCAGATTTCGGCCCCCATGGTAACCGCACGCGCCGCCGCGGGCAACCCGCAAAACACGCGCGGCGCGCCGAGCCGCTCAGTTGAAGTTGCGAATCACCATCCACAACAGGCCGATGGTGACAAAACAGCTCACCAGCAGCGCTGCCTGCAGCGGCCTGGAGTCGAATACCGAGCTGCGTCCAAGAGGAATTTTATTGTGTAAGGAATTGCCCATCATATTCTCCCGTAGGGATCACAAGCGATTGTTGGAAGACCGGTTTTACTATGCAGTATTTGTGCCGGGAATGGCAAATTATTCCACGACTTTGTAGCCATAAAGCAACGTATGTTGCTATTTTGTTGGTGGCGCTATTGCGCGCCGGCGGCTTGGTCGGGCTGCTAGCCTGGATGTTTCATAAACTGCCACTGCGTCTCCCGCTGGCCGACGCGGGGCCTCATCGGCAGCGATTGCAATG
>NZ_JAFCTU010000029.1:0-74989 GCF_049896185.1 Massilia sp. TSP1-1-2
CATGATTTCCCCTCCATATGACAAGGATACATGCATATATATAATAAGTCTTATTATTTATGACGCACTACACTAGCGCGATCAAATTCAACGATTGCAACGGCCTTTTCAGCGCGCCGTTTCAGCGACCGGCTGCAGCTGCGGCGCCTTGCGCCTGCCCATCAAGAGCCCCTCTGACGCATACAGCGCCAGCGCGCCCCAGATCAGCGCAAAGCCGACCAGCCGCGCCGCGGTAAAAGCTTCGTGGAACATGAAAATTCCCAGGCTTAGCTGGATGGTCGGCCCGATATACTGCAGCAGACCCAGCACCGACAGGGGAATCTTGCGCGCGCCCGAGGCAAACAACAGCAGCGGGATCGCCGTAATGGGCCCTGACGCCACCAGCAACCAGCGTGTGGTGTTCGACGTGGTCGTGATAAAACTGTTCTGGTCGTGCAGCGTCAGCCACACCAGGTAGGCCAGCGCGAACGGAAACAAGACCATGGTTTCAAACGACAAGCCCTCCAGCGCACCGAGCTTGGCCGTTTTGCGCATCAGTCCGTAGCCGCCGAACGACGCTGCCAGCGCCAGCGCAATCCACGGCATGTGGCCCGCCTGCCAGGTCAGCCACAGCACGCCGAGGGCAGCGATGCCGATGGCCGCCCACTGTCCCTTGCGCAGGCGCTCCTTGAGCACCAAATAGCCGAGCATGACGTTGACCAGGGGATTGATGAAGTAGCCCAGGCTGGCGTCGATCACGTGGCCATTGTTGACGGCCCAGATATACAACAGCCAGTTGCCGCTCAGCAGCACCGAGCTGACGGCAAAGCTGGCCATGACGCGCGGCGCGCGGCGCAGTTCGCCCAGCCACTTCCACTGGTGGCGCACGGTCAGGATGATGGTCAAAAACAACAGCGACCACAGCACGCGGTGGATCAGGATTTGCAGCGGCGAAACGTCGCTGATGGCGTGAAAATACAGTGGAAACAGGCCCCAGCAGAGAAACGCCAGGCCAGCAGAGATGACGCCGGTGCGCATGATAAGCATTCAATCATTCATTGGACAAACATTATGGCCTCTTTGCACGCGCTTTGCTGGCGTCTCCTGGAAATGGGACTTCCCCAATGAAAGTGGTAAAGTCCTGACATTATTTATCCCACTGGACCAACTGGTGTCGTTAACGCAACGGAATTGCGCTTGCTTTTTAGCTTGCCCTATTCTATTGTGCAACGCACCAAAACTAGCATATGGTGCGACCTTGACCTCTGAACACAAGAAAAGCAGCCTGGCGGCGATGACCTTGTCCGCCGTCGGCATCGTCTATGGCGACATCGGCACCAGCCCGCTCTACACGCTGAAAGCCATTTTCGATCCCGAACATGGCCTGGCGCTCAATACGCCCAATCTGCTGGGCGTGATTTCCCTTATTTTCTGGGCGCTGACGCTGATCGTGTCGCTCAAATACGTCACGCTGGTACTGCGGGCCGACAACCGCGGCGAGGGCGGCATCATGGCACTGATGGCGCTGGCCTTGAATTCGGTGACCAAGAACTCGAGCTGGTATCTGCCGTTGATGGTGGTCGGCGTCTTTGGGGCCACCATGTTTTACGGCGACAGCGTGATCACGCCGGCCATTTCCGTGCTCGGCGCGATCGAGGGTCTGGAAGTGGCCGCGCCGGGCATGAAATCGTACGTGGTGCCAATCACCATCGCCGTGCTGATCGCGCTCTATTCCTTGCAGCGGCGCGGCACGGCCGGCATTGGCCGCTGGTTCGGCCCGGTCATGCTGATCTGGTTCATCGCGCTGGCCGTGATGGGGGTGATGCATATCATCAAGGCGCCGCAGATCGTCGCCGCCCTCAATCCGTGGCATGCCTTGCGCTTCATGATTGAAAATAAATTCACTGCCTTTGTTGCGCTGGGCGCCGTCGTGCTGGCCATCACCGGCGCCGAAGCGCTGTATGCCGACATGGGTCACTTTGGCAAAAAACCGATCCGCGCCGCCTGGTTCATGGTCGCCTTTCCCGCGCTGGCGCTCAATTACCTGGGCCAGGGCGCCTTGCTGATCAACGACCCGGCCGCCATCAGCAACCCCTTCTTCAACCAGGTCGGCGGCTGGGCCATCTATCCGCTGGTCGTGCTTTCCACCATGGCAGCCGTGATCGCCTCGCAGGCAACCATCTCGGGCACCTTTTCGATGACCAAGCAAGCCATCGCGCTGGGCCTGTTGCCGCGCATGCGCGTGCTGCACACGTCGGAAAGCGAAATCGGCCAGATCTACATCCCGGCCGTCAACTGGCTGCAATTGTCGATCGTGCTGCTGGCCGTGCTCATTTTCCAGTCATCGGACAATCTGGCCGGCGCCTACGGCATCGCGGTCACCGCAACCATGTTCTGCACCACGGTCCTGACGTTTTTCGTTACGCGCTACCGCTGGAACCTGCCGCTGGCGCTGTGCTTTGGCGCGACCGGGTTTTTCATGATTATGGACATTGCGCTGTTCTCGTCGACTTCGCTCAAGCTGTTCCACGGCGGCTGGTTCCCGCTGCTGCTCGGCGCCATCCTGTTTACCGCGATGATGACGTGGAAGCGCGGGCGCCAGCTGGTGTTCGAGAACCTGCAAAAGCACGCCATTCCGCTTGAAGAATTCCTGCAGTCGCTGTTCGTGGCCCCGCCCACGCGCGTCTACGGCACCGCCATTTTCCTGCGCGGCGAGAGCGACGGCGTACCGCATGCCATGCTGCATAACCTTTCGCACAACAAGGTGCTCCATGAGCGCGTGGTGTTCCTGACGGTGCACATGGTCGAAGAGCCGTGGGTCGCGCCGGCCGAGCAGACCAAGGTCGTCACGCTGGGTCACAACTGCTACCAGATCAACGTCTTCTACGGTTTCAAGGACGAGCCGGACATTCCCAAGGTACTGTCGTATTGCGAGAAGGACGGCCTGGTGTTCGAGATGCTCGACACCTCGTTCTTCATCGCGCGCCAGACCGTCATCTCGACGCCGGGCGCGGGCATGGCGCCGTGGCGCGAGCACGTGTACGTGGCCATGTCGCGCAATGCCAGGGGCGCGGCCGACTACTACCAGATCCCGACCAACCGCGTCATCGAACTGGGAACCCAGGTAGAAATTTGAGACAAAGCTTATACACACTGCGCGTAGCCAGGGGAGTGGTTCATGGGTACACTGCCCAGGCGCTCGCTTTACAGCCACCCCTTCGCAGCCATCCATCCAAGGACACCCATGAAATTCAAGCTTTCCCTGATCGCCGCCATGCTCGCCGTCGCCACCCTGGCCGCGTGCGGCGGCGGTTCGGATCCGGCCCCGGCGGCCCCTACCGTATTTAGTCCTGCCACGCTCTCCACCAACGATACCCTGGTGGGCAGCGGCGCCATCGCAGTTCCCGGCAAGACGGTCAAAGTCCATTACACCGGCTACCTGTACAACACCACCGTCGCGTCCTTCAAGGGCACCCAGTTCGAAACCTCAATCGGCGGTGTCCCGTACCAGTATCTAGTCGGTAAAACGGGCGCCGGCGGCGTGATCGCCGGCTTCGACCAGGGCGTCACCGGCATGAAAGTGGGCGGCAAGCGCACCGTGATGATTCCGGCCAGCCTGGCTTACGGCGCCACCGCCAGCGCCAAGATCCCGGCCAACTCCGGCCTGGTGTTTGACCTGGAGCTGGTCGAAGTCCAGTAAGCATCGCGTCAAGCACGCAGCGCCAGCGCCGGGGCGATCCGCATCGCCGCCAGCGTGTGGCGCGTGGTGGCCGCCAGCGCCACCAGTGCGGCAAACGCCAGCGCGCCGGCCAGCGGCCACCAGGCCATTGGCGCGCGCTCGACAAACCATAGCAGCTACGCGGCGCGACCGGCAAAGATCGGCAGCCGGGTTCTGGTGCGCTTGTTCGATCGTCACAGCGAGATCGGCGACCGGCACATCCCGGCCTTGCTGCGCACCAACCCGCGCGCGCAGCGCCCCGCCCCCCGCCCCGTCCTTGCGCTGGAACAAGCTTTACAGCTTCTTCCAGTAGTTCTGGTGAACTCCGCCAAAAATGAGTGTCTGACAAAGTAGGACAACCTCCTTTTAACAGACTCATAACAAGGAATCGCCATGCATGCATGCAACTGCCACAAGACGCTCGATGAGCTACCGTCTCAGACAAGGGAATTGCTCGACCAGGCGGATCTGAGACGACCGCTACTGATCGTAAGGGAAATTGGCCGCTTCATCCATAGGGGGCATGAGGCCCTCAAGCGTGACGAACTCTCTGCGGCGCTGGGCATCGATGGCGGCTCTGCCGATCGCCTCAGCGTTCAGCGAGAAATGGACCAGGCGCGCAGGTGCGTGACTGCCCTGTCGGTGGAGATGGCAAAAAAAAGTAATGAGCGGGAGGCGGCGGCCCAGTGGCACGCGAGGAATCGGGACGCGACCGACGGCGCTCTGCGCGGGGTGCGCGACATGTTCGTCAATTCCTTACGCGAATCGGGCCTGCCTGCCCAGGACGCGCTTGAAGGGCTAGGCATCTGGGACGCCACGGTGAGCACCTTGCGTGACCGTGGCTTTGCAGCACTGCTTGGTACGATCGACACTCGTTGCCAGGAACTCGAAGCCGCCTTGCAGGAGGGAGAAGACTGGGGCCGAAAGCCTCATTCGCCGATTGAAACATGGCAGTGGATCGTTATCGCAATCATTCTCGTCATTGCCGTTGCCCTTGTTATCGTGTGCCTGATCTGGTTCGGATGTTCCTGGTTCTATTACATTTTTGTGGGCGCGTGCTTTGCCACCGGCGCCTTCGGCGGCTGGGCAGGGCTTTGCGCCGGTTTTGTCTTTTAGCCAAAATGTTTCGTAAGCTATGACGACGGTGACGACTCATTGACGCCGGACCTTTTCGGCAGCGATCGCGACGGTTGGCGACCAAGCGGCCAGGTCCCGGCAGATCGAACGTGACGTGAAAAACGAGTTCATCCGATAGGTTATGCACGCAGCGCCAGCGCCGGGGCGATCCGCATCGCCGCCAGCGTGTGGCGCGTGGTGGCCGCCAGCGCCATCAGTGCGGCAAACGCCAGCGCGCCGGCCAGCGGCCACCAGCCCATTGGCGCGCGCTCGACAAAGCCTGCCAGGTAGCGCTGCATGACCACCGCGGCCAGCGGCAAACCGAGCAGCGCCCCAGCGCCGATCAGCGCCGCATATTGCTTGCCCAGCAAGCGCGCAATGGCGCTGCGGCTGGCGCCATGCAGCTTGCGCAGCACGATCTCGCGTGCGCGTCGCTGCACGCTGTAAGCTGCCAGCACGTAGATCCCGAACGCGGCGATCAGCAGCGCCACCACGCTGGCCGCGCCCAGCAGCTTGGCCAGGCGCACGTCGTCGGCGTAGCCTTCCTCGAAATAGCTGGCCGCGCGCCGCAGCGCGAACAATTCGTTTGGAAACTGGCGCCGCCACAGCGGCTCAATGAGCGCCGCCAGCGCCGCGCTGCTCAAGCGCGAGCGGATCGTCAGCGCCTGTTCGGCGTCCGGCAGCGACATCGGATAAATCATCGGCTCGGCCGCGTCGCGCAGCGTCTGGTCGCGCACTTCAGGCACCACGCCGATGATGCGCATCTTGCCCCCGTCCAGGCCCTGGCCAAGCGCCTCCTGCGCCGATGCAAAGCCCAGTGCGCGCACCGCAGCGAGGCTGATGACGACGTTCCCGGTGCCGGGTTCGGACGGCTGGTCGATGGCCGGATCGAACACCCGGCCGTGCAGCGGCTTCACGCCGAACACCTTGAAAAAGCCGGTGCTGACCGGCTGGAAGCGCATCGGCACTTCGCGCCCTGCGCCCACCTTGATGGCGCCGGCCCACTTCATGACGCCGGTCGCGCCGATCGGCGAGGACGTTGCGGCCACGCCCTCCACGCCGCTCAGGCGCGCCAGCGCTTCGCGCATTGCCAGGCGCTGAGGGGCGGTGGCGTCGTCGGGAAGGCGCGCCACGTGCAGCGGCAGCGGATCGAAACCGGGATCCATGGCGGCGGCGAACGAGGCTTGCCACGCGATCGCCACGGCACTGCTGCTTAAGGCGATGGCGGCGCCAAACTGCAGCACGCTGAGCGACCGGCGCAGCCACAGGCCGCGCCGGTTTTCGGCGTTGCCGCGCCCGGCCAGCGCATCGACCGGGCGCAGGCGCAGGGCAATGCAGGCGGGATAGGCGCCGCTGGCCAGGCCAATGCCCAGGGCCAGCGCCAGCGCCCCCGCGCAGGCGCCCAGGCCCAGGGCGCCGCCGAGGTCGCGGTCGACCAGTGCCGAAAACAGCGGCAGCAGCAGCCACGCCAGCAGCAGACCGAGGGCGCCGGAGAGCAGCGCCACCACCACCGATTCGGCCAAAAACAAGCCGGTCAGGCGCCAGGCGCCGGCGCCGAGCATTTTGCGCATGCCGATCTCGCGGTCGCGCCGCAGCGTGCGCACCGTGGCCAGGTTGATGTAGTTGGCGCTTGCCAGCGCCAGGATCAGGAGCGCCACCGCGCCCAGCGCCAGCACGATACGGCGCTCGCCATGCGGTCCGTCCAGCCTGCCTTGCGCCATGCCGGCGTCGAAGTAGCTCTCGCGCACCGGGCGCAGGCGCACCTCGGCCACATGGCCCATGCGTTTCAGTTCATCTTGCCCGACCATGCTGGCCCAGGCAGAGCGGTCGAATTCGCCCTGTAGAAAGCCTTGCAGGTCGGCGGCGCTGCTGCCCGCTCTCAGGCGCACATAGATTTTGCCGCCGGTGCCGGTCCAGGCGTGGAGCATGGCGTCGCGCTTTTTTTGTGGCCACAAGGCGCTGGCGGTGCCGGCCAGCGTGCGGTAGGGCAGGGTGGTGTTGGAGGGGGGATCGGGCAACAGCGCCAGCACGCGATAGGGCAGGCCGTTGATGCGGATGACCTTGCCCACCACGCCAGCCGCGCTGCCAAGGACGGCCTGCGCTTGCGCGACGGTGAGGGCGACGGCGTCCGGCCGCGCCAGCGCCGCGGCCAGGTCGCCCTCGAGCGCGGCCACGCCGAACATGGCGGGAAAGGACGCGTCGACCAGGATCGCTTCGCCGCGCTGCCTGCGCGCGCCTTTGGCCGAGTTGTCGAACAATGCGTCGAACACCACGTCGAGCGGCACGGCGACGCTGACCTGGCTGGTCATGCCGCTGCGCAGCGCGCTGGCGGCCGCCGGCAACGGCATCGGCTCGCGCCACACGGGCGTGGGGAACAGATTGATACGGTGCTGCATGATGTGCACCTGGGCGGCGTCGGGCACCGCGCTGTCGTAGGAGTAGCAGTAACGCACGTAGGCAAGCAGCAGGAAGCAGACCGCAAAGCCGACCGCCAGGCCCGCGCTCACAACGGCCGAGTAGACCGGTTCGGCCAGCAGCAATCGCCAGCCAATTTTAAAATCATGCAGCGTCACGGCGCGCCTTTTTACGCCGCGCGCAGCGCGTCGACTATGATGCGCCCGTCGAGCAGGTGCAGCGTGCGCGAGGCTTGCGCCGCGTGCGATGGCGAGTGGGTCACCATCACCACGGTGGTGCCTTCGGCGTTGATGGTGCGCAGCAATCGCATGACTTCGTCGCCGTGCGCGGTGTCCAGGTTGCCGGTCGGTTCATCGGCCAGCAGCATGGCGGGACCGGCCACCAGCGCGCGCGCGATCGCCACGCGCTGCTGCTGGCCGCCCGACAGCTGCGACGGGCGGTGCTCGGCGCGGTGCGCGATGCCGAGTTTTTCCAGCATGGCGCGCACGCGGTCGCGCCGTTCGGCGGCCGGGGTGCCGGTGTATTCGAGCGCCAGTTCAACGTTCTCGAACACGGTCAGTTCCTCGATCAGGTTAAAGCTCTGGAAAATGAAGCCCACGCGGCCGCGCCGCAGCAGGTTCAGTTTCGCTTCGCTCCAGCCGGCCACGTTCTGGCCTTCGAACCAATATTCGCCGCTGTTGGGTACATCCAGCAAGCCTAACAGGCTGAGCAGGGTCGATTTTCCGCAGCCGGAAGGCCCGGTAATGGCGACATATTCGCCGGCATCGATCTCGAGGTCGATGCAGTCGAGCGCCGTGGTCTGCACTTCGCCTGCCACGTGGATTTTGGAAACGCCTACAAGTTTGAGCATGCTGATGGTCCTTTGGTTTATTTGGTAAGTTGCAGGCGTTCAGCCTTGCCGTAGGCGGCGTAGCTTGACACGATGACCTGGTCGCCGGGCGCGAGACCCGACAAAATTTCAATCTGGCTGTTGCTGCGCCGGCCCAGGCGCACGTTGCGGCGCTGCGCGTCCTGCCCATTGGCGGCCAGCACAAACACCCAGGCGCCGCCGGTGTCGTTGACAAAGGCACCGTTGGGCAGCAGCAGCGCCCCGGCCGGTTCCCCCAGCGTGATCTGCGCGTCCAGGCTCTGGCCGGGACTGAGCACGCCCGGCTGGCCCTTGGCAAACACCATCTCCACCGTGAAGCGGCCTTCCTTGATCTGCGGGTAGATGGTGCTGACCGTGACCGGCCAGGTGGCGTCGCCCTGCCTGACCGTGCCCTGGCGTCCGACGGCGACCCGGTTCAGGTAAAACTCGTCCACCTGCGCGGCCAGCTTGAAGCGATTCGGGTCGTCAATGCGGCCGATGTGCTGGTCGGTCTGGACGGTCTGGCCGACCTGCAGGCGAAAGCCGGTGAGCATGCCGGCTCCGGGTGCGCGCACGGCCAGCGCTTCGACGGTGGCGCCCACCAGCGCCAGCCCGGAACTAAGTTCCCGGGTGGCTTTTTCAAGCTGCGCCAGCGCGTCGCGCTTGACCTTGACTTCGGCGCTGCTGGCCTCGCGCTCAAGCGCCACCGCATGGCGTTGCTGGGCCACGCGGTCGTGCGACTCTTCCAGCGCAACGCTGGAAATGAAGCCATCGGCGGCAAGCTTGAGATTGCGCGCGTGCTGCTTGTCGCCCTGCGCCAGCGCGAATTCAAGCTCGGACAGGCGGCGCCGGTGTTCGCTCTGGCTCGCTTCCTGGGCCAGGCGCAGGTTCGACAGGTTGGAAATCTGCTGCGCGTGTTCGGCCTGGCGCGCCAGCAACTCCAGGTTGCGCTGCGGGTTCGACAGGCGAAACAGCAGTTCGCCCTTGGCGACCATGGCGCCGTCGCGGGCCACGACTTCCTCGACCCGGCCCGATTCGACCGAGTCGAGGATCACGGAATTAAGCGGCTCGGCGGTCGCGCGCACCACGATATCGTCGCGGAACACACCTTTTTCGACGGCGGCGATACGCGCATCCTGGCCGGCCACTTGCAGGCCGCGCGGCAGCAGGCTCCACAAGATGGCGCCGGCGATGGCCACGGAAACGATGGCGCTGCCGATGACGGCGTAGCGCTTGCCGCGCCGGCGCGGGATGTTCCGGTCCATGGCGGCGCCGCTGTTGGCGTGTTGTGGGGGTAGTCTGTCCATGCCGCTGGCAATGCAAGGGCCGTGCCATGGCAAAATTCAAGGGCTTGGGTGCGTTTTCAGGCACAACTGTCCGCTTGTGAACAGGTGCACTTGTTCACAAGCGGACAGTCCCATCTTGCCGGTCGCGGCGCCGGCCGCTGCTGCTAGAATACCGGCGCAATCCCGCTTCTCTAACCCATGCCTGCGATGGCCGACGCCGCCTACATCCTGATCCTCGACGACGACGCCGACGTTGCCTGCGCCGCGCAGATGCTGCTGCGCCGGCGGCACGGCACCGTCGCCACGCTGGACGGCCCGGCCGGCCTGCCGGCGCTGCTGGCGGCGCGCATGCCCGACGTGGTGCTGCTCGACCTGAACTTCACGCCGGGGCGGATTGACGGCGCCGAGGGCCTGGCCACGCTCGACCTGCTGCGCGCGCAGGCCAATGCGCCGGCGGTCATTGCGTTGACGGCCTATGCCGACATTCCACTGGCAGTTATTGCGCTTCAGCGCGGCGCCAGCGATTTCATTACCAAACCGTGGGACAACGCGCGCCTGGTGGCCGCCGTCGACAGCGCGCTGGCAAGGCGCAGCGCGGCGCGCCCGTCCGGCGCCACTGCGCCCTTGATGGGCGAATCGGCCGCCATGCGCGCTGTCAAGGCGATGGTGGCGAGCGTGGGGCCGACCGAAGCGAACGTCATGATCCTGGGCGAAAACGGCGTCGGCAAGGAGCTCGTCGCGCACGCCATCCACCAGGCGTCGCGCCGGGCCGGCGCCACCTTCATGGCAGTGGACATGGGCGCACTGCCCGAATCGACCTTCGAGAGCGAGTTGTTCGGCCACCGCAAGGGCGCCTTCACCGACGCCCGGGCCGACCGCGCCGGGCGCTTCCAGGCCGCGCGCGGCGGTTCGCTGTTCCTCGACGAGATCGGCAACATGCCGCTGGCCGGCCAGGCCAAGCTGCTCACGGCGCTGGAGCGGCGCGCGGTCACGCCGGTCGGGGCCGACCGCGCCGAAGCGGTCGACGTGCGCGTGATCAGCGCCACCAACCTTGACGAAGCACGCCTGTTCGACCCGGCCGTGTTCCGTCCCGACTTGCTGTTTCGCTTGAATACCATTGTGATCCGGGTGCCGCCGCTGCGCGAACGGCGCGACGACATTCCCGCGCTGCTGCGCCACTACCTGGCCGCCTACGAAGGCCAGTATGAGCGCGCCGCGCGCGTGTTGGAAGCGGGCGTGCTCGAACAGCTGTGCGCCTACGCGTGGCCGGGCAATGTGCGCGCACTGCGCCACGCCTGCGAGCGCGCGGTGATTCTTGGCGCCGGCGCCGGCTACGTGTTTGCCGATTTTGGCCTGGCCGCGGCGCCGCCCGTCGCTGCGCCCGGCTGCGGGCGCCGGCCGGCAAGCGCGGACGACTTCAAGCTCGGCGCGCTGGAACGCGACACGATTGCCGCAGCGCTCGCGCAAAGCTGCGGCAACATCAGCCAGGCCGCGCGCATGCTGGGCGTAAGCCGCGCGGCGCTGTACCGCAAGCTGGGCAAGCATGGCATCTGAGCGGGGCTTCAGGGCGCCCTCGCTGCTGCTGCTGGTGCTGCTGGTGCTGCTGGCGATGGCCGGCACGCTGGCGCTGGCCGCCGGCGCCGGCGCGCTGCGCGACTCGCCACGGCTGGCGGTGCTGTGCATGCTGGCCGCCGTGGCGCTGGCGCTGGTGGCCTGGCGCGCGGTGGCCGCGCTGGGCGCGCGCGGCGCTCGCCCCGCGGCCGGCAAATCGCCGGCGCTGGCGCTCGAGCAGCAAACCCTGCTCGACAATGCACTCGCGCTCGAAGCGCGCCTGGAGCATGCCCCGATTGCCCTGTTCCGGATTGACCTGGCGCCGGGCGCGACGGCGCTCGTCTGCGCGCTCAACGCCAATGCGCGCCGGCTGGTTGCGCCCGGGCGCGCCACCGACCCGGACGACTTGTACCGCCAGCTGATCGCGCAACCGGTTGACCGGCGCAGCATGATCGGCTTTGACACCGAGCGCGGCGTCGAGCGCGCGCTGGTGGCCGTGTCGGCGCTGTCGGTGCGCGGCAGCGCCCAGCGCCTGGTCGCGCTGATGCCGGTCGAGAGCGAGCTGGAAGCCGAGGCGCTGAACGCGTGGCGCCAGCTGGTGCATGTGCTGACCCATGAAATCATGAATTCGCTCACGCCCGTGGCCTCGCTCTCGCGCACCGCCTACGATTTGCTGGACGACTTGCGCGAGCACTTGCCGGCCGACGTCAACACCGACCTGGCGGTGGCGCTGGACGCGATCAGCCGGCGCGCCGGCAGCCTGGTCGAGTTCGTGGGCAGTTACCGCAGCCTGTCGAACGTGCCGCCGGCGCGCGCCGAGCTGCTGGCCTTGAGCGAACTGTTCGAACGGGTGGCGATCCTGGTGGCTCCCGCCTGGCGCGCGCGCGGCGGCAGCGCCAGCTTCTCGGTCGAGCCGGCGTCGTTGGTGCTGATGGTGGACGCCGGCCAGCTCGAACAGGCGCTCATCAACCTGCTTGGCAATGCCTTTGAGGCCACGGCCCAGGTAGCGGGGGCGCACGTGAACGTGAGCGCCCGCCTGGGCCGCGGCGCGCGCTTGCGCATCGACGTGGTGGACAACGGTCCGGGCGTGCCGGACGCGCTGATCGCGCATATTTTCACGCCCTTTTTTACGACCAAAAAGCAGGGCGGCGGCATCGGCCTGGCGATGGTGCGGCAGTTGATTCATTGTAATGGCGGTACCGTGCGGTACGCCAAATCCATCGGCCCCGGCGCGCGCTTTGTGATCACATTTTGACAACGTTGCCGTCGGCTGATCTTGCGCAGAAGCCGGCGCGGTGAATGGCACATCCTTTATGCTCCACGGGACAAAGGACCAGACCATGCTTTCGAAAAACACTATGCTGGCGCTGTTGCTGGCGCCCATGCTCGCCGCCGCGCTGCCCGCCGCCGCCGCGCCGCGCTATACCGTGACCGCTCTGCCCGAGGGCACCACCCCGCTAGGCATGAACAACCGTGGCCAGGTGGTCGGCGCGCTTGGCAGCGACGGCTTCCTGTGGTCCGGCGGCACCCTAGTCACACTGGGCAATATGGGCGGGACTTTTGGCCGGGCCACGGCCATCAATGACAGCGGCGTCGTGACCGGCTATGGCGACCGGGCCAATGGCGATGTGCAGGCGTTTCGCTACAGCGGCGGCGTGACAACGGCGCTCGACATCTTCGGCGCGCGCGGCAGTTACGCGATGGGGATCAGCAGCAATGGGCAGGTCGTGGGGCAGTATTTCGCGCAGGAGAGCGGCGCGTTTTCGACCATCGGCGGCGTGACGACCGATATTGGCGACCTGGGCGGCGGCTTCGCGGGCGCCAACGCGGTCAACAGTGCCGGCCACGTGGTCGGTTTTTCGGCCTTGGACGACGCGCCCTTTCACGCGCACGCGTTTTTGTACGCGGACGGCGTGATGCAAGACCTGGGCGCCTTTCCGGACGCCAGCCTGAGCGAAGCGACGGCCATCAATGAATTCGATCAGGTCGCCGGGCAGGGCTGGGTGCAGGGACGGTTCCACGCTTTTTTGTACCAGGGCGGCATGCTGCATGACCTGGGCACGCTGGGCGGGGGTGAAAGTTTTGCCTACGATATCAATGCCAGCGGGCAGATTGTCGGCTATTCGCAACTGGCCGGCGACGTCGATACCGCCGCATACCTGTGGGATGGCGTGTCCATGCTGGACTTGAACGCGCTGATCGATCCGGCCGGTGGCTGGACGCTGTTGCAGGCGAACGGCATCAACGACAGCGGTCAGATTGCGGCCTATGGCTGCCGCGGCGACGTTTGCGGCGCCGTGCTGCTCGATGCGGCGGCGGTGCCCGAACCCGAAACCTTCGTGTTGTTGCTGATCGGACTAGGGATGCTGGGTTGGCGCCGGGTCCGTTAAACGCCAGCCACTGGCGTTGCTCAAAACGTCCACAATGGTGGTGGCGGGAAGGCGAGCGGAATTGCATAAATTCTAATATTTGAGCATAATATCAAAACTCTAAAAATGCACATCTGAAGGCTATTTCTCATATGAATAACGATACTGCTCTCTACGCGCAACTAACCGACATCTTGCGCGACGTATTCGATGACGACACCATAGTCGCCTCGCCTGAACTGACTGCCGCGCAGGTGGAGGGGTGGGACAGTATGGGCAATGTCCGCTTTTTCCTCGCCATCGAGCAAGAATTCAAGCTGCGGTTTAACGCCAGCGAGATCGGTGGCGTCAAAAACCTGGGCGAACTTGCCGCCTTGATCTTGAAAAAAAACGCCCCCCGCTAGGCTGCATCCTGCCCACGGAACCCACGCGTCCTTGTGTGGCGCTAGCCAAGAGTTTCCCACGACATGAATCTGATCGACCTTCCCTGGCTGGCTGCGCCATCCACCTCTTTTCGCAGCGATGTCCAGGCGCTGCGCGCTGCATCGGGGGCCGATGCCAACGCCGATGCCAACGCTCTGCGGCGCCTGGCCACCGCGCGCCTGAACCTGACGCAATTAAACAGCCTGGCGCGCGCCATTCCTCAGCCTGAAGATGCGCCAACTTTGCCCTGGATAAAGCTGGCAATCCTGTCGAATGGCACGGTCGACCTGTTGCCGCCGGCGCTGCGCGCCACCGCCCCACGCCACGACCTGTGGCTCGACGTGCAAACCGGCCACTTCGGCAGCTACGTGCAGGACGCAGTCGACCCGGCCTCGGTCATCAATGCGCGCGGCAACGACTTCGTGCTGCTCGCGCTGGACCACCGGGCGCTCGGCGTGCTGCCTTGCCCAGGCGCGCCGGAACAGGCCCAGGCCATTGTTCAGGCCGCGTTCGATACGATCGCCGGACTGGTCGAAGGCTTGCGCAGCGCCGCCGGCGCCACCGTCATCGTGCAGACGCTGCCGGCATTGCCCGAGACGCTGTTCGGCAGTTTTGAGATGCGCGTGCCCGGCACCGCCGCGTGGCTCATCGAGCGCATCAACACCATGCTGCGCGAAACGCCGATGGCCGGCACCTTGCTGTTCGACGTCGCCCATCTGGCCAACGCCGTGGGACTGTCGCACTGGCATGACTGCGCCTTGTGGTACACCGGAAAGTTCGCCTTTTCCCACGACGTGCTGCCCCTGTATGCCGATCACTTGTGCCGCCTGCTGATGGCGGCCCGCGGCAAGGCCAGGAAATGCCTGGTGCTCGACTTGGACAACACTTTGTGGGGCGGCGTCATCGGCGACGATGGCATGGCCAATATCGTGCTCGGCCAGGGCAACCCGGTGGGCGAAGCTTACCTGGCCGTTCAGGCTGCCGCGCTGGCCCTGCGCGCGCGCGGCATCGTGCTGGCGGTGTCGTCCAAGAACGATGAGGCGGTCGCGCGCCGCGTATTCAAGGAACACCCGGACATGCTGTTGCGCGAAGAGCATATCGCCGTCTTCCAGGCCAACTGGCAAGACAAGGCAAGCAACCTGCGCGCCATCGCCGAGGCCTTGAATATTGGCTTGGACGCGCTGGTTTTCCTGGATGACAATCCGGCCGAGCGCCAGCAGGTCAGGCTGGCCCTGCCGATGGTCGCGGTACCGGAAGTGCCTGAACAGCCCGAGGCCTTTGCCAGCATTTTGATGGCGGCCGGTTACTTTGAAACCGTCCAGTTCACCGCCGAGGACAGCGAACGCGCCAAACAGTACGAGGCGAACGCCGTGCGCCGCGCCGTACTGGGCGACGCCAGCAATCTGGAAGACTACCTGGGCTCGCTGGAAATGGTGGCCGAGATTTCTGCCTTTGACGACGTGGGCCGCGCCCGCATCGCGCAACTGATCAACAAGACCAACCAGTTTAACCTGACCACGGTGCGCCACAGCGAGGCCGATGTGGCCCTGATCCAGGACGATCCTGCCCGCCTTGGCCTGCAAGTGCGGCTGCGCGACCGGTTCGGCGACAACGGCATGATCGGCATCGTGATCTGCAGCTGCCAGGGCAATGACTGGAACATCGACACCTGGCTGATGAGCTGCCGGGTGCTCAATCGGCGCGTCGAACACGCCGTGCTCGACACGCTGGCCGGTCTTGCGCAGGCGCGCGGGGGGCAGCGCTTGATCGGCATCTACGCGAGAACCGAACGCAACCAGATGGTCAGCGAGCACTATCAGCGCCTCGGCTTCACGCTGGCCGACAGCAACGAGACGGGTTCGCGCTGGGCGCTTGAACTTGCCGCCTACCAGCCACTCCAGCCGCCCATCGAGATCCGCCTCGGTCCCACCTTGCTGGCGCACTGACGGGCGCGGCCCGCACTTTCATGCTCTTTAACTCGTATCTTTTCATTTTCGCGTTCTTGCCGGTGGCCGTCCTCGGTTACATGGCGGTCAACCTGCTGTCCTCGCGAAAACTCAGCCTCATGTGGCTGGTGCTGGTGTCCATTGTTTTTTATGGCATCTGGAATCCGGTCAGCCTGCTGATCATTGCGCCCTCGATCGTGCTCAACTACGTGGTGGCGCGGTGGATGCAGCACGCCATGCGCCGCAATACCGAAGCGGGCGACCGGCTGGCCAATGCGCTGGTGATTGCCGGACTGGTGTTCAATCTCTGCTTTCTCGGCTATTTCAAATACAAGAATTTCTTTTTCGATTCCTTGAATGAACTGGTCGGCACGCAATTGGTGCTGGCAGCCGTGATTTTGCCGCTCGGAATTTCTTTCATTACGTTTCAAAAAATTGCCTTCCTGGTCGACACGCGCGCCGGCGTGATTGAAAAGTTCGACCTGTTCGACTTTCTGGTCTTCGTATTTTTCTTTCCGCAACTAATTGCCGGTCCCATCGTGCACTACCGCGAAATGATGCCGCAGTTCGAGAATATCAAGTCGCGCATCGACCCGCATGACGTCGCCGTCGGCGCGGGCCTGTTTGCCATGGGCCTGTTCAAAAAGGTGGTGCTGGCGGACGGGGTGGCGGCCTATGCAACGCCCACGTTCGACGCCGCGCTGCGCGGCGAGCCCATCAGCTTTCTGGCTGCGTGGATGGGCGTGATGGCCTATACGTTTCAGATTTATTTCGACTTTTCCGGTTATTCGGACATGGCGATCGGCCTGGCGCGCCTGTTTGGCATCCGCCTGCCCTTCAATTTCAATTCGCCGCTCAAGTCGTCGAGCATCATCGAATTTTGGAGCCGCTGGCACGTGACGCTGACGCGTTTTCTTACGGCCTACGTCTACACCCCGGTCGTGATGCAGTTGACGCGCAGCCGGATGCGCTCCGGCAAACCGGTGTTGGGACGCAAGAAACCGACGGTGAGTGCCTTCGTCGCGCTGATCGCCGGGCCCACCGTCCTGACCATGTTCCTGTCCGGCTTCTGGCACGGCGCCGGCGCCACCTTCCTGGTGTGGGGCTTGCTGCACGGCGCGTATTTGGTCAGCAACCATGCATGGCGCCAGTGGCGGCCAAAATGGAATGGCGCCGCCTACGACCGGATCATGAAGCCGCTCGGCTGGTTTCTCACGTTCGTGTCGGTGCTGGCGGCAATGGCGTTCTTTCGGGCCAAGACGGTTGCCGCTGCAATGGGCCTGATCGGCGGCATGGCCGGCTTGCATGGCATTTCCATCCCCCAGTCCATCCTGAACCGGGCCGGTTCCGTGGGACACATGCTCAGCACTGTTGGCATCGCGGGCGATCCAAGCTCAGGCAATACCTTCATGTATGCCTGCCTGTGGCTGGTCACCCTGTTTGCCATCGTGATGTTCCTGCCCAATTCGCTGGAAGTGTGGCGTCAGCATGAGAGCGCCTTGTATTTTGGCCCGGCGCCCGAAAAAGCTGTCCCTGTGCCTGGGCCTGTGGCCCGCGCCTTGGACTTCAAGGTGCAATGGAACAAACGTTGGGCCTTCACCAGCGCCATGCTGCTGGTCTTTGGCGTTCTCGGTCTCAATCGCGTGAGCGAGTTTTTATATTGGCAGTTCTGAACATGCGCCCTAGCCGTTTTAGCATCTTGATCCTTGTCTTTGCAATGGGCATTGCGGCGCTGGTCGCCGGCTTTAACATGGCGGTCGATCCCTACCTGTTTTTCGGCATGCCGCGCAAACCAGGCTTTAACCAGGTCAAGCCTGCGGTCGACACGCACGAACGGCTGATGAAAGCCTACGATGCACCGCGCAAGCTGGCGCGCACCGTGATCTTGGGCAGCTCGCGCACCGACATTGGCCTGGCGCCGCAACACGCGGTGTGGTCAAGCCAGTATCGGCCCGTGTACAACCTCAGTCTGGCGGGCAGCGGCTTGCGCAGCGGCCTGCTGTACCTGCGCCACCTGGTTGCGGCGCGGCCGGTGGCTGAGGCGCCCCGTACCGTGGTGGTGGGCCTGGACTTTGAAGCGTTTCTGTACAAGCCGCCCGCCCCCGGTGTGGCGCACCCGGTCGCGGTGCGCGGCGAGGTGGAGCAGCGCCTCCTGGTCCAGGACGATGGCAGCGCCAACCCCGAACGGGCCGTGCGTCGCCTCAAGGACTTTGGCGCCGCGGCCCTCTCGCTTGACGCGATCGCCGACAGCGTCGCCACCATCGCCGCCAATCGCCTGGCGGGCGGCACCGACATGGCGCCGGACGGCCATTTTTCAGAGGCCGGCTTCCGGGACACTACCGCCGCCGACGGCGTCGCCGCGCTGTTTGCGCAAAAAAACGCCGCGACTACGACGCAATTTTCAACCCCGCACCAAGTGCTCAGCGACGTGGCCGGGGGGCCGATTCGTGAGCTGCAAACCGTGCGCGACTTGCTCGCATTCGCCAAACAGCACCACATCACGGTGATGCTGGCAATCCAGCCGGCGCACGCCTCGCGCCTGAACCTGCTCACGCAAATGGGTTATTGGCCTGACTATGAACGGTGGAAACGCGGTCTGACGCTGCTGGTGGACGCTGAACGCAGCGCCGGCACAGAGGTGACGTTATGGGATTTTGGCGGCTACGAGCAATACGCGCGCGAACGGATTCCCGCTGACGGCGACCGCAAAACGCGCCTGGCCTGGTTTTGGGATCCGGTGCATTACACGAGCGCGCTCGGGGACCTGATGACCGGGCGCATGTTGGCCACGCCCGGCCTGCCCGACTTTGGCGTGGTGCTCACGCCGGCCAACCTGGAGCAGCGCCTGCTTCAGGTGCGCGAAAACCAGAAGCTTGCGGCGCCTGCGGGCACATGACGCGCACTGAAAAAACAGACACTAGCGCAGCATGTCGACGTGGATGATGCCATCCTCGTCATACGGCTCTGAAAACGTCACGAAGCCATACTGCGCATAAAACTTTTCAAGGTAGCGCTGGGCGCCGATCCGGATCCGGTGCCCGGGATGCTGGCGCTCGGCGAGGGCTAAGCCTTGCGCGAGCAGCTCGCGCCCGATCCCCGTGCCGCGCGCCAGCGGCGCCGTCAGCACCCGTCCCAGCGACATTTCGACATACTTGGCGCCCGGCGCGAGCACGCGCAGGTAGGCCGCCAGAACGCGCTTGCCGTCGATGACGCGCCAGCCGAGCAGGTGATGGGCGTCCTGGTCCAGGCCGTCCAGGTCCGGATACAGGCAAGCTTGCTCCAGGATGAACACGTCCTGCCGCGTTTGCAGCACCTCGTACAAGGCTGCCGCCGGCAAGTCGGCAAAGGTACTCCACTGCCATTCGGTCATGCTGCTTTCCTTCATACCGCAGTCTCGAAACCTTCGAGCACATTGACGACATTGATGCCGATTTCCGCGACCGCGTAACCGCCTTCGAGCACAAAAGCCGTTGGCAGGCCAAGGTACGCGATGCGTTCGCCAATGCGCAAGAAATCCGCGCTTTGCAGTGCGAATTTTGACAGCGGATCGCCGGCGAAGGTATCGACCCCCAGCGAGACCACCAGCGCGTCCGGCGCAAAGCTCCCCAGCTTGATGCAGGCCGTCTCGAGCGCCGCGAACCACTGCGCCGTGCTGGCGCCATGCGGCAGCGGCAGGTTCATGTTGTAGCCAAGGCCGGCGCCAGCGCCGGTTTCGTCGGCGTGGCCAAGGTAAAACGGATACTCGCTGCGCGGGTCGGCGTGGATCGAGATGAACAGCACGTCGTCGCGCTGATAAAAGATGGACTGGGTGCCGTTGCCGTGATGGTAGTCGATGTCGAGGATGGCGACCTTTTTTGCGCCGTCGTCAAGCAAGTGCTGCGCCGCCAGCGCGGCGTTGTTCAGAAAGCAGTAGCCGCCGAAAAAATCGGCCCCGGCGTGGTGCCCGGGCGGGCGCGTGAGCGCAAAGGTGCTGCGCTGCCCGAGGTTGAGCGCATGCGCGGCATTGATGGCGCAGTCGGCGCCGGTCTTGGCGGCGATCCAGGTGCCGGCGGTGAGCGGCGTGCCCGAATCCATCGAGTACAGTCCCATGCGTGCGGCAAAATTGTCAGGCTCGATATCGTGCCGGTGGCCGCGGATCGGCCATACCGACGGGAACACATCGCGCTGTGCATTGGCCAGCTCGAGCGCGCACCATTGGCTCCACGCGCTGCGCAAAAAATGCAGGTAGCGCGGCGTGTGGATGCGTTCGAGCGAGGCCAGCGAAGCGCCGTGCGGCGTGACGACCTGGCCTAGGCCGCGGCGCTCGAATTCGGCCAGCACCATGTCGGCCCGTTCCGGCTTTTCGAAGCACGGCACCTGTTCGCCGCGAAACATCTCGTACTGGCCGCGGTGCTGGCCGTGGTGTTCGTTGTAAAAGGTGAGCACGGCCGTCCTTTAGTAATGTGTAGCGCGCATCACTCGCAGCACAGCGTGCTGGTGTTGTAGGCGCCCACGAAGTCGTCAAAGCTGCCGCCGGGGGCTTTTTCGATGGCGGCCTGTTCCGCCAGCGAAGCGGCGGCCATCTCGTCGAACATCGCTACCTCGGCGCTCATGAGCGGGCTTTCGCGAAAGTAGGCGGCATGCAGTTCGCTCTGGCGCAAACCGAAGGCGGCGGAGGAACCGAGTTCGCGCACTTCAGCGAGCACGCGCGCCGACGGCGTGAGCGCCGGATTGGCGATCTTGGCCGCCTGCGCCGCCATCGACGCGGCGTGCACGCCATCTTCGTTGTGCTGCTCGTCGAGCAGGGCGGCCACCGGCGCGATGCGCGCGAGCAGCTCGCCCGCCCACGCCTGCAGCGTGATTTCTTCGCCGCTCCTGGTCAGCGTCAGGCCCGGACGGCGCCCTTCCTTGACGGTGCGCGAGAAATTGCGCGCGTGGATGCGGCTTTCGTCGGCGTCGATCGCGGGGCTGTCGTCGAGCGCGCAAAACAGCAGGAAGGCATCCATGAAGCGCCCGGTTTCGACACTGATGCCGATCGGCTCGAACGGGTCGACGTCGAGGCAGCGCACTTCGATGTACTGCACGCCGCGCCGGCACAGCGCCTGCACCGGCCGCTCGCCGGTACGGATCACGCGCTTGGGGCGGATGGTCGAATAGTATTCGTTCTCGATCTGCAGCACGTTGGTCGAGAGCTGTATCCATTCGCCGTCGCGCTTGGTGCCGAGCGCCTCGTAGGCCGGGTAGGGCCGGTTGACCGCGTCCATCAGCGTGCTCACATAACTGTCGAGCGAATTCTCGTGGGGCGTCAAGCCCGACTGCGCATCGTTCTGGTAACCCAGGTCACTCATGCGCAAGCTGGTGGCGTACGGCAGGTACAAGGTGTCGGCGGAGAGCGTTTCAAGCTTGTGTTCGCGCCCGCGCAAAAAGCCGGTGGACAGCGCGGGCGAGGCGCCGAATAGGTACATCAGCAGCCAGCTGTAGCGGCGAAAATTGCGGATGGTGGCGATGTAGTTTTCGGACTGGAAGTCGCGCAGCGGGCGGCGCCGTTCTTCGGAAACGCCTTCGTCGGCGGCGAACAGCTGCCACATTTTCTCGGGCAGCGAATAGTTGTAGTGGATGCCGGCGATGCACTGCATCGCTTTGCCGTAGCGTAGCGCCAGGCCGCGCCGGTACACGTGCTTGAGCATGCCGATGTTGGAGCTGCCGTACCAGGCAATGTCGATCTCTTCTTCGGACGGCAGCTCGCAGGGCATCGACTCGCTCCACAGCATTTCGTCTTTCATGCGCGCGTAGGCGAAGCGGTGGATCGCATCGAGCTTGTGCAGCGTGAGGCCGATATCGTTTTCGGCCGGGGTGATGAATTCGAGCAGGGCTTCGGCGTAGTCGGTGGTGATTTGCGGATGCGTCAGCGCCGAGCCGAGCGGCGCCGGATGGGGCGTGCGCGCCAGGGCGCCGTGGCGGTCCACGCGCAGCGTTTCGCGTTCGATGCCGCGCAGGCCTTGGCCGAGCAGGGCGCGGTGTGCGTCATCGTCGAGCAAGGCCAGGCGGCGGGTCAGTTGGTTCGACACGGTGAATCCTTTCTAGTACTGCCAAATAGGTGTGCTGCAATACAGTGTGTTGCAATAAGGGTGTAGCAAAAAATGTGCTGCAATCAGTGTGCTGCAACAGGTGTGCTGCGAGATTAACCGAAAAACGGCAACTGCGCCGGGGAGAGATGTTTTCTAGTTGATCGCCACTGCCGGTTTTTTGAGCAGGGCGGCCGCCAGCCACTGGTCGACCTGCTGTTCAAGAATCGGCAAGGGCAGCGGACCATTATCCAGCACGGCGCCGTGAAAGCGGCGCACGTCGAAACGCTCGCCCAAGGCCGCCTTGGCCTTGTCGCGCAAGGCGCGGATCTTGAGCTGCCCGACCTTGTAGCCGAGCGCCTGGCCCGGCCAGGCGATGTAGCGGTCCACCTCGAGCTCATTGTCGCTGGCCGCGTTGGCCGTGTGCGCGGCCATGTAGTCGAGCGCCTGCTGGCGCGTCCAGCCCTGCGCATGGATGCCGGTGTCGACCACCATGCGCACGGCGCGAAACAGTTCGGCGTTCAGGTGGCCGAAAGCGGAGAAGGGATCCTTGAAAAAACCCAGTTCGGGGCCGAGCGTTTCGGCGTACATGGCCCAGCCTTCGCCAAAGGCGGCGTTCCAGCCAAGGCGGCGGAAGGCGGGCAGATCGCCCAGCTCGCGCGCGCGCGCCACCTGCATGTGGTGGCCGGGCAGCGCCTCGTGCAGGGTCAGCGTTTCCATCTCCCACAGCGGGTGCGTGTCGAGGCGCGACGTGTTCACGACAAAGGCGGCCGGGCGGTCGGCGGTGCCGGCCTCGTACCACGCCGCGCCCATGTCTGCCGCGCCAAAGGCGCTGGCCGGTTTGACCAGCAGTTCCTGCGCCGGGACGCTGGAAAACAGCCGTGGCAGCGCATCGCCGGCGCGCACCATCAGGCGCCGGTAGCGCGTGAGCAGCACGTCGGGGGAGCTGGCGAACAGGCGAGCGTCCGTGCTGGCAAAGGCGGCAAATTCGGCGAAGGAACCTTTGAAGCCGGTGCGCCTGATTGCAGGCGGCATCAGGGCCTCGATGCGTGCCACTTCAGCCAGGCCGAGCTTGTGGATCTCGAGCGGCGTCAGTTCGCCCCCCGTGTACTGCGCGGCCAGGAAGGCATAATAATCTTGCCCGCCGGGCGAGGCGCTGGCGGCAATCGTGTCGCGCGCGGCCGGCAGGTACTCGGTGCGCATGAATTCTTCGAGTTCGCGCAAGGCCGGCATGACCTTGGTGCGCAGCGTGGCCGGGCCGCTGGCGGCGAGCGCGTCGCGCACTGGTTTGTCGATGGTGGCCGGGATCTGGCGAAACGGTTGGCCAAGCGCGCCGCTGACGGCCGTTTCGCGCAGCAGCTTGAGCGTGGCGGGCACGTTGCGCACGGCCGCCTTGGGCGCGACCCAGCCGGTGCGCATGCCTTCGCGCAGCTGCTCGGTGAGGCCGGCGATATGGGCGGGCAGGGCGTCGAGTCGGCCCAGGTAGTTGCGGTAGTCGGTTTCGGTGGCGAACGGCATCTGCGCGACCGTTTGCGCGAAATTGACGTGGATGCCCTGCTGGTTGCTCAGTGGCTCGGTCATGAAGGGCGCAAACGAGGCCGCGCGCAGCAACTGCTCTTTTTCGTAGATGAACAGCGTGAGCGAGAGGGCGGTTTGGGGGGCCAGCTTGTCGCGCTCGAACAGGCGGGCTTGCTCGAGCATCTTGCGCTGCCAGGCGATGGCGGCGCGGCTGGCCGCCAGCGTGGTGTCGGTCAGGAAGGCGTTGTAGCGGTAGTCGCCCACGGTGGTGGCGTATTCGGGCTGGTTTTGCATGCGCCACTGCCAGTCGGCATCGAACAGCGACTTGGCCTGCTGGTCGGCCTCGTTGCCCGCCAGTGCCAGCAGGGGCACGAGCAACACGACAGGTAGGGCGAACAGTAGGCGCATGTGCAGGCTCCGGGGCTGGGTAGCCATTTTAGCAAAAGCGGCGCGCGCGGGCCGCCCGCTTCGCTCAAGGAGCGCGGCCGCCGCTGGCGCGTTCGATGCCGGCCAGATCGCGCCAGCTTTGCACGTCGCTGTAGCCATGCTCCTGCAACAAGTGGCGCACTTGCGCAGCCTGGTCGTAGCCATGTTCCATCAGCAACCAGCCTTGCGGCGCCAGGTGGGCGGCGGCGCCGGCGGCGATGATGCGCAGCGCCGACAGGCCGTCGGCGCGGTCGGTGAGCGCGCCCAGCGGCTCGAAGCGCAGGTCGCCGTTGGACAGGTGGACGTCGCCGCTGGCGATGTAGGGTGGATTGGAGGCGATCAGGTCGAACGTTTCGCCTTGCACGCCGGCGAACCAGTCGCTTTGCAGCAGGCGCACGGCGGCGCCGTGGACCGCAGCGTTGGCGCGGGCGACGTCAAGCGCCGCTGCGCTGACGTCGAGCGCGGTGACGATGGCGTCGCGCCGCGTGTGCGCGATGGCGACCGCGATGGCGCCGCTGCCGGTGCCCATGTCGAGCGCGCGCCCCTGTGGCGGCAGGCGTTCGAGGACTAGTTCGACCAGCAGTTCGGTGTCCGGACGCGGGATCAGGACCGCGTTCGTGACCTGGAAATCGAGGCCGAAAAATTCACGCTTGCCCACGATGTAAGCGATCGGCTCGCCGTGCAGGCGCCGTTCGACCAGCGTTGACAGGGTGGCCGCTTCGACGTCGCTCAGGGTGCGTTCGGACTGGGTGATCAAGCCCACGCGGGTGATGCCAAGCGCGTGGCACAGCAGGATGCGGTTTTCCAGCGCGCCGAGCGGCAGCGCCGTTTGCAAAGAGCCGATGGTGACGCCGGCGGCGATCATGCGCGCCGGCGCACCAGGGTAAACAGCAGGCCCGCGACCAGCAGGGCGAAGGCCACCGCCGACCATTGTGGGAGCGACAAGCCGACGATCAGGTCGCCGGCTGCTTCGCACAGGCCGTCGGCCTGGAACAGCCAGGGCATGGCGGTGGCGGTCGGGATCTTGTTGAGGAAGGTGGTGGTGGGGTCGATGCCGCATGAGAAGCCGGGATTGGCCAGCACGTAGAGGTGCTTGGCGACGGTGTAGGCGCCGCCAATGGCGCTGGCCAGCGACAGGACGAGCCAGGGTTTGTCGTTCCTGGTGAAGGCGGCGGTTAGCGCGAAGACGCCCGTGAAGAGGAAGGCGTAGCGCTGGATCACGCACAGGGGGCAGGGCAGCATCAGCTTCACGTGCTGGAAGTAGAGCGCGCCGCCGATCAGGGCGAAGCAGGCAAGGGCCATGGTGAGCAGGAGTTGGCGGTTATTTGGCATGGTTTCGCGTCCGGGTTCAGATTTGGTATTGTATTCGTACGGGCTTGATGCGGGCTTATTGCTGGCTTAAGTGGCTGCGCTTGGCGGAATGCGCTTCGCTTTTCCGCCCTACGGTATGGGCACGGTTGGCGGAATGCGCCGCCGATGCCACGAACCGTAGGGCGGAAAAGCGAAGCGCATTCCGCCGTGCGTCGCCGATACCTTTGACCGTAGGGTGCAACCCCAAGTGTCGCGCGCATTGCGCCATGCGCCGCCGAGTCCTCAATCGCCCAGCGCGGCCAGCAGCTCCGCCTGGTGCTCCGCGGCCAACGCATTGGTCAGCTCCGTCAAATCCCCATCCATGATGAAATCAAGTTTGTACAAGGTCAGGTTGATGCGGTGATCCGTCATTCGCCCTTGCGGGAAGTTATAGGTGCGAATGCGCTCGCTGCGGTCGCCCGAGCCGATCAGGCTTTTGCGCGTGGCCGCTTCCTTCGACTGCTGCTCGCGCAGCTGCACGTCCTTGATGCGCGCGGCCAGCACCTTGAGCGCCGACGCCTTGTTCTTGTGCTGGCTGCGGTCATCCTGGCATTCAACCACGATCCCCGTGGGCAGGTGGGTCAGGCGCACCGCCGAATCGGTCTTGTTGATGTGCTGTCCACCGGCGCCCGACGCGCGGAAGGTATCGATGCGCAGGTCGGCCGGATTGATGTTCACGTCCTCGACTTCATCGGCTTCCGGCATCACCGCCACCGTGCACGCCGACGTATGAATGCGCCCCTGTGTTTCAGTGGCCGGCACGCGCTGCACGCGGTGCCCGCCCGACTCGAACTTGAGCTTCGAATACACGCCGTTGCCCACCAGGCGCACGATCACTTCGCGGTAGCCGCCCAGGTCCGAGGCTGATTCGGAGACCATCTCCACCTGCCAGCGATTGCGCTCGGCGAAGCGGCTGTACATGCGCAGCAGGTCGCCGGCGAACAGCGCCGACTCGTCGCCGCCGGTGCCGGCGCGGATCTCCAGGAAGATGTTGCGCTCGTCGTTGACGTCCTTTGGCAGCAGCATTTTTTGCAGGTCGATTTCGAGCTGGGCCACGCGGCCCTTGGCGCCTTCGATTTCTTCTTGCGCGAACTCTTTCATGTCCGGGTCCGACAGCATCTCCTGCGCTTCATCGATGTCGGCCTGGGCCCGTCCGAAGTCCTGGTACAGGGTCACCAGCGGGCCGATCTCGGCGTGCTCGCGCGTCATCTTGCGGTAGCTGTCCATGTTCGAGGTCGCGCCTTCGTGCATGAGCAGTTCGTCCAGTTCGACGAGTCGGTTGGCCAGTTGGTCCAGCTTGGCCAGCATGGATGGTTTCATAGGGTGCTCTGAAATAGGTGACGGGGATGACGAACCGCAGCCGCAATCGGGCGGCGCGGCGTTCTGAAACGGGGAAGGGCCGCTAACGGCGGCCGCGAAACAGCTGCGGCAGCAAGGACGCGAGGCGGGCGCGCTCGTCGCCCTGGGCGCGGTGCAGCGCTTGCTGCGGGCCGTGCAGGAACTTGGCGGTCAGGCCGCGCGAGAGGGCTTCGAGCACGGCTTCGACGTCGTCGCCGCGCGCCAGCATTTTTTTGGCGCGTTCCAGTTCGAACAGGCGCATCACTTCGCTGTTTTCCTGCAGGTCCTGGATCACGGGGACCATGGCGCGATCATCAATCCAGTGCATGAAGGACTGGACGCGCGTTTCAATGATGGCTTCGGCCTGGGCCACGGCGGCCTGGCGACTTTCGAGTCCGGTTTGCACCACGTTGCCCAGGTCGTCCACGGTGTACAGGAACACGTCGTCGAGGCGGCCAACTTCAGATTCGATATCGCGCGGCACGGCCAAATCGACCATGAACATCGGCTTGTGGCGGCGCGTCTTGATGGCGCGCTCGACCAGCCCCAGGCCCAAGAGCGGCAACGTGGAGGCGGTGCACGAGATGACGATGTCGAACTGCGCCAGCTGGTCCGGCAGCGCGGCCAGGCGGATCGCCCGGCCGTTGAAGCGGTGCGCGAGCGCTTCGCCGCGTTCCATGGTGCGGTTGGCGATGGTGATGCTTTTCGGGTTTTGCGCGGCAAAATGGGTGGCGCACAGTTCGATCATTTCGCCGGCGCCGATGAACAGCACGTGCTGCTCCGAGATCTTGTCGAAGATGCGTTGCGACAAGCGCACTGCGGCGGCCGCCATCGAGACGCTGTGGGCGCCGATTTCGGTGGTGCTGCGCACTTCCTTGGCCACTGAAAAGGTGCGCTGGAACAGCTGGTGCAAATAGGTGCCCATGCCGCCGGCTTCGTCGGCCACGCGCACGGCGTCTTTCATTTGCCCGAGGATCTGGGTTTCGCCCATGACCATGGAATCGAGCCCGGACGCGACGCGAAAGGCATGGCGCACCGCTTCGCCCTGGGGCAGCATGTACAGGTGGGGACGCAGTTCGGCGTAATTGAGCTTGTGGTAGTCGGCCAGGAAATGGGCCGAGGCGTCGATCGGGTTGTCGATCAGGCTGGCGGCGTACATTTCGGTACGGTTGCAGGTCGACAAAATCGCCGCTTCATCGCTGCCGCGCGGATCGATGCCGGCAAACCAGCCACGCGCAGCCCGTACCGCCTGACCGAGCTGGTCAGGACCGAACGCCAGTTGCTCGCGAAGCGAGACCGGTGCGGTGGTGTGATTGAGGCCGACGGCGAGCAGTTGCATGGCTATTCAGTGTACGGATGGGTGGCAACATTATACCGTGATAGGTCAAGCTATTCGGGGAAATGGGGAATGTTGGTGCAGTGGGGCAACTTCGAGCATCGTCACCGCGCCTTCCAGGATCAGATTGCGAACATATCCCGCTGCAGTTTTTGGGCGCAAAATTGAGCGCCAGCTGCCACCTCGCGCTTGGAGCGCTCACCGTTGTTGGCCAGCATGTCCTCATAGGTTCCGGCCACTGCGATGTTTTCCGGCTGATGCACGCAGACCCCCGAGGCAACGCTCTGCTTGGTCTTGTTGTCGATCAGCGTAGCGACGACAATGAAGGAGACGCGGTAGCGGGACGGCGCCGTCATGTAATTTGCCATGAGCAAATTGCGCGTCGACACTTGCAAGCTGTAGTCGGCGAGCGCTTGTCCCCGCGTTGCAATTTCAGCCAAGCTGCTCATCGGTTGCGACAGGACAGTGCTTGACGTTTTCGTGTTGTAGCGAGCGGCCAGCCTTTCTGCCAGCGTGGCCGAGATCGCCATGCCAGGGTCTTCAACATCAAAAGGCGCGGTGCCGCCCGCCTTGGCGCCACTTGCAGCTGCCGCAACCCCGCCAAGCAGGCCAAGCCCGACGACTGCAGCTGATGCCGGCGTGACCATCATCATCTTGATAGGAGGCGGAAACGCGCGCACGACGGTTTTGCCTTGCAAGGCACTGATACTGCCCTGATCGAGGGTTGGCATCGCGCAGCCTGCCAGCAGCGCAATGCAGGTACTTACGGCAACTGTTTTATGCATATGAACTCCGCTTGTCGTGGTGGTGTTGACCACGAGTATAGGCTTGCCGAGCAGAAATGCGTAGAAATGCGTGGAAATGAACAATTCGATGTGGGTAGTGACGCGATAAGCTATCGCTGCAAGAAATCCTTTAACGCCCGGAACTACGCGCCGAGTTTCTCGAGCCGGTAGCCGTAGCTGTACACCGGCACCAGCCTGAATCCGTTTTCAGGACGCAGCTGCAACTTGTTGCGTACACGCGATACGTGGGTATCCATAGTCCGGGACGGTACGACTGTCTCCCTGATCCACACCGCCTCATGAATATACGCGCGCGACAAGGGCCGGCCGATATTCCTGAAAAACAACAGTGCGAGGTAAAACTCCTTGTGCGTGACATCGATCACGGCGCCGTCCATCAGCAGGCGCCCGGGGCGAGTCTCGAAAATGTAGGGGCCGAACTGCAATTGTTCGGCGCCATTCTGGCTCGGGTACGCGCGCCGCAGCAAGGCTTGCACGCGCGCCACCAGTTCCCCGCGTCGCAGCGGCTTGATCATGTAGTCGTCCGCGCCCGCGTTGATGCCGGCGACGATGTCGTCCTCGGCGGAACTGCTGGTGAGGAACATCATCGGCGTTTGGGTCGACATTTTTTCCTTGGCCCGGCGCAGTACTTCGCCGCCGGTCAGGTCGGCGACCTGCCAGTCCAGGATCAGCATGTCGAAGCTGTCCTTGCGCAGGTGCGCCAGCATGTCCTTGCCGCTTTCATAGGTCTGGCAGCTGTGGCCAGCCGATGTCAATACTTGGCAGATGAGGTCTGCCTGGCTGCGGTCGTTGTCGAGGATGGCAATTCTCATGATGGCCAATGCTGTTGAATGTAAAACGCGTAGGTAAGACCAGTCCTACAGTTATAACTGATTAGTTACTCAGAATATAACAGACTTTTACTAACTGACACGAGTGCAGCACTACAATTTACATTCAGCAACATCTTGCCTGCTGTGTTCTCGATTAATTGATTACACGTTACACTTTAAAAACCCGCAATTCAATGGCCTTTTTGCGTCTTTTAGGAAATTTATTTTAGAGAAGGAATGCAATGAACGTCGATTGGACTTTAATACCTGATACCCCGAAACATATCGAGGACACGCGCGAGCGTTGCCGTCGTCTGGTGCGCAGGCGCGCGGCCATCTCGGCCGGCGTGTCGGCGGTGCCGATTCCCGGCGTGGACGTGGTGTCGGACCTGACCTTGTTCAAAAAACTGGTCGATGACGTGAACAGCGCGTTCGGCCTCACGCCCGAGCAGATCGACCGCTTGCAGCCGAGCCACAAGCTGATTGCCTACAAGGTGGCGGTCGGCGTCGGTGGTGTGATGGTGGGCAAATTTGTCACCCGGGAACTACTGATGCAGATCTTCAAGCGCGTGGGGCTCAAGTACATGGCCAAGTCGGCCTCGCGCTTTGTGCCCATTGCCGGGCAGATTGCGTCGGCGGCGATCGGGTTTACGATGTTTCGCAAGCTCGGGTACGAGCATGTGGAGGCGTGCGCGCAGGTGGCCAATGAGTTGATTGTCGTGCGGCCGTCGTAACGCGTTCGTTCCGGGCGGCGCTTGGCGGAATGCGGCTTCGCCTTTTCCGCCCTACGCTTAGAGGTAAACGTAGGGCGGAAAAGCGTAGCGCATTCCGCCATGAGCCGCTAATCGTAGGGGCTCGGCGCCCCCGCGACAAAAGCGTAGCGCATTCCACCATGAGCCGCCATTAACGTGCGTCCGGCAACCCCACATTCAGGTCGTCGACGGTACGGCGCGCAAGGCACCGCGACAAAAGCGCAGCGCATTGCGCCATGCGCCGCCATGAACACCATTAAGCGTCCGGCAACACCACATTCACTTCCAAAACTTCAAGGTTGCCCTGCCGGTCAAGCGAGAGCTTGATGTCGTCGGCGCTGACCTTGGTGTACTTGGAAATCACCTCGATCAGCTCGCGGTGCAGCGCCGGCAAAAAGTCCGGGCCGCCGCGATGTCCGCGCTCGCGCGCGATGATGATCTGCAGCCGTTCCTTGGCCGCCGTTGCGCTCTTGGCTTGCTTGTTTGGGAACAGGAATGAGAGCAGCGCCATATCACTTCGCTCCAAAAATACGCTGCAGAAAGCCCGGTTTTTCGTAGTTGGTAAAGCGCAGCGGCAGCTCTTCGCCCAGGAAGCGCGAAATCACGTCCTCATACGCTTCGGCCACGTCGGTGCCCTTGAAGTGGATCGCCGGATTGCCCTGGTTCGATGCATGCAGCACCGACTCGGACTCGGGAATGATGCCGATCAGCGGAATACGCAGGATTTCCTGCACGTCCTGGTAGGACAGCATTTCGTCCGCTTCCACCCGTTTTGGCGAGTAGCGCGTGATCAACAGGTGTTCCTTGACCGGCTCGGCGCCGGTTTGCGCGCGGCGCGACTTGGCCTGAATGATGCCCAGGATGCGGTCCGAATCGCGCACCGACGACACTTCCGGATTGGTCACGATGATCGCTTCGTCGGCGAACGTCAAGGCCATCAGCGCGCCGTGCTCGATGCCGGCCGGCGAATCGCAGATGATATATTCGAAACCCATGTTGACCAGATCGTTGAGCACGCGCTCCACGCCTTCTTCGGACAGGGCGTCCTTGTCGCGCGTTTGCGAGGCCGGCAAAATGAACAGGTTGTCGCAGTGCTTGTCCTTGATCAGCGCCTGGTTCAGCGATGCTTCGCCGTTGATGACGTTGATGAGGTCATACACCACGCGCCGCTCGCAGCCCATGATCAAGTCCAGGTTGCGCAGGCCGACGTCAAAGTCGAGTACCGCAGTCTTGTGGCCGCGCATGGCCAGGCCAGTGGAAAAACTGGCGCTGGAAGTGGTTTTTCCGACGCCGCCCTTGCCGGACGTCACAACAATAATTCTTGCCACAGATAAATCCTTTATGAAATCTCGGATCAGGCGCGGTTAGCCGGACTGAGCGATAGTATATCGATCCGGTCGCCGATCAAGCGAATTTGCGCCGGCTGGCGAGCCAGCGTTGGCGGGAAGCCCTCGTCGAAGGTGCGGTAGACGCCGGCGATGGACACCAGCTCCGGCTGCATCGACAAAGCGAAAATGCGAGCATCGGCATTGCCGGAGGCGCCGGCCAGGGCGCGTCCGTTGAGGGCCGCGTAGATATGGATGCTGCCGTCGGCGATGACTTCGGCGCCATTGTTGACGGTCGCGGTAATGATCAGGTCGCAGCCGCGCGCATACACGCGCTGGCCGGCGCGCACCGGGGTGTCGATAATCATGGTGCCGGGGGTGAGCACGGTGGTGGCGGGCGCCGCCACCGGTGCGGACACCGCGGCTGGCGGGGCCGGGATCGGCGCCGGCGCTGCCATCAGGGCGGCCGGTGCTTCCGATTCTTCGCGCGGCTTGATGCCCGATACGCCGTCGTCGAGCGAGAGGCCGTGGGCGCGGATTGCATCGCCCATCAGGCTGGTGGCGCCGCGCACGGCGACCGCGTTCAGACGGTATTTTTTCAGGACCGCGACCAGCTTGTCCCACTCGATGACGGGCGCGATTTCGGCGATCGTGGTGACGTCGATCACGGCGAATTCGTCTTCGAAGAAATCGGCCACGCCGCCCGTCATTTGCTTGAGGGCCGCGTCGATTGCCAGCGGGTCGGCCGAGTACAAGATCGTGGAGATCGCGATGACGGTGGAGATCTTGATTTCGATGGGCAGTTGGGACGGGCTTTTGAGCATAAACGGATCGTGAGATATGGGCTAACATCGCCCAAAGTGGCGCAGAACTCGTGCATTCTACTTTGAAAATTGCTGGATGGGGAGTATCGGGATGAATGTTCCGCGAGGCAATAAATTCAGGCCTGGAAGAATGGTGTAAATGGTTTGCCTGGTTGGAAACGGAAGGAGCCGGGAACCGGTGCAGGGGGAGCTGGGAAGCGGGAAGGGCGGTCAGTGGGCTTGCATGAGCAGTATTTTTGGCAATGGCAGGAGTGGCGGCAGCAGCATCGCGAACATGCGCAATACCCACCCATCGTCCTCGCGAAAGCGGGGACCCATGGAACAGTTCAACTGAGCAACCGTTCCATGGGTCCCCGCGTTCGCGAGGACGATGTAGTTAACTATTTCGATGTAGCGCCTTATTTCGATGCGAGCAATTATTTATTTGCGATTTGTACAGTGCGCATATCAAACACTGCTCAAACACGCATCCGGTGCGCTGCCGCCACCATGTTCGCCAGGGCCGTTTCCGTCTCCGCCCACCCGCGCGTTTTCAGCCCGCAATCGGGATTGACCCACAGCTGCGCCTTCGGTATCACCAGCGCCGCCTTGCGCAGCAGCCGCTCCATCTCGTCCACCCCCGGCACGCGTGGCGAATGAATGTCGTACACCCCCGGCCCGATCTCGTTCGGGTACCTGAACTTGCCGAACCCGTCGAGCAATTCCATGTCCGAGCGGCTCGTTTCGATCGTGATCACGTCAGCGTCGAGCTCTGCGATCTGCGGCAAAATGTCGTTGAACTCGGCGTAGCACATATGGGTGTGGATCTGCGTCGCGTCGCGCGCAATGCTCGCCGTGATGCGAAACGCGCGCGTGGCCCACGCCAGGTACTCGTCCCAGCGCGCGCGCCGCAGCGGCAAACCCTCGCGCAGCGCCGGCTCGTCGATCTGGATGATGCCGATGCCGGCGCGCTCCAGGTCCGCCACCTCGGCGCGCATGGCCAGCGCGATCTGCAGCGCCGTCAGCGAGCGCGGCTGGTCGTCGCGCACGAACGACCATTGCAGGATCGTCACCGGCCCGGTCAGCATGCCCTTGACCGGCTTGTGCGTCACGCTTTGCGCATGTACGGTCCAGGCCACCGTCATCGGCCCCGGGCGCGCCACATCGCCAAAAATGACCGGCGGCTTGACGCAGCGCGATCCGTACGACTGCACCCAGCCAAAGCGGGTAAAGGCAAAGCCGTCCAGCTGCTCGCCGAAATACTCGACCATGTCGTTGCGCTCGGCCTCGCCGTGCACCAGCACATCGAGCCCCAGCGCTTCCTGGCGCTTGACGGCGTCGCTGATTTCGGCGCGCATCGCGCTGTCGTAATCGACGGCGCTGACCGTGCCGCCCTTCCAGCCGGCGCGCGCGGCGCGAATTGCCGCTGTCTGCGGGAACGAGCCGATGGTGGTCGTCGGAAAATCAGGCAGGCGCAGGCGCGCGCGCTGCACCGCCTGGCGCTGCGCAAAGGGCGAACGGCGGCGGTCGGCGTCAAGCCCGAGCGTGCCGAGCGCCTGCGCAACAGCATCGCTGTGGACGCGTTTGCTGCGCGCGCGGCTGGCGAGCGCTTCACGGGCGGCGCTCAAGGCTGTGGCCGCATCGGCGCCGTCGCCCGTCAGCGCCGCCTTCAGCGCGGCCAGTTCCTGCAGCTTTTCGTCGGCAAACGCCATCCACGACAGCAGCTCGGCGTCCAGATCGCTCTCGCCCGCCAGGCTGAACGGCACGTGCAGCAGCGAACACGACGGCGCGAGCCACAGTTGACCGCCGCGGCGCTCAAGCAGCGGCTGCAGCACGCTGATGGCCTGGTCCAGGTCGGTGCGCCAGATATTGCGCCCATCCACAATGCCAACCGACAGTATTTTGGGCACCGGCAACCAGTCGCACACGCTGACCAGCTCGTGGCGCGCGCGCACGCCGTCGACATGCAGGCCGGCCACCGGCAGGCGGCACGCCAGGCTCAGGTTTTCTTCCAATGGCGAAAAATACGTCGCCAGCATCAACTGCGCGCCGGACTGGCTCAGTTGCCAGTAGCACGGCTCAAAGGCGTTGCGCCAGCTGGCGGGCAAGTCCAGGCCCAGGATCGGCTCGTCGAGCTGCACCCAGTCGGCGCCCGCGTTTTTCAGTTGCGAGAGCAGCGCGCAGTAGGCGGGCAGCAGCTTGCCCAGCAGGTCGAGCCGGTCGCAGGCGCCATCCTTGGCCTTGCCCAGCCATAAGAAGGTCAGCGGCCCGATCAGCGCCACCTTGACCGCGTGGCCGAGGGCCCGCGCTTCGGCGACTTCGGCCAGCAGGCGCCGGGCGTCCAGCGTAAAGGTCGTGGCGCCGGAAAACTCGGGCACCAGGTAGTGATAATTGGTGTCGAACCATTTCGTCATGTCCAGCGCGTGGCCGCTGTGGGCGCGGCCGCAGCAATCCGAATCATGCTCGCGAGCGCCGCGCGCCATGGCAAAGTAACGCTCCAGGGCGGTGTCGCCGCCGTCAAAGCCAAAGCGCTCTGGCTCGCAGCCGAACAGCTGGATATGATTGGCCATCTGGTCGTAGAACGCAAAGTCACCCACGGTGACCAGCGCGAGGCCGGCTGCCGCCTGCTGCTGCCAGTGGCGCTGGCGCAGCAGGCGGCCCGTTTCTTCCAGTGCAGCGGCGTCGCTGGCGCCGCGCCAGAACGATTCGAGCGCCGTTTTCAGTTCGCGGCGCGCGCCGATGCGGGGGAAGCCGAGTGTGTGAGTGTGGATGGTAGGCATGGTGTCATTGGCATGTAGTTATCAATGACTAAAGTGTGGTGCAAACGGGCGTATAATCAAAACGAAAGTTTTTGTGCGTCACCATGAAAAGGATTAATACACCCGCATGCTTGAGCTTCGCCATCTCCGTACCTTGAGTGCCTTGCAGTCAGCCGGCAGCCTGGTGCGCGCCGCCCAGTTGCTGAACTTGACGCAGTCGGCGCTGTCGCATCAGATCAAGCTGATGGAAGAGCGCTACGGCGCCCCGCTGTTTGAGCGCAAATCCGTGCCGATCGCCTTTACCGCCACCGGCGCGCGCCTGCTGGCGCTGGCCGGCACCGTGCTGCCCGCAGTTGAGCAGGCCGAACGCGACGTGGCGCGCCTGTCGCAGGGCGACCAGGGCCAGTTGCGCGTGGCGCTGGAGTGCCACACCTGCTTTGACTGGCTGATGCCGGTGATGGATGCCTTCCGCCAGCGCTGGCCCGAGGTCGAGATCGACCTGGTGTCCGGCTTCCATAGCGACCCGGTCGAGTTGCTGCGCTCCGGCGAGGCCGACCTGGTCATCGGTTCGGCCTGTGGCCCCGGATTCACTGTATTCCCCTTGTTCCGCTTTGAAATCCTGGTGTTGCTGGCGCAAAAGCACCGCCTGGCCGCGCAGCGCCGCCTGGAGGCTGCCGACCTGGAAGGCGAAACCGTCATCACTTACCCGGTTCCTGAGGAGCGCATCGACCTGATCCGCGAAGTGCTGCGTCCAGCGGGCGTGCGCTTCGAGCGCCGCACGGCCGAACTGACGGTGGCCATTTTGCAGTTGGTAGCGAGCCGGCGCGGGGTGGCGGCGCTGCCCAACTGGGCCATCAAGAATTACGTCGACTACGATTACGTGCTGGCCAAGCCGATCGGCGCCAATGGCCTGTGGAGCGACGCTTTTGTTTCCGTGCCGCCCGCCCTGGCGTCCAAAGCCTTTGTTGCCGACTTCGTCAGCGTGATCCGCGAACAATGCGCGCGCACGCTCGACGGCATTCAATTGCTCAGTTAGGGGTTTCGCGCAAGCACTTTGCGCAATAAGCACGATCGTTCTTGAATGAATATGCTGATAAGATTGATTTTGATCAAACGTAGGGCGTGCGCTGAAACCTAATATAGCGGACTTTGTTGCGCGAGTTGGCGTCTAAGTCTGGTAGTCCGATAGAGGAACACATGTTTTCAGCAGCAGACATCACCCCGTTTTTCCCCCGGCCACCGTCGCAATCCGGCGCTGGCCTGAGGCGAGCGACCATGGCCCGGCCGACCCCGGATTGCCTGGCAACGCGAAATTGCAGCACCCAGGCAGTGCCGACGCAGTAACTTATTGTGTATGGCCGCCCGCCGCCCGTCCGGGCAGCAGGCGGCACAATTGAAACCACGCTGGCCCTGGCGGCCGGCACATCGGAGATTCACATGGAAGACGTCGTAATCGTGGCCGCTGGCCGTACCGCAGTTGGTAAATTTGGCGGTGCACTGGCAAAAATCCCTGCTGCCGAACTGGGCGCCCACGTCATCAAGCATTTGCTGGCAAAAATCGGCCTGGACGGCGCCAGCGTCAATGAAGTCATCATGGGCCAGGTGCTCACCGCCGGCGCCGGCCAGAACCCTGCGCGCCAGGCCGTCATCAAGGCGGGCTTGCCGGACATGGTTCCCGCCTTCACCGTCGGCAAGGTGTGCGGCAGCGGCCTGAAGGCCACCCACCTGGCCGCCCAGGCCATCAAGTGCGGCGACGCCGACATCATCATCGCCGGCGGCCAGGAAAACATGAGCGCCTCGCCGCACGTGCTGCCAGGTTCGCGCGACGGTTTCCGCATGGGCGAAGCCAAGCTGGTCGACACCATGATCGTCGACGGCCTGTGGGACGTCTACAACCAGTACCACATGGGCATCACGGCTGAAAACGTCGCGAAAAAATACGATGTGTCGCGCGCCGCGCAAGATGAATTCGCGCTGCAGTCGCAGCTCAAGGCCGAGGCCGCGCAAAAGGCTGGCAAATTCAAGGATGAAATCATTCCTCTGGAAATTCCGTCCAAAAAAGGCGCCATCGTCTTCGATACCGACGAGTATCCAAAGCATGGCAGCACGCTCGAGTCGCTCGCATCGCTGCGCCCGGCGTTCAACAAGGAAGGCAGCGTCACGGCCGGCAACGCGTCGGGCTTGAACGACGGCGCCGCCGCCGTCATCATGATGTCCGCCTCCAAGGCCAAGGAACTGGGTTTGACGCCGCTGGCGCGCATCAAGGCGTACTCGTCGGCCGGGCTGGACCCGACCATCATGGGCATGGGCCCCGTGTCGGCCACCAAGCTGTGCCTGCAAAAGGCTGGCTGGAAGCACGAAGACGTGGACCTGATGGAAATTAACGAAGCGTTCGCCGCGCAAGCCATTGCCGTCAACAAGGAAATGGGCTGGGATACCAGCAAGATCAACGTCAACGGCGGCGCCATTGCGCTGGGCCACCCGATCGGCGCATCCGGCGCGCGCGTGCTAGTCACGCTGCTGCACGAAATGATTCGCCGCGATGCCAAGCGCGGGCTGGCCAGCCTGTGCATCGGCGGCGGCATGGGCGTGGCGCTGGCAGTCGAGCGCGATTGAACAAGCAACTTAGTGTAAAACTACAAGTAGTTTTGGTTGGCAATTGGTAGAAAACAACAGGAGAAGACAATGGCTAGAGTTGCATTAGTAACCGGCGGTATGGGCGGTTTGGGTGAAGCTGTCTGCATCAAGCTCGCGGCGCTGGGCTACAGGGTCGTGACGACCTACTCCCCTGGCAACACGAAGGTGGACAGCTGGCTGGCCACGACCAAGGACATGGGCTTCGACTTCAAGGCCTATGAGTGCGATGTGGCCGACTACGATTCGGCGCAGGCGTGCATCGCCAAGATCCAGGACGAAGTCGGCCTGGTCGACGTGCTGGTCAACAACGCCGGCATCACGCGCGACATGACGTTCAAAAAAATGGACAAGCCGAACTGGGACCTGGTCATGGCGACCAACCTCGATTCCGTGTTTAACATGACCAAGCCGGTATGCGATGGCATGGTTGAGCGCGGCTGGGGCCGGATCATCAATATCTCGTCGGTCAACGGGCAGAAGGGCGCCTTCGGCCAGACCAACTATTCCGCGGCCAAGGCCGGCATGCACGGCTTCACCAAGGCGCTGGCGCTGGAAGTGGCGCGCAAAGGCGTGACCGTCAACACCATTTCGCCAGGCTACATCGGCACCAAGATGGTCATGGAGATTCCGAAGGAAGTGTTGGACAGCAAGATCATCCCGCAAATTCCGATGGCGCGTTTGGGCAAGCCGGAAGAAGTTGCTGGTCTGGTCGCGTACCTGTCGTCCGATGAAGCCGCTTTCGTCACTGGCGCCAACATCGCCATCAACGGCGGGCAGCACATGTCGTAAATGGTCGATGGAATACGCGCGTATTCCATCATTCCACGTAGGGCGGAAAAGCTCCGGGCTCTGAGTTCCCCTCGCATTCCGCCATGCATGCGTCAACGCGACGCGAACATGGCGGAATGCGAGGGGAACTCAGAGCCCGGAGCTTTTCCGCCCTACGATTTCACGCCCTACTGTTCTATTCATCGGAGACCTGTTCTTGAACCTGATTTTTCGCACTGCGTCGGCGGCCGACATCCCCGCCATGTCGGCAATCCGCCTCGCCGTCACCGAAAACCGCCTCTCCGATCCATCGCGCATCACCCCGGCCATGTACCACGACTACCTCGACCGGCTCGGCAAGAGCTGGGTCTGCGAAGCTGACGGCGTCATCGCCGGCTTTGCCGCCGCCGACAAGACCGACGGCTCCATCTGGGCGCTGTTCGTCAGCCCCGGGCACGAAGGCCACGGCATCGGCAAGCGCCTGCTAGCGCTGATGGCCGATTACCTGTTTGTCCTCGGCCACGATAGAGCCGTCCTCACCACCAGCGCCGACACGCGCGCCGATACGTTTTACGCGTCACAGGGATGGGAACGTGGGAAAATGAAGAACGACGTCGACGTCCACTATTCTCTTTCCAAGCCGCGGGAGCCTTCCCATGTTCACCCTGCCTAAAGGCGGCCTTGCCCTCGCCGCCCTCGACGAACAATTGCTCCAGCCTGGCGTGAAAGGCTTGCCCATCACCGAGCCGCTGCGCCAGGGTGCGATCGGCGTGCAAGGCTGGAACATCCTGCGCGCCGACACCAGCTTCCCGGTCGCCGTCCTCAAGACATCTGCCCTGCGCCACAACCTCGACTGGATGCGCGAGTTTTGCGCCCGCTACGGCGTCATGCTTGCCCCGCACGGCAAAACTACAATGTGCCCGCAGCTGTTCGGCGCCCAGCTTGCCAACGGCGCCTGGGGCATGACGCTGGCCACCACCACCCAGGTGCTGCTGGCGCACCGCTTTGGCGTGCGCCGCGTGCTGCTGGCCAACCAGCTGGTGGCCAGGGCCGACATCGACAGCGTGCTGCGCCTGCTGCGCGAGGACCCCGATTTCGAGTGCTTTGCGCTGGCCGATTCGCCCGCCGGCGTGCAGCGCCTGGCAGCGGCCGTGGCCGCCCATCCGCTGCCAAGGCCGCTGTCGCTGCTGGTCGAAATGGGCATCGCCGGCAAGCGCGCCGGCTGCCGCAGCATGGACGACGCGATGGCCGTGGCGCGCGCGATCGCCGCCGCGCCGGGCCTGCAACTGGCCGGCATCGAGGGCTACGAAGGCTTGCTGGTTTCGCGTGAGCGCCGCGCCGACGTGCTGGCGGTCGACGCCTTTGTGGCGCAGCTGGTGGCGCTGCTGCGCGAGGCCGACAACGAACGTTTGTTCGGCGGCGACGCCATTGTGCTCTCGGCCGGCGGCTCGGCCTACTTCGACCTGGTCGCGCGCGGCTTTGCCGGCGTGCAGGGCGCTTCGCTGCCCGTCACGCCCATATTGCGCAGCGGCTGCTACCTGACCAGCGACCACGGTTCCTACCAGCGCCTGCTGGCTGAACTGGGCGAGCGCGAAGCGCTGGCCGATGGCCTGCAAGGCGCGCTGGAAGTGTGGAGCATGGTGCAGTCGCGCCCCGAACCGACGCTGGCCATTCTCACCATGGGCAAGCGCGACGCCTCGTATGATGTGGAGCTGCCCATCGGGCTGGTGTCGCACCGGCCCGGGCCCGGCCTGCCGCAAGCGCTGCCGGCCGGCTGCGCCATCGTCAAGATGAACGACCAGCACGCGTACCTGCAGCTCAGCGCCGGCCACGCCATCTGCGACACGCTGGCCGTGGGCGACCTGGTCGGCTGCGGCATTTCGCACCCGTGCACCACCTTCGACAAGTGGCCGCTGCTGCTCGCCGTCGACGACACCTACAACGTGCGCTATGGCGTGAACACCTTCTTTTAGTACGCTACAATTTGCGTCTGCCACCCTGTGAAAGAGTCCATGTCCGCCACCTTGCCCGCCCTGTTCGCGCCCATCGCACCGCTACGGCATGGCATGCTCGAGGTGGACGACGTGCATACCCTCTACTGGGAAGAAGTGGGCAACCCGGCCGGCATTCCGGTCGTGTTCCTGCATGGCGGGCCGGGCGCCGGGCTGTCGCCGCAGCACCGCCGCTTTTTCGATCCGCAACACTACCGCGTGATTTTGTTCGACCAGCGCGGCGCCGGCAAGTCCACGCCGCTGGGCGAGTGGCGCAACAACACCACCCAGCTACTGGTGCAAGACATTGAAACGCTGCGCGTCAAGTTCGGCGTCGAGCAGTGGCTGGTGTTCGGCGGCTCGTGGGGTTCGACGCTGGCGCTGGCTTACGGCCAGGCCCATCCCGAGCGCTGCCTGGGCTTCATCCTGCGCGGGATCTTCCTGTGCACCGCCGCTGAAATCGACTGGTTCCTGCACGGCGTGCGCTGGTTCTACCCGGAGCTGTACGACGAATTCGTGGCGCCCATTCCCGAAGCCGAGCGCGGCGACCTGCTCAAGGCCTACACCAGCCGCATGCTGTGCCACGACCCGGCCGTCTACTGGCCCGCCGCGCGCGCCTGGAGCCGCTTCGAGGGCCGCCGCGTGTTCCTGCTGCCCCAGCCCGAAGAATTGGCGTCCGACACGCTCGATCTGGGCGTGGGCCGGCTCGAATCGCACTACATGGCCAACCTTGCCTTCCTCGAAGAAGACCAACTGGTGCGCGACGTGGGCCGTATCGCGCACCTGCCGGCGGTGATCGTGCAGGGCCGCTACGACGTGATCTGCCCGCCGCTGTCGGCGTATCGGCTGCACCAGGCCTGGCCCGGCTCGCGGCTGAACATGATTGCCGACGCCGGCCATGGCGCGCTTGAAAAGGGCATTTCGGGCGCGCTGGTGGCGGCCACCGAGCAGTTCAGGCGCGGCCGCGCATTTGACTAACAAACCGCTTGCGGTGCGCCCTGATACACTAACGCCCTCATTGTTCAAACAGAGCCGCAGGCATTACCATGAATATCCAGATTAGCGATATCGGCCACGTGATCCAGCTGGCCATCGCTCCCGTTTTTTTGCTCACCGGCGTGTGCACCATGCTGATGGTACTGACCAACCGTCTGGCGCGCATCATCGACCGTACCCGCACGCTCGAAGACCGGCTCGACATCGCCTACCATGAAGCCTACATGGGGGAGCTGGACGTGCTCTACAGGCGCTGGCACCTGATCAACTTCGCCATTGCGCTGTCGACCGCTTGCGGGCTGGTGATCTGCCTTGTCATTGCGCTGCTGTTTTTGGGCGACACCACCAACCTGCCGCTGGACCGCTACATCGCGGCCCTGTTCGTGGGTGGCATGATCACGCTGATCGGCAGCTTTGTGTACCTGCTGCGCGAAATTTTCGTCGCCTCCAAGACCCAGCGTTCGCGCCGCCACGTGCGCGCCGCCAACTGAAAAAGACCGAGTACCTTATGCACGACTACAAACGACCACCCACACTGCACCGCTACGCGCCGCGCGCCGAACTCGAACTTGCGCTCACGGCCGGGCAGTTCCGCCTGGTCCCGACCAACAACTGCCTGACGCTGTCGTTCTCGCAGGTGTGGGACAAGGCGCTGTTCGATCTGCTCGCGCCGGCCGACTGCTGCCTGGTCATCCACAACAGCGAAGAATTCGGCGAGCGGCTGCACCGCGCGGTGCAGCGCACGCTTCCAAGCTGGGCGGGAATCGATGGCGCGGTCGAATACGGCGTGCGCGCCGCGCTCGGCGCCGCCTTCACCAAGACCAGCGCCGAAGCGCATGAGCAGGAGTGGCAGTTCGCCTGGCGCGCCATGGCGCCGCAAATGAGCCTCAATCCGGTCACGGTCAAGATCGGCAGCATCGAGAGCTTTGCAGAACTGCGCGAGCGCGACTTTTACGCCGCTTGAGCTTATTCCGGCGCCTGGTCGAGCCGCTCGAGTACTGCCTTCATCATGCGCTCGATGTCGCGCCGGATGATGTTTGAGCCGAGCATGCCGGGAACGTAAAACTTGGGCACCATCTTGCCCGTGTAGGCCACGCGCGTGCCGCCATCCGGCAGCGCGGTCAACTCCCAGCGGCAGGAATAAACTTTCATGTCGCCCGTCACCAGGCTGATGTCGATCGCCGACATCGGTTCCTCGGTCGCCTGCACCACCAGGTGAATCGGGCGCGTGAGGAACAGGAAGCGCGCCACCCCCGCCTGTTCGATAATGGCCCGGTTGCCGGTGCGCGACATCACCTTGTTCTTTTTCAGGTCGGGCACAAACTCCGGCATGGATTCATAATCGGTAAGCACCTTCCAGACGTGCGCGGGAGAGGTTTTTACCGTGCCGCTGGCGGCCACCTCGAACACTTGCTCGCCCGCCGCGTCCACGCGCGTGACGAGGACCTCGGGCAGCACCGGCTGCGCCATGGCCGGCATGGCGAGGACGAACAGCAGGCAGAGAAGGGGACGAGTCAGCATGGCCTCAGACTACGGTAAAGGCCGCACGCTGACAAGCGCGTGGCGCAGCAAGCGTGCGCGCCCTGTTGTGACCTTATTGACATGCTTGTCATGAAGGTCACGCCGGCTGCCAGAGGCGGCAATAAATTAGAACCCTGTGTCTACAGAAGTAGGTTTTAATGCTGGATCGTCGATTCAACCTATAACTACAATGACCACACAAGCCTACCCCCACTTGCTCGCTCCCCTCGACCTGGGTTTTACCACCTTGCGCAATCGCGTCATCATGGGATCGATGCACACGGGCCTGGAAGACCGCTTCTTCAATTACGGCAAACTGGCCGAGTTCTATCGCGAGCGGGCCAAGGGCGGCGTGGGACTGATCGTCACCGGCGGCATCTCGCCCAACCGCCAGGGCTGGCTGCTGCCCTTCGGCGGCACGCTCAACTTCATCGGCGACGTCTATAACCATCGCCGCGTCACCAAGGCCGTGCACGAAGAAGGCGGCAAGATCCTGATGCAGATTTTGCACTCCGGCCGCTACGGCTACCAGCCGTTCGTGGTGTCGGCCTCCGGCGTCAAGTCGCCGATCTCCAAGTTCAAGCCGAAGGCGCTCACCGAAGCGGGCATCGAAACGACCATCAAGGATTACGCACGCTGCGCCAAGCTGGCAAAGATGGCCGGCTACGACGGCATTGAAGTGATGGGCAGCGAAGGCTACCTGCTCAACCAGTTCCTGTGCGGACGCACCAACCTGCGCCAGGATCGCTGGGGTGGCTCGATCGAGAACCGCATGCGCCTGCCGGTCGAAATCATCAAGCGGATCCGCAAGGCGGTGGGCAATGACTTCATCATCATGTACCGCCATTCGCTGCTCGATCTGGTCGAAGGCGGCAACACCTGGGAAGAAGTGGTCACGGTGGCGCATGCGCTCGAGCAGGCCGGCGTCACCATCCTCAATACCGGCATCGGCTGGCATGAGGCGCGCGTGCCGACCATTGTCACCTCGGTTCCGCGCGCGGCCTTTGCCAGCGTGGCGGGGCGCCTGCGGCGCGAAGTGAAAATTCCGGTAGTCGCCTCCAACCGCATCAACATGCCGTATGAAGCGAACGACATCATCGAACGCGGCGACGCCGACATGGTATCGATGGCGCGCCCCTTCCTGGCCGATGCCAATTTCGTCATCAAGGCCGCGCAAGGCCGCGCCGACGAAATCAACACCTGCATCGGCTGCAACCAGGCCTGCCTGGACCACACTTTTTCAAACAAGCGCGCCAGCTGCCTGGTCAACCCGCGCGCCTGCCACGAAACGGAGCTGGTGTACGCCAAGGCGGCCCGTGCGCGCAAGGTGGCCGTGGTCGGCGCCGGGCCTGCCGGCCTGTCGGCCGCCACCGTGGCGGCCGAATGCGGGCACCAGGTCACGCTGTTCGACTCGAGCGACAGCGTGGGCGGGCAGTTCAAAATCGCCATGCAAATCCCGGGCAAGGAGGAATTTAGCGAAACGATCCGCTACTTCAGCCGCAAGCTGGAGCTGACCGGGGTCGACGTTCGCCTGGGCCGGCGCGTCACGCGCGAAGAGCTGCTGGCCGGCGGGTATGACGACGTGATCGTCGCCACCGGCATCAAGGTGCGCATGCCGCCGATCGCGGGCATCGGGCATCCCAAGGTGCTGTCGTATATCGACGTGCTGCAAAAGAAGGTCGCGGTCGGCAAGCGCGTGGCCATCATCGGGGCCGGCGGGATCGGTTTTGACGTGGGCGAATACCTGCTGCACAATCCCGCCCACCCGCTGCCGGTGCCGGTGGCCGAATGGTGCGGCGAGTGGGGCGTGGACCTGAACGCCACCACCAGCGGCGGCCTGGTCAAGGCTGTGGATGCCGAACCTGTGCGCCAGATTTTCCTCATGCAGCGCAAGGCCAGCAAGCTGGGAGCGGGCCTGGGCAAGACATCGGGCTGGGTGCACCGCGCCACGCTCAATCGCAATGGCGTGGTAATGATGGCCGGGGTCACGTACGACAAGATCGATGACCAGGGCATCCATGTGACGGTGGGCGGCGAGGCGCGCCTGATCGTCGTCGACCATGTCGTCATCTGCGCCGGCCAGGACAGCTTGACGGAACTGATGCCGCCGGAAGGCACCACCGGCGGGCCGCGCTTTCACAAGATCGGCGGCGCCGCGCTGGCGGCCGAACTGGACGCCAAGCGCGCCATCAAGGAAGGTGCGCAGCTGGCGGTGAGCTTGTAGATTGCGCTGGGGGCACGAGAACGATGTAACTCGGCTGCCTGGCTTTACCCGCGGTTTTTTCGGGACTGGGCGTAGGTCGGATTGCGCTTACGCTTATCCGACCTACGCCCCTCACGACTTGCAGGCGCCTCACCAACCCAATTTACTTCTTGCGTACCACAACGCAGCCAATCGAATACCCCGCCCCGAACGAGCAGATTACCCCGTGCGCGCCAGCCGGCATGTCGTCCTGGTACTTGTGAAAGGCGATGATGGATCCGGCCGACGAGGTGTTGGCATAGGTATCGAGAATCACCGGTGCCTCGGACGGCGCGGCGTCGCGCCCGAGCAGCATGCGCGTGATCAGCAAATTCATGTTCAGGTTGGCCTGGTGCAGCCAGTAGCGCGACACCTGCTCGATCTGCAGTCCGGCCTTGGTGACCGTGTCGCGAATCATCTCGGCGGCCATCGGACACACTTCCTTGAAGACCTTGCGGCCCTGCTGGCGAAACAGCTTGTCCGGCTTGCCCACGCCCGCTTCGTCGAAGCGGTTCATGAAGCCGAAGTTGTTGCGGATATTGTTGGAAAATTTGGTCTTGAGCTTCGATTCGAGGATCTCGAACTGGTGCGCGCTGGTGGCCGTGTCGGCCGCCTCGATGACGATCGCGGTGCAGGCGTCGCCAAAAATGAAGTGGCTGTCGCGGTCGCGAAAGTTCAAGTGGCCGCTGGTGATCTCGGGATTGAGCACCAGCACCGCGCGCGCCTGCCCGCTTTGCACCGCCGCCATCGCGGTCTGGATGCCGAAGGTGGCCGAGGAACAGGCCACGTTCATGTCAAAGCCGTAGCCGTCGATGCCCAGCGCGTCCTGCACTTCGACCGCCATGGCCGGGTAGGCGCGCTGCAGGTTGCTGCAGGCAACGAGCACCATGTCGATGTCGGCCGCCGTGCGGCCGGCCCGTGCCAGCGCTTCGCGCGCCGCCGCCACGCACATTTCAGCCTGCAGCGACAAGACCTCGTCGCCCCGCTCTGCAATGCGCGCCGTCATGCGGGCCGGGTCCAGGATGCCGCTCTTTTCCATCACGTAGCGCGACTTGATGCCCGACGCTTTTTCAATGAAGCCGGCGCTCGAGCCTTCGATCGCGGCCAGTTCTCCGGCCGCGATGGCCACCGCATTGTCGGCATTATAGTGTTCGGCGTAAGCGTTAAAGGCGACGACCAATTCTTCGTTCGAGATCGAATCGGCTGGCGTGAAAAGGCCAGTGCCACTAATGACGACTTGTTTCATAGCAAACTTTCAAATGGGATAAAGCCGGGCTGCCCCGGCACACCTGATTCTACACAATGGCGGGGGCAGGGCGGCAAAAGCGGCGCTATAAGAGCTTAAGGTTTGAGCGGCGCCTTGTCGACGTGGGCGATGGCGCCGCGCGCAGCGCCGTGCGACAGCTGCATTGGCAAGCCCTTGAGGTGGTTGATTGCCTGGCGCAGCTGGAAGTCGTCGGCGCTGCCGTATTCGAGCACCTTGCGCCCGCGCTCGGCGGCCACGACGCGCATCTGTTCTTCGAGTTCGTCGTTGGCGTTTTTCGCCTCTTCCTTGTCGCGATCATTGGACAAGTGTTTTTCAAGGTCCGCTTCGCGCATGCGCAAACCATTCATGCCGTCGCCGTCGGCGTTTTCATCGACCAGAAAGTCGGGCACGATGCCCTTGGCCTGGATCGAGCGCCCCAGCGGGGTGTAGTAGCGCGCCGTGGTCAGCTTGACGGCGGTGTCGTTCGAGATCGGCCGGATGGTCTGCACCGAGCCCTTGCCGAAAGTGCGGCTGCCGATGATGGCGGCGCGCTTGTAGTCCTGCAGCGCGCCGGCCACGATTTCGGACGCCGAGGCCGAACCGGTATTGACCAGCACCACCATCGGGATTTTTTTCAGCGCCGCCGGCAGGCGCGCCAGCGCATCGCTGTCGCTGCGCAGCGCATAGTGTTCCGGGGTGCCGTAAAAACGCTCCTTGGAGCTGGCCAGCTGGCCGTTGGTGGAAACGATTTCCGCATCCTTGGGCAAAAACGCGGCCGACACGCCAATGGCGCCTTGCAGCAGGCCGCCGGGGTCGTTGCGCAGGTCCAGCACCAGACCCTTGAGCTGCGGGTCCTGCTTGTACAGCGCGCTGATCTTGGCCGCCATGTCGTCCAGCGTGGGTTCCTGGAACTGCGAGATGCGCAGCCACGCATAGCCCGGTTCGACGATGCCCCCCTTGACGCTTTTCTGGACGATCTGCTGGCGTACGATGGCAAACTCGAGCGGCGCCGGCGCATCCTTGCGCACGATCGTCAGCACCACCTTGGTATTTGGTTCGCCGCGCATTTTTTTCACGGCTTCGTCGATCGGCAGGCCCAGTACCGGCGTATTGTCGATGCGCGAAATCAGGTCGCCCGCCTTGATGCCGGCGCGGTAGGCCGGCGAATCCTCGATCGGGGTGACGATCTTGATGTAGCCCTCATCGCTGGGGCCAATTTCGATGCCCAGGCCGACAAACTTGCCCTCGGTGCCTTCGCGCAGCTCGCGGTAGGCTTTCTGGTCCAGGTAGGCCGAATGCGGGTCGAGCGAGGCGACCATGCCGGAAATGGCGTCGGTGAGCAGCTTTTTATCCTGCACCGATTCCACGTAGTCGCTCTTGATCAGGCCATACACGTCGGCCAGCTGGCGCAGCTCTTCCATCGGCATCTCGGAGCCGACCGGCTTTTGGGCGATCGCCGAAAACTGCATCGAGACCGCCATGCCGGCGATCAGGCCGATGCCGACCAGGCCGGAATTTTTCAGTGTGCTACCCATCGAATCACCTGCTCGCTGCCAGAAAGTTAAGTTTGCCCGCGCCAAGGGGTGGCGTTGAGTCGAGTATAAACCTGAATCCGGCACGCACGTGTCCAGCGCGCAACTGCCGCCATGCATATACATATGTCTGGCGCGGCAGAGTGTCTCTATTGCCCATCATTCCTGCCAGATTTTGCATCTGGCAGCGTAAAAAGCGCGTTCACGCGAGCGCGCGCCTGAGGCATGGCGCTAGAATGTTGCGACTACAACTTTTCCAAGCGGCAGTCTGAGTTGCCGTGCACCAGCATCCAATCATTCATCAAGAGCATCGTACCCAAAAGGAACATTGTGAACCGCTACCTCCTCTCTACCCTGACCCTGAGCCTGATGACGGCCTTTGCCGGCGCCGCCGAACCGGTTGCCGCGGCGGCCAAGGCGCCGCTGTCGGGCATCGACAGCCAGCACATCGACCCGACCGTGCGCATCCAGGACGATTTTTTCTCGCACATCAACGGCAAGTGGATCAAGAACACGGAGATCCCGGCCGACAAGTCGAGCTGGGGTTCGTTCGGCAAGCTGGCCGACGACACCCAGCCGCAGGTACGCGCCATCATTGAAGCGGCGCAGGCCGACAAGACCCAGAAGGCCGGCTCCGAAGCGCGCAAGATCGGCGACCTGTACGCCAGCTACATGAACGAGAAAAAGCGCGACGCCGCCGGCTACAAGCCGCTCGGCAAAGAGCTGCAGCAAATCCGCGGCATGCGCGACAAAAAGGCAATTCCAGCCATGATCGCGCACCTGACCGAGATCGGCGTCTCGGCCCCTTACCTGGTCTACATCGAACAGGACGGGCGCGAGTCGACCCGCTACACGGCCAGCATCCGCCAGAGCGGCCTGGGACTGCCTGACCGCGACTACTACCTGAAAGCGGACGACGTCAAACTGGCCGACGCCAAGGCCAAGTACGAAACGCTGGTCGCCACCATGCTCGGCATGGTCGGGCGCAAGGATGGCGCGGCCGCCGCCAAAGACATCATCGGCCTGGAAACCGAACTGGCCAAGGTCCAGTGGACCAAGGTCGAGAACCGCGATTCGGTCAAGGGCTACAACAAGCTTGCCCTGGCCAAGCTGGGCGAACTGACCCCGGGTTACGACTGGAAGTCGGCGCTGGCCGGCAGCGGCATCGGCGCCAAGGTCGACTACGTCATCGTCAACCAGCCGAGCTACCTGAAGGGCTTTAACGAGGTGCTGGCCAAGACCGACCTGGCAACCTGGAAGTCGTATTTCGAGTGGCAACTGGTGCGCGCCTATGCGCCTTACCTGTCCAAGCCTTTTGTCGACGCGCGGTTCGCGTTTTATGGCACTGCGTTGACCGGCGTGACCGAGAACCGGCCGCTGTGGAAGCGCGGCGTGAGCGTGGTCGAAGGCGCGATGGGCGAAGCGGTCGGCAAGCAGTACGTGCAGCGTCACTTCCCGGCCGAGCGCAAGGCGCGCATGGAAGTGCTGGTCAAGAACCTGCTGGCCGCCTATCGCCAGAGCATCGACACGCTCGACTGGATGAGCGCGGCGACCAAGAAGGAAGCGCAGGACAAGCTGGCCAAGTTCACGCCCAAGATCGGTTATCCGAACAAGTGGCGCGACTACAGCGGCCTGGCCGTCTCGCGCGACGACATCGTGGGCAACATGATGCGCGCCGAGCGCGCCGACTACAGGCGCGAAGTGGCCAAGCTGGGCAAACCGATCGACCGCGAAGAGTGGGGTATGACGCCGCAGACGGTGAACGCCTACTACAACCCGGCGATGAATGAAATCGTGTTCCCGGCCTCGATCCTGCAGCCGCCGTTCTTTGACATGACGGCCGACGACGCGGTCAATTACGGCGCCATTGGCGCGGTGATCGGCCACGAGATTAGCCACGGCTTTGACGACGAAGGCAGCCAGTACGACGGCAACGGCAACCTGCGCGACTGGTGGACGGCCGAAGACCGCGCCAAGTTCAAGGCCAAGACCGACATGCTGGTCAAGCAGTACGGCGCCTACGAGCCGCTGCCTGGCTACAAGGTGAATGGCGAACTGACCCTGGGCGAAAACATCGGCGACAATTCGGGCGTGGCCATTGCGTACAAGGCTTACAAGCTGTCGCTGGGCGGGCAGCCGGCGCCGGTGATCCAGGGGCTCACGGGCGACCAGCGCTTCTTCATGGGTTTTGGCCAGGTATGGCGCATCAAGATGCGCGACGCCCAGCAGATCGTGCAGGTCAAGACCGACCCGCACGCCCCGGGCAAGTACCGCGCCAACGGCACCATGATGAACCAGCCGGCGTTTTACGAAGCGTTTGGCGTGAAGCCGGGCGACAAGATGTATCTGGCGCCGAAAGACCGGGCCATCATCTGGTAAGCAGCAATGAGTGACGAAAAGGCCGCGCAAGCGGCCTTTTTCCATACAGTTGTGATTGGGACATGGGGCCGCCCCCACATCGTCTTCGCGTGCGAGGGTGTAGTAAAACGCGTGGAGATCAGGACCGTAGGACCGTAGGACCGTAGGTCGGAAAAGCGTAGGCCTGGGCGGCCCCCTTTTCCGACAGGAGCCGTCGACGGCGCTTGTCGGAATGCGCTTTCGCTTTTCCGACCTACCACTTCTGCTACAGCCGCGTGCGCGAAGTCGATGTTGCAGGCAAAAAAATACCCCCCGCTAGGGAGGTATGAAAAAAGGGCCATGAACTCCCTTTGCTGTTCTGCAGTCCAAAGCCACACCCATCGGCTCCGGCAACGTAGGCATTTTGGCACGCCATTCTTATGCCATCCTTAGGATGGCACCTGAAAGCGTGGCGCGGTTGCCGCTTGCCCCCGCGCGCACTTATACTGCTCGAGCGCCGGGGTCGATCCGACAGGCGCGCCGTGCCGCGGCCACCGCCGCGTCTTTACAAGCCTTACAAAGGACCACTGTGAAACGCTACCTCCTCTCTACCCTGACGCTCAGCCTCATCACCGCATTCGCCGGCGCCACCGACGCGCCGCCCAAGGCCGCATTGTCGGGCATCGACAGCCAGTACATCGACCCGGCCGTGCGCATCCAGGACGATTTTTTCGATCACCTGAACGGCAAGTGGCTCAAGAACACCGACATCCCGGCCGACAAGGCGCGCTGGGGCGCATTCGACAAGCTGGCCGACGACACCCAGCCGCAAGTGCGCGCCATCATCGAAGCGGCGCAGGCCGACAAGAAAGCCAAGGCCGGCGTCGATGCGCGCAAGATCGGCGACCTGTACGCAAGCTACATGGATGAAAAAAAGCGCGAGCAGCTCGGCTACAAGCCGCTGGCGCGCGAACTGGCCGCCATTCGCGCCATGCGCGACAAAAAAGCCATTCCCGCCCTGATCGCGCACCTTGGAGAAATTGGCGTCACCACGCCGTACGCCGTGGGCGTCGAGCAGGACGGGCGCGAATCGACCCGCTATGCGGTGGGCGTGTACCAGAGCGGCCTGGGCCTGCCGGACCGCGACTATTACCTGAAAAAAGACGACGCCAAGATGGCCGACGCCAAGGCCAAGTACGAAATGCTGGTCGCTGCCATGCTGGGCAAAATCGGCCGCAAGGATGGCCTGGATGCTGCGCGCGCGATCGTGGCGCTCGAAACCGAACTGGCGCAAGCCCAATGGACCAAGGTCGAAAACCGCGATCCCGTCAAGCGCTACAACAAGGTGGCCGTTGCCAAGCTGGGCGAGCTGACACCGGGCTACGACTGGAACGGCGCGCTGGCCAAGGCGGGCGTGGCCAGCAAGACTGACTACGTGATCGTCAAGCAGCCCAGCTACCTGACGGCCTACAACAGCATGCTGGAAAATACCGACCTGGCCACCTGGAAGTCGTACTTCGAGTGGCAGCTGGTGCGCCGCTTTGCGCCCTACCTGTCAAAGGACTTCGTGGACACCAGCTTCGCTTTTTACGGCACCACCTTGTCGGGCGTGACGGAGAACCGGCCGCTGTGGAAGCGCGGCGTGAGCGTGGTCGAAGGGGCGATGGGCGAAGCGGTCGGGCGCCAGTACGTGCAGCTGCATTTCCCGGCCGAGCGCAAGGCGCGCATGGAAGTGCTGGTGAAAAACGTGCTCGAAGCGTTCCGCCAAAGCATCGACACGCTCGACTGGATGGGCCCGGCCACCAAGCAGGAAGCGCAAGCCAAGCTGGCCAAGTTTTCGCCCAAAGTGGGCTACCCGAACAAGTGGCGCGACTACAGTGCGCTGAATATCGCACCGGGCGACCTGGTGGGCAACGTGATGCGCGCCTCCGCCTTCGAGTACCAGCGCGGCGTGGCCAAGCTGGGCACGCCGATCGACCGCGAAGAATGGGGCATGACGCCGCAGACCGTGAACGCTTACTACAACCCGGCCAAAAACGAAATCGTGTTCCCGGCCTCGATCCTGCAGCCGCCGTTCTTCGACATGGGCGCCGACGACGCGGTCAATTACGGCGGCATTGGCGCGGTGATCGGCCACGAGATCAGCCACGGCTTTGACGACTCGGGCAGCCAGTACGACGGCGACGGCAACCTGCGCGACTGGTGGACGCAAGACGACCGCGCCAAGTTCAAGGCCAAGGCCGACGTGCTCGTCAAGCAATACGGCGCCTTCGAGCCGCTCCCCGGCTACAAGCTGAACGGCGCACTGACGCTGGGCGAAAACATCGGCGACAATTCCGGGCTGGCGATTGCCTACAAGGCGTACAAGCTGTCGCTGGGCGGCAAGAGCGCACCCGTCATCGACGGCTTGACGGGCGACCAGCGTTTCTTCATGGGCTGGAACCAGGTGTGGCGCGCAAAGATCCGCGACGCCGAGCAGATCAGCCGCATCAAAACCGACACCCATTCTTCGGGCAAGGCGCGCGCCAACGGCACGGTGATGAACCAGCCGGCGTTCTACGAAGCGTTCGGGGTCAAGCAAGGCGACAAGATGTACCTGGCGCCGAGCGAGCGCGTGACGATCTGGTAATCGCCGCAGCGATTGCAAAAAAGGCCACGAAAGTGGCCTTTTTTGCGGGTGCGGCGCAAGTGAACCCATCGTCATCTCCGGTACAATATCTGCACATTTACCACTTGGAATGACTCGATGGAAAGCTTACTCTGGGCAATCGACCTGATCGCCGTCACTTACCTGTGCTACTGGGCGCTCAGGCAAGATAGCCTTCCCGAGGAAGCGCCGCAGCCGCCGGGCGCGCCCAAAGGCAAGAAGTAAGGCATGCGCGACATTTTCTTCCTGGGCATCTTGCCGCTGATGCTGTACGCCATGACGCGCCGCCCCTTCATCGCCCTCGGCATGTGGATCTGGACGGCGATGTTTTTTCCGAATGCCTGGTTGTACGGCTTTGGCAATGCGATCCGCTACAACGTGATTTTCACCGCGGTCGCCATCGGCGGCTACCTGATGACCAAGGACAAGCCGAAAGCCGTTTTCGGCAGCCTGGGCATGCTGATTTTCCTGTTTTTTGCCTGGACGACCCTGTCGACCATCATGACCGAGGGCGCGCCCGAAGTCGCCTGGGAATACTGGTTCCGCTTCCTCAAGATCGTGCTGCTGTTCCTGTTTGTGGTGCTGATCATCGACAAGAAGCTACATATCGACTTTTTCCTGTGGTGCGTGGTGATGTCGATCGGGTTTTTTGGCGGCCTCGAGGCGCTCAAATATATCGCCTCGGGCGGTGGCCACCACATCGAAGGCTTTGCCGGCCATGTGCTGGGCGACCGTAACGAACTCTCGCTCGCCTTCGTGATCACGCTGCCGATCTGTTTTTACCTGCTCCAGCAATATGGCGCCAAGGGCATCGTCATCCGGGTCGGCCTGCTGGGACTGATGGGCCTGCTCGTAACGGCGATTGTCGGCACCCAGTCGCGCGGCGGCTTCGTCGCCCTGATCGGCCTGGGAGCCTATTTTTTCGTCAAGAGCGATCGCAAGATATTGCTCGCCATTATGGTGTGCATCCTGGTGGCGGGCCTGTCCACCATGGTGTCCCAGGAGTGGGTCTCGCGCATGGACACCATCGGCGAGGCCAAGGAAGATGCCTCGTTCATGGGCCGGGTGGTGGCCTGGAAGCTCAGTTTCATCATGGCCGCCCACCATCCGTTTCTGGGCGGCGGCTTCAAGGCGCTGGAAAATCGCGCCGTGTGGGCCGAGCTGGCCCAGCACTTCTTCGACTTCTCGTTTTTCTACAGCGGGGACGCGCTGCCCAACGTGAATTTGCCGCGCGCGGCGCACAGCGTCTACTTCCAGGTGCTGGGCGACCATGGTTTTGTCGGCCTGGCCTTGTATCTTTCATTCCTGGCCCGTGCGTTCATCACCGCGCGCAAAGTCACCCGCACGGCGCGCAAGCACCCGGCCACGGCATGGATCGCCAACCTTGCCACCATGCTGCAGCTATCGCTGTTTACCTTCTGCCTGGGCGGCGCGGCGCTCAGCTTTGCCTATTTCGAGCTGATCTATGCCATTTGCGGCATCATCCTCGTGCTCGACACGCGCATCCTGCCGCGCGCCCTCAAGCTGGCCGCCGTCGCCGAGTCGGCCAAGGAACCAGCGCTGGCTGCGGCCCGGGCCTGAGTTTTTATTGCGCAAACAGCGCCGGGTTGGCGGCGACACAGGCGGCCCGTTCGCGCGCCATGCGTGCATTGTTGGCATCCAGATTGGCCGCAGTGAGCGCAAAACCGAACGTCTCGCCCTCGGGCGAGGGTGCGCCCCCGACCGCGCCCACGGGCGCGAGCATGCGGGCGAACATCAAGTGGCCGAGCGCTTCCTTGAAGTGCCCGCCCTCCCAGTACCATTCGGTGTTGGTGTTGCGGTCGCCCTTGGCGGGGATCGCCTCGCACTGGCGCGCGCCATAGCCGCTGAAGTCCCACAGGGCCACGCGCGCTGTCGGATGGTCGCGCTGCAGCGTTGCCAGGCGCTCGGCCAGCAGCGCCTTCCAGGCATCGAACAACGCCCGCTTGCCCGCTTTCTCGAGCAGGAACAGCAGCTGCGCATGGTAAGGGTAAATCACCAGGTCGATGCGCGCTTTGGCGCGCACCGCCTGTTCGAGCACGCCGCCGAGGGCATCCCACTCGCGCGAGCTGTGGCCGGCGTTCGACACCAGGGCGCCCGGCATGCGCTCGAAGCGCTCGGCATAGTCGGCCGCGCGCTGGCGAAACAGCGGATAGTAGCCTTCCTCGCGCGCCAGCTGGCGATACTACCTGAGCGGGTTGAAGCCCTTGTCGCTCATGCTCAAGGCATCGGCTGCGCCCTGCATGCGCACCGTCTTGACGGCATCGATCACCGAGTCGACCGAGAACAGCGTGTCGAAGCGCCACGGCAACTCGGCCAGCAGGCCGCTCTGGCGCGCAGGCGGCGCCAGGGCAGCGGGCGCGGCCGGGTCCACGGGAAAGTCGAGGAAATCGACGCCAACGATGACATGTTTCGGATGCTGGCCGGCTGCAGCGAGCGCGCCGAGCTGTTCGCGCGCCGTGTGCAGGCGCGTGCCGGCCAGCGCCAGGTTGTAAGGCGACAGGCCGGTCGCGGCCACCAGCGGGTCGTCGGGGTTGAGTCCGATTTCCGCGCGCGAATTGCCCAGGATAAGCAGCTCGGCGTGCGCGGCGCGCGCGTTGGCGGTCTTGATTTCGTACTGGTAGCGCTGCGGCTGGGTCTTGTCGGCATTCAAGCCGGGCCGTTCGGGCATGCAGTACAGACGGTAGGGATCGATGGCGACGACCAATGCCGCGCAGGCCAGCGCGCCGCACAAGGTGGCGCCGCCGGCGATGGCCAGGAAGCGCCGGAATTGGCCAGGTGTTGCCATCGGTGACTCCATCAGAATTGGAAATAGAGAAATTCGGCGGGCCGGCTCAGCGACAGCAGGCTGGCCACACATAACGCGCCTATCCACAGGGCCCAGGCCGTCGACGCTCGCCAGTGCAGCGCGCGCCGCGCCAGGCCGAGCGGCGCGCTGGCCGCGTAGTCGAGCGCCGGATCGAAGCGGTCCATGATCTGTTGCGTGTTGGGGAACAGGAAGGCCAGACCCGCGCCCACGGTCACCCAGCTCCAGGTTTCCATGAAACGGCTGCCGCCGCCCAGGTAAAAGGTGACGCCGGCGCGCTCGAGCAGCGCCTGGCCTGTCCCCAGGTAGTTGCCGATCGATTCTGGCAGGCCGACGCCATAGACGCCAAACAAGCCCTGCACGATGCTGGCTGCGCGGCTAACGTCGGCCGCGCGGAAAAACACCCAGGCCACGCACACGGCGATAAAGGTCAGCGCCACCGACGCTGCGCGCATGCCGCGGTGCGAGCCGTCCAGGCCGAGGCGGGCGGCCACGCCGGCCCATGCATGGTTGAGCATTAGGTAGGCGCCGTGGAGGAAACCCCAGACCACGTAATTCCAGCCGGCGCCATGCCACAGGCCGCCGAGCACCATCGTGGTCATCAGGTTCAGGTAGCGGCGCGCGGGGCCGTGGCGGTTGCCGCCCAGGGCGATATACAGGTAGTCGCGCAAAAAGCGCGACAGCGTCATGTGCCAGCGGCGCCAGAATTCGATGATGTTGTGGGACTTGTAGGGCGAGTTGAAGTTGAGCGGCAAGCGGATGCCGAACAGGCGCGACAGCCCGATCGCCATGTCCGAGTAGCCGGAGAAGTCGAAATACAGCTGGAAGGTATAGGCCAGCACGCCACCCCAGGCCAGCAGCAGCGACGGGGTGTCGGCGCCATCGAAGAAAAAGCCGGCGTGCGGCGCCAGGTTGTCGGCGATGAGTACTTTCTTGGCCAGGCCGAGCGCAAAAATCGACAGGCCGACGGCCAGATTGGCGCTGGAGGGCCGGTAAGTCTGGTCGAGGTCGAACTGGGGCATCATTTCCTTGTGATGCAGCACGGGACCGGCAATCAAATGCGGGAAATAGGTGACGAACAACAGGTAGTGGACGAAGCGCACTTCGCTGACCTTGCCGCGGCTGGTGTCGACCAGGAAGGCGATCTGGGTAAAGGTGAAGAAGGAAATGCCGATCGGCAGCACTAGGTGGAGCAGCGGCAGCACCGGCAGGTAAGCCGCCGATACGCGGTTGACGCTGTCGATGAAAAAATCGGCATACTTGAAGTACGCCAGCAGCGCCAGGTCGAGCGTGACGGCCAGCGCCAGCAAGCGCGCGCGCGCGCTGCCCTGCGCAGCGCCGATGCGGGCGCCGGCCCAGTAATTGAACACGATCGAGCCCAGCAGCAGCGGAATGTAGGCCACGCTCCACCAGCCGTAAAAAAACAGCGAGGCGGCAGCCAGCCAGCCGGCGGCCCAGCCCTTGCCCACCCGCGCGAACGCAAAAAAGCCGATGAAAACCACGGGCAGGAACAGGAACAGGAAGCTGAAGGAATTAAAGAGCATGACGGTGCGCGGCAGCAGGAGGCGCCCGGGCAAGGCGGCGTCGGAAAAAGTCCAGACTCTACCAGAGTGCTTGCTTATACGAAAAACCTTGGACGGCAGCCGTGCGCGCCCCAAAAGCATCCAGGGGGCGCGATGTGCATCGGCCCCCTGGTGGGTACTGCTGTGGTGCCGGGGCTTGTGCCGGTCAGCGCGGCACGATCGCGAACTGCGGACCCAGACCGTAGTTTGGCTTGATGGTGCGTGCCATGAAAACGCTCCAGGCTGCGCTGCCCGGGCTGCCGCCGACGTCGGCGGCGTAGGCCAGGGCCGGCTGCAGGTTGGACGGGTAGCCGGTATGGACGCCCGCATAGCCGGTCATTTCACCCACCTTCAGTCCCAGCGACGTGGCCATTGCGCTGCTGTTGCAGGCCAGGGCGTTCTCTGCGGCGGTGTTGCTGGCTGCATAGGCCTGGCCGATTGTGGCATACAACGGCGTGGCCGACGTATCGCGCACTTTCAGGGCGTAGATGCCAGCCTTGATCCAGCAGAAATTCTGGCCCGTCATGCGCGAGATCGGGAACGTGGCTTTCCACTTGAGCAGCGGCAGCGCCCTGGTGTAACCGAGTTCGACGGCGTGGCCGATGGCGGAGGTGAAGAAGTCGTCCATCCACGGCGCCAGGCCGGTGCCATTGTTGTATTCGACTGCGTAGCCATTGCTCACCACGCCAAGCACATTGTCGCTGCCGGTCACATAGCGGGCGCTGTACCAGTCGATATTGTTTTGCAAGAAGCCTTCCAGTTGTTTCTTGAGCGGATCGGTATCGGGCGAAATATACGCCGCTTCAGCCAGCGTGCGCATGCTCCAGGCCTGGCCGCGGACCTGGTCCGACTTGAACAAGCCCTTGCCGAATTCCCGGTAACCCGGATTGCTTGAAAACGTATTCCACATGGCCCAGAACTGCAATTCTTCCAGGTAGTAATAGTCGCCGGTGACCAGATAGGGCAGGTAGGCAAAACCGGCCTGGTGCGACGAGTCGTGCATGTTCGGCGTGGCGCAGCCCGTTGCCGTGGCGCACACCGGGAAGGCTTCCCATTGCTTGGTGATGGGATTCGCCGTGTCCGGAGCATGGCCGAGCACCGTCATGTACGGGTAATCAGCCAGGCTGACGGGGCGGCCGGTGTTCTTGTCGCGGTAGTGTGCAGACCAGCTGCCGGCCAGGTCGGCGGTGGCCAGCGTGACGTCCTTGAGGCGCTTGTCCATGCTCAGCAAGTAAGTGGCGCTCCAGCCGGGCATGATGCCCAGATCGTCGCGGCCACCGGTGGTCGGCATGTAGGGATTGGCCAGGCCAACGGCCATTGGCTCGCTGCGGGCGGGCGTCAGCGCGGCTTTCCAGTCTGCCAGGCGCCCTTCGGTAAATTTTACGCTCTGGTCGTAATTGGGCACGGCCCGGGTGCTGATCAGGTACGCGGTGTTGTGCTCGATGTGAACCGCCGGCTCGGCGCCCCACCAGAACACCTTGCGCCAGCGCGCATGGTTCAAGTGGGTCAGACCAGGCTTGGCATACACGCTCTGGCCGCCCACCATGATCTGGGCGTCGTACAGGAAATTTTGCGGCTTCGGCTCGAACGCCCAGGCGTTTTCCACCGTCACGTCGACCCGTGCCTGGGCGGTGCCAAAGCCGCGGATGGCGAAACGGGCCGTCAGATGCGGGTGAACAGTGCCTTGCGCGGTGGTCAGCGGGCCGGACACCAGCCATTCATTGGCGACCGGTCCGGCCAGCCAGCTGGTGTACTTGCCCGAGCGCAGCAAGGCGTCGGCCGAGGCGCTGTAGCGCTGGCCGTCCAGGTCCGCATGCACGGCGGCCGTAAAGCCGGCCTGCAGCAGTGCGGCAGGGGTCGTGGCCGTGGCCGGCGCGGCGGCGTCGATTTTTTCCAGGTTCAAGGTGACGTTTTGGCCGGCGGCCAGGCGCGGCAGGCTGGCCGAGACGATCGCGTGGCGCACCGAACCGTCGGCATGGCGCGCCTTGACGTCGAGCTGCAGCGGCACGGCCGTGCCGTCGGCCAGCTTGCCGGCCAGCGTCTGAGCGGCGCCCAGATCGCCCACGGCAAACACTTGGCCGAAGGTGACGGCGACGTTGGACTGCTCAAGCGCCGTGGTGTTCTGGATTTTGACATTGGTCACAACCGGGCCCGTTTGGGCGACCGTGACAGGGGGCTTGCGCGGCGGCAACGGCGTGCCGGGATCGACCACGCTGGCGGCAAGCGGCGTGCTCTGGGCGGGCGTGGCGTTCAGCGCCGGCGCGCTGGCGCTGGACGGCTCGGCGGCAGGTGCCGGTGCCGCAGGGGCCAAGGTGGCATCCGTGCCGGCCGAAGCGCCGGTCGCGAGCACGGCTGGGGCAGAGGACTGCGCCGAGGCACCGCCGCCCTGACCGCCACCGCAGGCGGTCAGGGCGGCGCTGGACAGCAACAGCATGAGCAAACGTGAAGTGGGGGTAGTAGTAGACATGGTGTGTATCCCGGCAGGCAAAGGTAAGGTCTAAAAAAATTCCGTAGACCAACTTTAACCCGTTCAAGATATTGCCGTAGAGAATTTAGTTCTCTTGGGCAAAATAAATTCCGGAATACAACACAAAATTATCGCGATGGCAGCGAAATTGCCCGTAAAACAAGCAAAAATGCCGGTATTTTCTGCGATGTTGGCGACATTGTCATGCTTCTTGATACGAGACAAAATTGTTTTTAAGCTATGCACCTCTGCCGTTTTGATTGCAATAAAGACAGCAGAGATGACTTGCGCGCCATATTGCTTAACGCGGCACGATGGCAAATTGCGGACCTTCGCCGTAGTGCGGCTTGACTGTACGCCCCATGAATACGCTCCAGGCCGCTGCACCGCTGCTCCCGCCGACGTCGGCGGCGTACGCCAGCGCCGGCTGCAGATTGGACGGGTAGCCGGTATGAACACCCGCGTAACCGGTCATTTCGCCGACCTTTTGTCCCAGGGACGCCGCCATCGCGCTGCTGTTGCAGGCCAGGGTGTTGAACTGGGCATCGTTGCTGGCCCGGTAAGCCTGGCCGATGCTGGAATAAAACGGCACGCCCGACTTGTCGCGCACCTTGAGTGCGTAAATGCCCGCCTTGATCCAGCAAAACTGCTTGTCCGTCATGCGCGAAATGGGAAATTTGGCTTTCCATTTCAACAGGGGCAGCGCGTTTTTGTAGCCGAGATCGACAGTGTGTCCGATGGCCGACGTAAAGAAGTCGTCCATCCACGGTGCCAGGCCGGTCCCGTTGTTGTATTCGACTGCGTAGCCATTGGTCACCACGCCAAGCACATTGTCGCTGCCCGTCACATAACGGGCGTTGTACCAGTCGATGTTATTTTGCAAAAAGCTGTCCAGCTGTTTCTTGAGCGGGTCGGTATCGGGCGAAATATACGCCGCTTCAGCCAGCGTACGCATGCTCCAGGCTTGGCCGCGGACCTGGTCCGACTTGAACAAGCCCTTGCCGAATTCCCGGTACCCGGGATTGCTTGAAAACGTGTTCCACATGGCCCAGAACTGCAATTCTTCCAGGTAGTAATAGTCGCCCGTGACCAGGTAGGGCAGGTAGGCAAAACCGGCCTGGTGCGACGAATCGTGCATATTCGGCGTGGCGCAGCCCGTGGCGCTGGCGCACACCGGGAAGGCTTCCCATTTCTTGGTCAGCACGTTGAGGGTGTCGGCTTCATGGCCGAGCACCGTCATGGCAGGGTAGTCGGCCAGGCTGACGGGGCGCCCGGTTTGCTTGTCGCGGTAATGCGCAGACCAGCTGCCGGCCAGGTCGGCGGTGGCCAGCGTGACATCCTTGAGGCGCTTGTCCATGCTGAGCAGGTAGGTCGCGCTCCAGCCCGGCATGATGCCCAGGTCGTCGCGTCCACCCGTGGTGGGCATATACGGATTGGCCAGGCCGACGGCCATCGGTTCGCTGCGCGCGGACGTGAGCGCCGCCTCCCAGCCGGCCAGGCGCGCTTCGGAGAACTTGACGCTCTGGTCGTAATTGGGCACGGCGCGGGTGGCGATCAGGTAGGCAGTGTTGTGCTTGATGTGAAGCGCCGGTTCGGTACCCCACCAGAATACCTTGCGCCAGCGCGCATGGTTCAGGTGATTCAAGTTGTTCTTGGTGTACACACTGTGGCCGCCGACCATGACTTGGGCGTCGTACCGAAAATTTTGCGGGTTTGGCTCGAACGCCCAGTCGTTTTCCACCGTCACGTCCACACGCGCCTGCTTGTTGCCGTAGGCGCGGATGGCAAAGCGCGCGCTCAAGTGCGGGTGAGCCTTGCCGGCGCTGGTGGTCAGCGGGCCGGACAGCAGCCATTCGTTGGCCACCGGACCGGCCAGCCAGCTGGTGTATTTGCCCGAGCGCAGCAATGCGTCGGCCGAGGCGCTGTAGCGCTGGCCGTCCAGGTCGGCATGCACGGCGGCACTAAAACCTGCCTCCAGCAGCGCGGCGGGCGTGCCAGGGGCGACGGCAGCCCCGGCGCTGGTGCGTTCGAGCAGCAGCAGGCTGGTTTGCCCGCCACTCAGGCGGGCGAGCTTGGCCGACACGATCGCGTGGCGCACCGAACCGTCTGCATGGCGGGCTTTGACGTCGACCTGCAGCGCCAGCGCGCTGCCGTCGGCCAGCTTGCCCGTGATGCTCTGGCCGGCCGGTACTTGGCCGGGCGCAAACACTTGGCCGAAGGTCACGGCCACGCCGTTCTGGTCTTGCTTTTGCAGGTTTTGCAGGCGCACGTCGGTGATGCTGTTCGCATTCGCAGGCGGCATTACCGGCGGCGGCGTAACAGGCGCCGCTGGCGGCGGCGGAGTACCGGCCGGCGGCGCGCCACGGGGAGGCGGCGGCGCCAGCACGACCGGCGGTGGCGTCGTGGCGGGCGGCGTGCCCGCGGGTTGGGCAGCGCCGGCCACGGTCGAGGGCGGCAATTGCGCAGGGCGTCCCCCCGTTGCCGGCATTGAGACCATGGTTTGGGCCAGGATCACCGGCGCGGCTGCGGCGGGGTTGCCGGAGTCTGCACTTTTGCCGGACGCATCGTCACAGCCGGAGAGAACAGCGCTGCACAGCAGCATGGTGAGCAGGGCGGACAGGCCGGTGGGGGATTTTCGCATCATATTTCCATTTAGCATTTATAGAGTGATTGACGACAGCAACTTCCATCGCGCACTACCCATTTTTCTAAAAAAGTCGGCAGGAAATTTACACGCGTGCACCTTGGCAGAGATCACAAACGTTTTATACAGACATTGCTGGTAAAAGTCGCTATCTGTGTGCTAATTTCTTCCATTTAACCAACTAAGGATCCGTGAAAATCTTTCTTTTCAGAAGATTTTTCATAGACGGAGGGTATTATAGTGTTGAAAAGCATAGAAAAGATACCGAAAAGATTTCATTCTGCATATGGTTGAGCAGCGCGGCAGCCACGCTGCAAGGTGATTCACGGGGATATGCACGGGCGAAAAAAAACCGCCGGGAAGGCGGTTTTTGCGGCAGTGCGAGACTTACTTGGCGGCAGCGGTCATATGGTCGACTGCAGCCTTGACTTCGTCATCGGTCGCGCTCGAGCCGCCTTTTGGCGGCATCATGCCGACTTTGCCGGCAAAGCCCTTGATTGCATGCTCGTACAGAACTGGCGCGCCTTGCTTGATGCGCGGCGCCCAGGCGGCCTTGTCGCCGAATTTTGGCGCGTTGGCGACACCGCTGGCGTGACAGGCAGCGCAATTGGCGGTGTAGATTTTCGCCCCGTCAATGGCGGCGGTCTTGACTGGCTCGGCCGGGGCTGCTGCTGCCGGTGCTGCTGCTACCGGTGCTGCTGCGGCCGGTGCTTCGGTCGCTGCCGGCGTGGCGGCTGCGGCAGTTGCGGCGGTTGCATCAGGGGCTGCAGTGACTACCATGGCTGGCACCGCTGGCTCCTTGAACGTTGCGCCGGCTTTGTTAGCCATGAAGACCACGGCGCGCGCGACTTCCACATCGTCCAGGTCAGGATTGCCGCCGCGGGCCGGCATGGCACGGATGCCTTCGATGGCGTGCTTGACCAACAAGTCGTAACCTTGGGCGATACGGGGGCCCCAGCTAGCGGCGTCGCCGAATTTCGGTGCGCCGGCGGCGCCCGATGCGTGGCAGGCCGCGCAGTTGGCGGTGTAGACCGCTTCGCCGGCGAGCAAGACCTTGGGTGCGTTGGCATCCTTGAGCATGAAGCCCTGGTCGGCCGCGGGACGCAGGCGCTCGGCGATCGCTTCCGGCGCCTGGCTATCGGTGCCGGCGCCAGTCAGGCGGCTCGTTGTTACGAACTCGACCAACAGGATGATGCCGATAACGGTCACCAGGAAAAAGCCAGCCACGGCAGCGACGAGCTGCTTTGGGGTCCGGATTGCGGATTCGTGTTCGTTGTGTGCGTCGCTCATGATGTCCTTAGTGCTATTTTTCGAAACCTGCAGGCCGGTGGTAGCCGCACTGATTCATGCAAATACCCGCCAAACCCGCGATTATAGACCCAAAGCACCTCTTTTGGAACGCTATTCCGCCTCGGTGCGACACTTTCCATGGACGCAGACACAGAAAAACTGTATCCTTCGGTTCACTTCAGACATTCCCCTCATGCGGCTGTAGCTCAGTGGATAGAGTATTGGCCTCCGAAGCCAAGGGTCGTGGGTTCGATCCCCGCCAGCCGCACCAAAAATCCTCATAAGAATCAGCAAGTTACATCGAAAACTGCGATGCTTACTTGCCGTTGATTCGACCAAATTATTTTTAAGTAAGCGATAAGTAAGCAGTTTCAAACTGGCAATGGTTCGTTGCGGGTTGCGTTCTGATAGGGTTCGCTGCATTATCTAGTGGACAACTTCCATTGGAGCAATTTGGTGCGGACAATCACTCTCATACTGGCGGCTGCGGCTATTGGCCTTGGCGTTCTGGCGAATCAGCAAGCGGCTACGATCAAGGACTAGAAGCAGCAGATTGCCGCTATGGACGAACAAGCAAAGGCTGCATCCCTTGTAGCGCAGGGCAAATGTTCAGAACAGGCCAGGAAAATGTTCGTCTCTCTCGGATATCGAGAGGGAGGAATGGCCGCATACGAAAACCATTTCAGCACAAAGCTGAACAAGTGCATGGTGTTGTTTGAAAATCAAACTGTGTCAGAACAGGCGGTCTTTACGTTCAAGTACGTAATGGATGCCTTTGAGAATTAGACCTTTGGCGAGTACATTTGGCATACGGACGAGGTTAAAAAATACTGGGAAGTGCTGCCGACCAAGTGCAACGTGGTGGCTTTGTCAGGTGAAAAAAAAGTCTGCCAATCGGAAGATGAGTTCCGAAAGCTGGCGGCGGCATATATGGAAGGGTAAGTGTTTTTGGCGCTGAGAAAATACTAAAAATTCTGGGAGGGTTTGTCTGTGCTGGGGGGATGGTTGGGGAATGTTGGCGCCGACACCAAATTGACCCAGGCGGTCGAAATTCGTTGACCCAGGGGAATTCGCCCAAACGCAGGCGCCATGCTGCTCCCGGCGGCAGCGCCAGCGTCAGGAACAATCGGCGCTGTGGGTCAATTTGGTGTCGGCGCCAACAGCCAGGATGAAAGATTGGAGGCCGAAATGACTAAATGGCTTGATGTTTGCATTTTGTCGTAAAATTCACCCATGGGGTGAATTCTGAAGCAAAAATCAAACATTCAAATTTTTATGTTTGCTTTATGTTGTAAAATTTAACCATGAGACCAAATTCTCGACATTCGTTACTCAAAATCCTCCTTCAAGGGTTGCATCACGGGCAACCCTTTGGATTGTCCGAGCTAGCGGAATATGGGATATCTCCAGCCTTGGCCGCCAAGTATGCGAAGAACGGCTGGCTGGAGCGCTTGGAGCAGGGGACCTACGCATATCCCAACGACACCTTACAGCTCGACGACTGTCTGTTGTACTTGCAGAAGCGCAGCCCCGGCCTGCACGTCGGTGGAAAGACCGCACTTTCATGGCAAGGAATACGTCATAACGTTAGTTCTCGTTCAAGAATCCAATTGTGGGGAACCCAACGTCTCACGCTGCCAGATTGGTTCACTTCGCGTTTCCCAGCGCGCTACCACCAACGCGCATTGTTTGACGTAGACTTGCTCAGGCCGCTTCTCGACGACGAGGGATATGCACTGGTTTCGGACCATGCTGCCGGTCTGTACGTTTCGACCCGCGAACGCGCGCTGCTGGAAGTCTTGAACGAAGTCGGTGTTACGCAGGACTTGGAGGAAGCGACACACTTATTCGAGTCCTTTTCCAGCATGCGCCAGGAAGTGGTCGGCGCACTGTTGGCGGCATGCACTCGCATAAAAACTGTTCGTTTGTTTCTGCAGTTTGCGCAACAAACAAATGCCATTGATGTCGTTGCCCTGCGCGAGCGATTTAGCCTGAAGCTTGGAAGCAACACGCGGTGGACGCGCCGTCTTCAGGACGGCACTCGCCTTACGATAAAGTAATCATGCTCGACGCCATTTATATCAACACTGTCCGATTGTTGTTGGACGTAATTCCGGACGTTTTCGTCGATGGCCAATTTGCCATCAAAGGTGGTACTGCCATCAATTTGTTCGTCCAAGAGGCGCCGCGGTTGTCCGTCGACATCGACCTTGTCTACCTCAACGGAACCGAACCCAGGGACGTCGCGTTAGCGACCATAGCGAAGGCGCTCCGGGACATCGCGAGCAGGCTGGAAGCCCGAGGACTGAAGGCGAGGCCGGTGCGAGTCGGAAACGAGCCGGAGTCGAAATTGCTGGTCATGGAAGGCCGAGACGGCCTTACCCTAAAAATCGAGGTCAACACCGTTTTCAGAGGTACGGTTCTGCCCGTTACAGCACGCCAGTCTGTTTCGGCAGCCGTTGTCAAACGGTTTGGAATCCAAGTCTTCGCGCCAATTTTCGACCACGATGAACTTTATGCGAGCAAGCTTATAGCTGCGTTGGACCGACAGCACCCTCGAGACTTGTTTGACGTTTGGCTGCTCTACCAGAACGGTGGACTGACATCGGCCATGGTCGATTGCTTCGTGGTTTACCTTGCGGGCCACAATCGCCCAACCCACGAAGTCTTGGGTGGCAACGACCTCGACCTCCGTCAAATCTACGACGACCAGTTCATCGGCATGACTGAGGCAGAACCGCCTTCACTTGAGGTCCTGCTGGAAACGCGAAGCCGGCTGCGCCGCGACATGATGGAAAAATTAACGAACCACCATCGCGAGTTTCTGGTCAGCCTGGCCGATGCCAATCCAGACTGGACCCTTTTGCCGAATCCGGATGTCCAGACGCTTCCGGCCCTGCGATGGAAGTTGGAGAATCTGACGCGGTTCAAGAAGAGCCAGGCAAAGAAGAGCGCAACCCAAGTCGCCGCGTTGAAGGCACTTCTGTCGGTCGAGAAAGACTCCGGCTAGAAGATGGGGAGAAATCTTGGGGAGAAATTGGGGAGAAATTGGGGAGAAAACAGGGGTATTTTCTTCCCATTGGTGCCCGTTGTTGCCTTTTTTTGCCTTATGTTGCCCTATGTTGCCGGTTGCTATACTCTGTAGAATCAGGGAGTTGCAGCAACAGCGCGGCTTCCCACAAATGAGCGGCATGGCCTCCGAAGCCAAGGGTCGTGGGTTCGATCCCCGCCAGCCGCACCAGTTTTCTTCATCGCCATCTTCATTTTCTAGCTCGGCAGCGTAGCGTCGCGCTTTCGCGCCTCCAGCCTGCTGCGCACGCAACTCATGCCCTTTTGATAGCGAAACGCGCTCGTACCCGCCCCGTTAATGCTACAGTCCATGCTGTATTTTTTCCTGTTCCGGATCACCGCGTGCAGGTAAACTTTTCAACCAGACAGGAGCGGCAATGACGGATGTGGCGGCGATACAGGAACAGGCGGCAGGCGCTGCCGATGCATTGATCAAGCAACTGGCGCCGGCGCTGCCCGACGTCCGTGCCCGCATCGCCGACTTCATCCGCGCCTGCGAACCGCTCGGCCCGCTCGACCATTACAAGGTGTTTCCCGCTCCCGCGCAAGCCATTGTCGCCGCCGTCGCCCAGACCCACGACAGCGCCACGCTGCGCCGCTTCCTGCGCGCCGTGCTTGCCAGCGCCGTGCTGCAGACCGTCAACGGCGCGCGCTTTCGCGCCTTGCCGCCCCGTACCGCCGCCAACCAGGCGCGCCACCTGCTGCGCATTGCCCAAGATGCCGACGCGCAAGCACCGTGGCTGGCGCTGGACCAGGACTTGTTCCAGAAAGAATTCGGGCTGGCCACGCTGCGCCTGTACGCGGCCGGCTCGCAGCTGGTCGACTACCGCTGCGGCGTGCCGCGCTCGACCGTGCTGGCCGAGGGCATGGCGCGCGCATTGCCCAAGCTGCTGACGATGGTAAAGCTGGGCGGCTTTCGTCCGTACTTCCAGATCCACACCCACAAGTTCAACCTCGACGCCTTCCATGAAGCCGGCTGGGAAGAGTGCTACCTGTGCTGCGCCGAGCTGTACGCTGTGCACCCGGAGGTGCTCGGCATGTACGGCAGCAGCTGGTTCTACGATCCGGCGCTGGCGACCATCAGCCCGCGCCTGGCTTACCTGCGCGATACGCCGGGCAATAACGGCGCCGCGCTGATGTTCGTCGTCAAGGGCGGCGATGCGATCAACAATGCCACCGCCACCTCCGCCTCGCGCCGCCAGCTGTACGAGGAAGGCAAGTACGCCCCCACCAACTACATGCTGGTCTGGGGCCGGGATGCGCAGCGCGCCTGGGCCGCGCGCCGCCTCGCCGCTCAGGCTGGCTGAAGCGGATGCGCTTTGCGCAGCAATTTGCGCAGCAACTCTGAAAAGCCGCTCATCTCCGCCTCAAAGTCCAGCATCGCGATGCTTTCGCCATCCAAAAAACGCGGCAGGTAGTGGCTTTGCGTGGCGCTGGCTTGGGTGATCAGGCCCGGCAGGCAGGTGGTGCCTGTAAGAACGCCCAGCCGTTCCAGCACGGGGGAAGCGGCCGCATCGAAATTGCCGCTCGGGTAGCAATAGTGGGTCGGCCTGGGCAGGCCGGCGCCGACGATCGTGTCGCTGCACTGGCGCAAGTCCGCTTCAAACGCGGCCGGGTCGCCCGCCGGGTACAGGTGGACGTGGCCGTGCAGCTCGACCGTGCAACCCTGTTCCGCCAGCGCCAGCAATTGCGCTTCTCTCATGTACTCGAAGCGGCGCGTGGACAGCGCCAGCGCGCTCGACGGCACCTTCAGGCAACTGGCGAGCTGCTCGAGCATGGCGTGTTTGGTGTCCCGCTGCGGCAAGCTGGCGTCGATTGCCGCAACAATGCGGTTGGCCGCCGCGTTGCGCTGCGCCGGGGTGCCCAGTTCGACGCTGCCGTCGGCGCTGCCCAGGCCGTGCAGCTGGACCGACTGCAGGCCCGACTTCCAGATCAGGTAGCGCACCGCCACCGAGGGAATCGCCCACCCTTCCAGGTAGTGGCTGGTGCACAGGTACAGCGACGATGGAATGCCCAGCTTGCCAAGCACCGGCACCAGTTCGCTGGCGGTGGAATACCAGCCGTCGTCAAAGGTGATGGCGGTGGTCAGCGCCGAGCGCGCCGCCGCCGGCCGGCGCGCGCTGGCGGCAGCTTCGGCCAGCGGCACCAGCGTGAAGCCCTTGCGCTTGAGCCATTGCATGCGCTGCGCCAGCATGGCCGAGGAACAAAATAGTTTGGGGTTGTAGCTGCTTTCGTCGCCCAGGCAGCCGCCGTGGTAGCACAGGATGCGCACCTTGGCCGCGGTCAGGCGGCGGCAGGCCGCAAACAGGCCGAGCGCGCGCGCCAGCCAGAATACCGTCAGTTTGATCTTATTCATTGTCGTTCGCGGCAGGACGCCATGGCTGCTCGGGCAGCAAGGGTCCGGCGCGCGCAAAAAAGTGGTGGGTGGGAGCGCCGGCGGCTCAGTATACCCGAGCGCCGCTAAAATGCTTTTTTGATCACGCCCGGCAAGGCTGCGGTGCTGCCGCCATCTTGCCTCAAGCGCTTTTGCTCTGGCGCCCCAACATCCAGCGACCCCATTTGTCGTGCGCGACCTGGGCCGCCATGCGGGGCAGGGCTTGCCACAGCGCGCCCTTGAGCAGCGTGTTGGCAGGCGCCAACGCCGGCAGCGACGCCGCCGCGTGCGCCAGGCCGCAAGCTTCGAAGCGGTCATCATTGTCGTGCAGAAATTCGCACAATTGGACCAGGCGGCGCTGGGTCAGGTCGTGCCGCCGGTTCTGCTCGAACGTTTTGTCTTTGTTGTGCACGTATTCGAACGGATGGGTCAGCACCACCACCAGCGGAATGCCCGCCGCGCGCGCTTTTTCAAGCAGGCTGCGCGTTTCGGCAAAGCTGGAACCGGCAATGGTCAGCGATTTGATGTGGCGCTTGTTGCCTAGCGTCCAGTCGGAAAACGTCAGAACCGGAAATTCGCGCACCCCGTGCCGCTCGTGCTGGCCGCTGTACAGCGTGTAATGAGCGTCGCCGCTGTCGTAAATGGCCACCCCCACATTGGAACTGTAAGGAATGCCGGTCTGCGCCAGCGCCTGGTACAGGTTGTCGTCGTGTTGCAGGTTACCGCTGCGAAAGGCGAGCGGACGCGGTACGCCCCACTCGCTGAACGTGGCAATGCCTTGTTCGATCAGCGCTACCGAACTTGCCACGCTGCGCGCCTTGAAGTCATCGCGCCCGCGCATATTGCGCGACTGGTCCCACCAATCCGCATGCGCAAACAGCGACCAGCCGGGATGGGTATGGAGCTGCACTTCGTGGCCTTCGGCATGGATCTGGCGCGCGATCGGGCCCATGGGGTCGTTCTTGAACCAGAAACGGTGGACGGTCTCGACGAAAAACGTGGCTTGCACATGGTATTTGGCAAACGTTTTGAGCATGAATCCCAGGCCTTCGGACTTGCCGTCGACATTGCACCACACCAGCGGCTCGGCCACCGGACGCCGCTCGGGGTTCGTAAATGCACCAGCAATGCTAAATTCGGTATCGATGGTGATGCAAACACGCGTGCGCATGAGAAATTGGTAGAGAGAAATAATGATGAATGGTAGCACATCATTCTTTGCGCCGACACAAGGTGTGCGTACAAGATCAATATATTTTTAACAAGGAAAATACACGTTTGATGCTGTGAACCTGGCAGGCTGCGAACCGGCAGCCATCGGGGCGGCATTAATTATTTGTTAAGCGAAAAGAGCAAATATGGTATCCTTGAAAACCTTGTGGACGCGGCAAACCGCCATGCGACGTTGATTTTGGATTCCTTATGCACAAGTTTGCCTCCCCCCCTCTCCGCCAGCACCCGCACCCAAGCGCAAGCGACGATTTGCCCGAACTTGCCCTGTCCATCGTTGTCCCGGTCTATAACTCCGCAGTCACGCTCGCGCAGTTGCATGAGCGCTTGAGCGCCGTTCTTGGTCCTCTCAGGCAGCCCTACGAAATCATCCTGATTGACGACGGCAGCCGCGATGGCTCCTGGGCCGCGCTCGAAGCATTGCGCCTGCGCGATCCGGTTCATGTCGTTGCCGTGCAGCTGATGCGCAACTATGGCCAGCACAATGCGCTCATGTGCGGGCTCGACATGGCGCGCGGCGCCGTCATCGTCACCATGGACGACGACTTGCAAAATCCCCCCGAGGAAATCCCGAAACTGTTGGCCGCCATCGGGCAAGGCGACCTCGACCTGGTGTACGGCTGCCCGGACGACCGCCAGCATGCAGGTTGGCGCAATCTTGGTTCGGCCATCGTCTGGCATTTCTATCGCACCGTGTTTCGCAATCCGGTCACGCCCACGCCGTTTCGCGCCATGCGCCACCAGCTGGCCAAGAGCGTCATGTTCTACAACCTGAACTTCACCTACCTCGACGGGCTGCTGGCCTGGTGCACCAGCCGCATCGGCGCCGTCGACGTTGCCCACCATGCGCGCGCGGAAGGCAAGTCGAATTATTCGGTCAGCAAATTGCTGGTCCTGGCGCTGAACCTGTACACCAATTTTTCGCTGCTGCCCTTGCAGCTGGTCAGCGCCATCGGCTTTCTGACCGCGTGCTCCGGCTTCGTGGTCGGCTTTTACTACCTGCTGCAGTATTTGGTGTCGAACATATCGGTGCCCGGTTTCGCCTCCACCATCATCGCCGTGCTGATACTGGGCGGGGTGCAGTTGCTGGCGCTGGGCGTCATTGGCGAGTATCTGGGCCGGCTGCACCTGAACGTCAACCGCAAGCCGCAGTTCGTGGTCCGGCAGCGCAAGGCAGGGGTGGCGGCGGCCGCCATGGCGGAAGTGGAGGCGGAACATGCATAAGCTTATCGACACTCATGCACTGCTCCTGGCGTGGAGCCGCGCGCCGTGGGATGAAGCCGTCTGTGGGTTCGCCGTCATGCAAGTGGACCAGATCGCCGTGCGCAGCGCCGCTGCGCGCGCCGACATGCAGCTGTTCGAACAGGCGCGCGACGCCGCCGGCGCGGGCCTGGTCAGCTGCCGCCTGCTCCACGACCGGCTGGCCGAGTCGATGCTGCTTGAAGCGTGCGGCTTTCGCTTCATTGAAATGATGTATGCGCCGCACCTGGCGCTCGCTGCAGGCGACGTCGTCGACCAAGCGTCCGACCGGGACGCCGACCAGGCCGCTGGCCAGGACGGCGCCCTGCGCATCGTGCGCGCCGGCCCGGCCGACATGGACGCCATCCTGGCGGTGGCGGCCAGCGCCTTCCAGCACGAGCGCTTCAAGATGGACTTCCGGCTCGATGCGTCCATCAGCGACCGGCGTTTCCACAACTGGGTTGCCAACACGCCCGGCCATGCAACCCAGCAACTGTATGGACTGTACGACCAGCAGCGCCTGGTGGCGTTTTTCATCACCGAACTGCAGGCCGACGGCACCTGCTACTGGCACCTGAACGCGGTCGCGCCCGACGCGCAAGGCCAGGGCTATGGCCGGCGCGCGTGGCGCGCCATGCTGGGCCACGCCCGGCAACTGGGCGCGCAGCGCGTGCGCACCAGCGTCGCGGCGCGCAATACGCGCGTGCTGGCGATGTACGCACGGCTCGGCTTTACGCTGCCGGCGCCGTCGATGACGTTCCACTGGGTCAGGGCGTAAGCGGTGGTGCTCACGCTGGTACAGCGCCAGCTGCTGCGCTACGCGGTGGTCGGTGTCGCCTCCAACCTGCTCTGTTACGCGCTCTACCTGGGCCTGACGTGGCTGGGCATGAATCCCAAGCTGGCCATGTCGATCCTGTACGGCCTGGGCGTGCTGCAGACCTTCTTTGCCAACAAGCAGTGGACGTTCGAGCACGGCGGCGCCAAAGGCGCCGTGTTCTACCGCTACTGCACCGCCTATGGCCTTGGCTACGTATTCAATCTGGCGGTGCTCTACCTGCTGGTTGACCGCATGGGCTACCCGCACCAGCTGATCCAGGCCGGCATGATCGTGGTGCTGGCCGCGTGCCTTTTTCTCGCTCAAAAATTCTGGGTATTTCGCGCCCCGGCGCACGCCGCCACTCTCAAGGAATCACCATGAAAATTCCCTTCAATAAGCCCTACATGACCGGCAAGGAACTGTGGAATATTTCGCAGGCCCACGCCAGCGGTCACCTGGCCGGCGACGGCGCTTTTACCAAAAAATGCAGCGCCTGGCTCGAGCAGCGCATCGGCTGCCAGAAAGCGCTGCTGACCCATTCGTGCACCGCGGCGCTTGAAATTGCCGCGATGCTGGCCGACCTGCAGCCGGGCGACGAAGTCATCATGCCGTCGTACACCTTCGTCTCGACCGCCAACGCCTTTGTGCTGCGCGGCGCCGTTCCCGTGTTCGTCGATATCCGCGCCGACACCATGAACATCGACGAGAACAAGATCGAGGCGGCCATCACGGCGCGCACCAAGGCCATCGTGCCGGTCCACTACGCGGGCGTGGCCTGCGAGATGGACGCCATCATGGACATCGCGCGCCGCCACGACCTGCTGGTCATCGAAGACGCGGCGCAAGGCATCATGTCGACCTACAAGGGGCGTCCGCTCGGTTCGATCGGTCACCTGGCGGCGCTGTCGTTCCACGAAACGAAAAACATCATCTCCGGCGAGGGCGGCGCCTTGCTGATCAACGATCCGCGCTTCATCGAGCGCGCCGAAGTCATCCGCGAAAAAGGCACCAACCGCAGCCAGTTCTTCCGCGGCCAGGTCGACAAATATACCTGGGTCGATGTCGGCTCGTCGTACCTGCCGGGCGAAATCGTGGCCGCCTTCCTGTGGGCGCAGATGGAGGAGGCCGATATCATCAACCGGCGCCGGCTCGAGATCTGGGCCAATTACCACCAGTGGTTCGCCAGCCTCGAAAAAGCGGGCAAGGTGGTGCGCCCGACCGTGCCGCGCGAATGCACGCACAATGCGCACATGTACTACCTGCTGCTGCCCGACCTGGCCACGCGCACGCGCGTGATCGCGCGCCTCAGGGAGCGCGGCATCCAGACGGTGTTCCATTACATTCCGCTGCATTCTTCGCCCGTGGGCCGCGAGCTTGGCCGCTCCGCCGACGACATGCGCCACACCGACGCCGCCGGCGAGCGCCTGCTGCGCCTGCCGCTGTGGATCGGGCTGGAAGAGCAGCTGGCCGAGGTGATCGCCGACATCATCGGCGCCATCGAGCAGCACTGACGGCGCCGGGGACGGTGCCTAATGGCGTTGACTTAAGCGCCGGCGGACCCCTTGTCATTTAAGTGTTGTAAACAAAGTTGGACTGTGTTAACTTTCCGACATGAGTCTTTCAGATGCCATTCTGCTTGCAAACGAAGCGCCAGTTCCATTCGATTGGAATCGGTTCGGCGAGCATTTGCCGTTTGATTGGATAGAGGAAGCGCTAGCAGAAAAAGGCAAAGCGAGCATTCGGCATCGGCGATTACCGGCCCAGCAAGTGGTCTGGCTGGTGATCGCGCTGGCGCTCTACCGGCATCGGTCGGTTCGTGAAGTGCTCGCTGAACTTGATTTGGCCATGCCAAACGAAGCGTCGCCATTTGTCACCGATGGCGCGGCAACGAAGGCGCGCCGACGCCTTGGTTTCGAGTCCGTCGAGTGGCTTTTCCGCAAGTCGGCCAAGGCTTGGAGCGATCAGGACAAGGAATCTTTCCTGTTTAACGGCCTGGCGCTTTTTGCGATGGACGGCACCTCTCTTCGCACCCCCGACAGCGTGGCCAATCGTGCTCATTTTGGCGCGCAGCGCTACGCCAAAGGAACTGTCTCCAGCTATCCCCAAGTACGCGGCGTGACGTTGACACATGTACCGACCCATCTCGTGGTCGACGCGCAGTTTGGCCCCTACGCCAAGACGGAAAAAGCCTACGCGATGGAAATGGTCGACAGCATCGGCGACAACTCGCTAACCATTGTGGACAAAGGCTTTCTTTCCGCAGAATTGTTATGCCGCCTGGCAGCCAACGGATGCAATCGCCACTTCCTTATACCAGCCAAGAGCAACACTGCTTGGGTGGAAATCGAAGGTGATTCAGATGACGCGATTGTGGAAATGAAGGTGTCATCGCAGGCGCGCCTGAAGGACCCTGAACTGCCAAGAAAATGGCGGGTTCGCGCCATCGCGGTGATCAATGAAGCGGGTGAAAAGCGCTTCCTGCTGACCTCCTTGACTGATCGCATCGCGTTCCCGGCCGCACAGCTGATCGCCTGCTATGGCCGCCGCTGGAACATCGAAACTAGTGTAGTGCGTCATAAATAATAAGACTTATTATATATATGCATGTATCCTTGTCATATGGAGGGGAAATCATGC
>NZ_JAFCTU010000030.1:0-70872 GCF_049896185.1 Massilia sp. TSP1-1-2
CGCGGCGAAATCTTGGAACAGCGTGGTCAGAACGGACATGGCAGGCATGGATAGTAAAAATCCATGCTGGACGCCGCGATTTTAAGGTGATGTCAAGTGTTATTGTGAAAAAATTGATAATAATTTACTGAAATGCACGCCCATCGCTAACTTGGGTGGATTGGGTTTTGCCCCCCCGCGCATGCGCTAACATGTTGCCTGTTCATCCGGGCCGACATCATGCATAGTTCACTCCTGCAAGGGGCTGCAAGCCGTAACCGCCGAAATTTCCGGAATCAACTCAATTTCGTTCGTAGTACATTTCATTGTTGACCATACAACGCGACAAGCCCCATCCTGATCGGCCCGCCGACATTAGCAATGCGACAAAACCAAAATATCTACACGTCTGTTCGCAAAAAGGTCCATACTGCAAGAAAAAGCAACTGATGCAACCGCATCACACACGCTTGCAGTTTTCGGTATTTCATACTTGCAACTGCTCCGCCAATAGCAACTCACATTCACTTCCCAAGTCATGGCGCTCCCTTATGGAAAACCAACCGGTCAGTTGGGTGATTAATTGTTACTCCGAGGAAGTAAAGCGGGGGCAAGACGCGTCGTGCACCGTTGAAACTATCGTGGCGGCATGGGAGGGTATAGACTCTGTCATGCGGCGAATAATCGGCAAGGGCGGCTTCAATGCGCTTTTTTTTCAAAGCATCGAAGTTACTGGGCAGTCGTATCCTTGGCTTGCAACGCTTTCGCAAGACGGTCACCCTGATATGGATTTAATGGCTCTTCGCGCACTCCTCTTAAAACAGGACACGATTGACTTCGCAGCGGCAAGCGATGCTTTACTGTCATCATTTTTGAACAGGCTTGTGGACTTGATTGGCCTTTCGCTTACTGAACGGCTACTTCGGCCGGTACTAGACCCGCTACTAACAGTCAAGTTATGAAGGACACTTCGCTATGCGTACAAAAGTAAAAATCAAACGCCTTTTGACTGGTGTGCCGGGACTGGATGAATTGCTTGGTGGGGGGTTGCCTGAACTTTCCTTCAACCTGATTGCCGGTGAACCGGGATGCGGTAAGACAACGCTTGCCCACCAAATGATGTTTTCGTTGGCTACGACTGAACGTTCAGCTCTGTTTTTAACGATTTTAGGTGAGCCTCCGCTTAAAATGCTGCGTTATCAGCAGCAGTTCGATTTTTTCGATGATGATGCCATTAATAGCTCTGTTCGATTCGTCAATCTTTCTGATGAAACGCTGACTGGTGACCTCGATCTCGTGCTCGCTCGGATCATCGAGGAGGTCAAGAATCACAAGCCGGCTTTTGTTTTTGTAGACTCATTCCGCTCGGTAGTGCGGGCTGCAGCCCAGAACGATAACGTCCGAAATCAGTTAGAGCATTTCGTGCAGCAACTCGGAATGACGATGACAAGTTGGCAAGCAACCACCTTTTTAATCGGTGAATACGCGGAACCTGGCGATGTCAATCCGATATTTACGGTTGCGGACGGTTTAATCTGGCTGCGTCAGAGCAATCATGTTAATTCAATGGTACGTAAGGTTGAGATTGTGAAAATGCGTGGGCAGGCAACGATACCTGGCCAGCATTCGTTTCGCATCAATGAAGAAGGTATCAAAATTTTCGCGCCAGTGCGCATTTCAGAGATCGTGGATGAGATTGAATTGAGTCCTCGCCTGCTCTTTGGTATTGCGCGATTGGACGATATGCTGGGCGGCGGCCTACCACAGGGCTTCTCGCTACTGATCGCAGGGCCATCGGGTTCTGGAAAAAGTGTTTTGGCAGCGGCGTTTCTCGCTGAGGGCGCTCGAGTCGGAGAAACCGGTGTCATAGCAGCTTTCGAGCAACGTCCCGCTAAAAAATCGCGAAATCCTATTTTGGCGAAACTGGTCAATGATGGCTCTGTGACTGTGATAAATACGAGCAGTCCCGATCTTTCTGTCGATGAAATAATCGTCTTGTTGGTCAATGCAATTCGCCAGACCAAGGCGACGCGCGTTCTAATTGATTCACTCTCCGGTTTTGAACTTGCGTTGGCGCCGACTTTTCGAGAAGATTTTCGCGAATCGATGCTGCGTTTAGTGACAACGTTAGCGGATGCGCAGGTAACTGTCGTGATGACATGTGAACTTGAAGACCGCTATTCAGATTTGCGTTTTAGCCCGTACGGCACTGCATTTTTGACAGACGCCATTATCGTACAGCGGTACATTGAGGTCGAGAGCCGTTTGCGACGGCTGATGGCCGTTGTGAAAGTGCGTGCCAGCGAGCATTCTGATGAATTACGGGAATACACCATCGACAAAAATGGTGTTCAAATTGGTGACATGCTTATCGACCAAGAGGGATTGCTTGGTGGTAGACCGACAAAGAAACGCGAGGCAACGCCGTCGAGAAAAGTTTCAAAGTCTACAACTCGTACGTAAGCGTTCTACGGTGACACAAGTGCTACTTCGCGGGGGAGCTTACGTCATGTTCGATAACTACTTATTGCTCGAAAATTCATGAATAGCGAGCGTCAACTGGAGCTTGTCGAAGCCAACGAAAAATTGGTGATGGCCATGTTGCAGGCCCATTCTGAGCGCGACGCCAGCGAAAAAAGGTTGCGCGATATAACGTTCTCGGCCGGGCTTGACGCGCTGACAGGGTTGTCAAGCCGTGTTCTCCTCCTTGATCGGTTTCAACACGCAATTGTAAACGCAAAACGCCGGGGAGAACGACTAGCGCTTCTTTTTCTCGGCTTGGACAAATTCAAGCATATCAACGACACATTTGGACATGCAACAGGCGACCAGGTATTAAAGATCGCCGCGCGTTGCTTCACCGCTGCCAGCCGCAAGGCGGATACGGTCTGCAGGTACGGAGGTGCCGAATTTGTGATTCTTCTTGAAGAGATATCCGAAGTTTCGGACGTAGTCGCTGTCGTAGAACAGATTATTTCATCCCTTCGTGCACCGCACCGAGTTGGCACCTATGCCATTCGCCTCACAGCGAGCATTGGTATTAGTTTATACCCGGACAACGGAGATGAAGCAGAAATGCTTATCGCACTGGCCGAAAAAGCAATGTGTGCAGCCAAGCGTATTGGAAACGGCAGGTTCTTTTTTTGTGGGAAAACAATTTCGCACGAGATTCTGGGAACACACCTCGTACCACCGCTAATGCCACACAAAAATTTGTTGGCAGAAAAAGACCGACGAGAAAAGCTTCGCAGAAGTGCCGATGAACAGTTGGCCAATTCCACGCTAACTGCGCAGGAACTGCGGGCCGGCGCCGATCAGGCGCTGCGTCGGCAAACTGAGTTTCTAGCATTATTCGCGCATGAGTTGCGCAATCCTCTCAGTTCACTTCGCAACGTCTTGTCAGTGTTAAAGCAGGCACCGCCGGAAGCCGCAATCGGAATGAAAGTTCAGGATATCATTGACAGGCAAGTGGTTCACATGTCAACGCTGTTGGACGACGTTCTCGACATGTCGCGCATATCGACTGGAAAATTGCGTCTTAAGCGAACGCTTGTAGACATCTTAGAAGTGATTGCACAAGTCGTCGAAACAACTCATGCTTCTATCGACGAGCGTCGCCAGATACTATGTTGCGATCTGCCTGATTTTCCAGTGGAGATATTCGCAGACCCGACTCGCTTAAATCAAATTTTTGGAAATCTGCTTGATAACGCGTCGAAATATACCCCTAAGGATAAAACGATTGAATTGACAGTCGAGATAAACGAGACGTCGGTTATTGTAGAGATAACAGACACTGGAATTGGTATCACAGCTGAGGCATTGCCGAACGTTTTTAAATTGTTTGTTCAGGATTCTCACGCCACGCGCTTTGATGGCAAAGGGCTTGGTATCGGTTTGGCTCTTGTGAAGGAGCTAGTCGAAGCGCATGGCGGCAGCGTAACCGCAAATAGCGACGGAAGAGGACTTGGCAGCCAGTTTAGAGTCACTTTGCCGAGGCAGTTGGGAGTTAGTTGCAATAGTCAAATTGCCGACAAGGCTTTGTCGCGTTCCGAAAAAATCGAATTTTCCAAAAGAGAGTTGTAAGCCGGAACCGCTGGAAATTCCGACTTTTCAAACTTTAAATTAATAGAAAACTCACTTGGGGCTCTTTGTACTAGCGCTCAATTCCGCGAGCAGGATTGCAAGCGGCCCCCTTTGGCGCCCCTGCGTGGCTTACCGAAACGTGTAATTCGCGCTTGCGTACAGGCGCCGTCCGCGCGGATCGGTATAGCTTGGGTCGTAACCCGACAAAAAGTAATACGCCTGGTTCGAGTAGGGCGGCGCGCGGTCGAACATGTTTTGGACGCCGGCGCGCAGCTTGAGCATGCTGCTTGGCGCGTAAGCGAGCGACATGTCCCACAGCGCATAAGCGCGCACGCGGTTGGGCGCCACCACGCTGCCGTCGTCAGTATTGATGGCCGAATTCTGGTCGGTATAGGCCGACGAAAACGTGTTCGACAGGCTGGCCGACAGCGCGCCCCGTTCCCAGTCCGCGCTGACCGTGTGGCGCCAGCGCTGGACCACGCCGTCGGTGACGAACTTGCCCAGGTTGCTGATAAAGGCGTCGCCGGGGCCGGTCTGGATCTTGGAAGAGAGCGCGTAGGTGCCGTTCAGGCGGGCGCCAAAGCGGCCGGCGGCGGTGTCGATGCGGTGCAGGTCGAGCACCACATCGATGCCGCTGGCCACCTGGGCCCCGCGATTCTCCTTGTGCAGCTCGATGTAGTCGATGTAACCGTCTTCGTCGCGATGCACCAGGTTGCCGTACTTGGCCAGGTTGCCCAAAATGACGTCGTCGCCAATCTCGCTGATCAAGTCGGTGCGCTTGATGTGCCAGTAGTCCAGGCTGGCGTTCCAGTGCTTGCCCGGCTCGATCAAAAGCCCGGCCGAATACTGGCTGCTGCGTTCCGGCTTCAGGTTCGGATTGCTGTAGCGGCGCGTATCCCAGTTGTCGGCGCAGTCGGCGTAGTTGTTCTCAACCGTTGCGCAATACACCGGGTCGGGCAGGGTGGCGGTGGCGCTGTAGACGGTCGGACGGTGCAGTTCGGACATCGACGGCGCCCGAAAGCCGCGCCCGGCCGAGGCGCGCAGCATCACGGATTTGTTGGGTGTAAAGGCCAGTCCCAGTTTTGGACTGAGCGCGCCGCCCACCTGCTGGTAGTGGTCGTACCTGGCCGACAACTGGCCCTGCCAGCGCTTGCTGAACGGGGCCAGAATCTCGCCAAACAGCGCGCCAACCCGGCGCCGGTCGCTGGTGGCCTTGCCGCCTTCGGGGGCGCCGTCATTGTTGATGTTGTCGCTCATCAGCAGGGCCGACGGCGTAAAGTCGGTGCGCTCGCGCCGCACTTCGCCGCCCACCGCCACGCCCAGTTCGCCGCCTGGCAGTGTGGCCAAGGCGCGGGTGGCCTTGAAGTCGAGCGTGTCCATGGTGCCGCGCGCGCGGCGCACCACATCGTTGACCTGGATACTGTCCAGCAGCGCCACGCCTTGCGCACTGGACGGGCCAAACGGATTGACCAGGCCATCGGCAACGCCTTGCAGCAGCCGGTCGTACAAGACGTAACCGTGGGTATCCTTGTCCTTGACGGTGTTGACGCTGTGGTTGTAGCCGACGTCCACATCCCAGCCAGCGGCGCTGGCAGTCAAACCCACCACGTAGCGCTGGCTCTCGCTGGTCAGTTCGCTGGTGCGCCGGCCCGCGTCCGACAGGCGCATGCGCAGTGCGAGTTCGCCCGGAGTGTCGTCGTCGAGCTGGTCCAGTCCGGTGTTAGCCAGCGCCGGCACCTTGCGGTAATCGATGTAGCCGGTCACCCGCGCCGACGAGCCGACGTAGTTGGTGCGCGAACGGCTCAGCGCCACTTCGGCGTAGGCCTGGGCTGTCGCGCCCACCTTGAGCACGCCCCGGCCGAGCAGGTTTTGCTTGGTCGATTCGGGATACAGTTCCGTGTCGCCCATGTAATTGTAGGTGCAGCCATCGACCCCGCCCGTGCCGGCGGGCAGATACAGGTTCGCCGGCGGATTGCAGGCGGGAATCGACAGGTTGATCAGCCGGTTGGTGATGGGCCGGCCGTTCAGCTCAAAGCCGGTTTCCTGCAGGTGGTCGCGCTGGGTGGACGTCAGGCGAATATTCGCCGGGCTGGTAAAGCCGGACAGCAGGTGGCCCAGGCGCTGCGCAATGTCAAGTTCGCCGACGAAGCGGCGCTGCTCCGTGCCCAGGCGCGCGGTGCGCTGCACGTCGGCGATGGCAAACACATTGTAGCCATCTTGTTCCAGGTTGCCGGCGCCCAGGCTGAGCGTTGCCGCGCGCTTGCCGGCGCCGCCTTCGCGCGTGCCCATGCCGTAGGCGCTCATCTGCACGCCGCGAAAATCCTTGCGGGTGATGAAATTGATCACGCCGCCGATCGCATCCGTGCCGTACAGCGCCGAGGCGCCGTCGAGCAGCACTTCCACGCGCTGTATGGCGGCGGCAGGAATATTGTTCAAGTCAACGCCGGTATCGTCCCCAGGGGAGGCGAAGTTGGCCATGCGCCGTCCATTGAGCAGCACCAGTGTCGACGAGGTGCCAATGCCGCGCAGGTTGGCGCTGTTGAAACCGCGCTGGTCGCCGCCCACATTGATGCTGGCGCCATCGGTCAGCCCGCCCACGTTCGACGAGATGCGCGCCATCAGTTCGGCAGCGGTGGTGACGCCGGCCTTGTCGATCTGGTCGCGCGTGACGATCTGAACCGGCAACGGCGTTTCGGACGCCAGCTGCTTGATGGCAGAACCGGTGATTTCCACCCGCTGCATGGTGCTCTCGTCAGCGCTCGCGCCGGACTGGGCCCACGCGGCGCCCTGCGCGAGCAGGCCGCCCATGGCTCCCGCGCCAAGCGCCAGGCGAACGGCCCTTCCCAGGCGCGTGCGGTTAAAAGGAAAGGTAGGGCTGTGGTAAAGCTTGCTCATCGTATATTTTTCCGGGAGTGAGGGCGGTAATCGCCTGGCATGTTTGCATAAGAATATTGCAAGATTGTATCTTTACTTATGTTCGCTCGGCAAACATTATCGACCGGCCAGCCATGCCGAGTCTTCCAATGCAATGCAAAAAAAATCGGGTTCAATCTGGCGCCTCTCCTCGCATCGCATTGCCATGGGCCAAGTTGGCCAACCTGGACTACTGCAAGCCACCAATTCTGGCCGCGACCGTAAGCTTTTAGCAATGCCCTCAAATTAGTTGCGCATTCGCAAACTAAGTCAGCTAGCATCTTTGCCATCCCACATGCTGATCAAGGAGAAACTTCATGCCAAAAAACCGGGCTGCAGTCGTATTCATACATGGTCTGTCCAAAAAACCTTCTCCTGCGGAATTAAAACGGATCTGGCTGTGGGGTCTGGAACGCGATAACCCGATGCCGTCCGCGTTCCCCGCGCCCAACCGCGGCGTCAAGCTCGGCAGCAATGGCGTTTCCACCAGCTTTTGCTATTACGCGGACGTGTTTTACGGCGACGACTACGAACAAGACTTCCACGCCTATTACGAACACGCCTCCGCGCAAAGCGAACTGGCCGTCGACGGTCTGGCCGAGGCCGACCCATTGTTCAAGAGCGCCAGCGGCGTCACGCCGCGCGAACAGGCCTTCTTGCAAGCCTTCGAAGCCCGGCTGGAAGCCAATCTGCACCTGAACGACCCGGCCGACGCCGCCCTCATCGCCAGCGGCGCCGCCGGGTACGAAGTGGCCGGCTTCCTGCCGCGCGCGGTGCGCCAGGCCGTCATCAAAAAAGCGGCGATGGAGGCTTATTACTATTTGTTCGACAAACAATACACGCGCCGCGACGGCGCCACCTTCCAGGTCCGCAGCGCCTTGCGCAACAAGCTGCTGCAAACGCTGGCGGCGGCCAGCGCCGAAGCGGAAAAAGTGATCCTGGTGTCGCACAGCATGGGAACCATGCTCGCCTATGACGTGCTGCGCAACTGCCCCGATTGCGTGCCGGTGGACACCTTGATCACCGCCGGCTCGCCGCTGGGCATTCGCGAAGTGCAGGATGAACTGATCGCCGTCGACGCCAAGCGGATCGACTTCCCCGACCAGAAACTGACGCACTGGATCAACATTTACGATCCGCTCGACCCGATTTGCGGCGCCGATCCGCGCTTTGCCAACGATTTCCTGGCCGTCAATGGCAAAGCGGTCACCGATATCCGCGAACCGAACTGGGGCAGCTGGCGCCACACGATCACGCACTATTTGGCGGGTTCAAAAATGCGCGCGGCAATCGCCGAGGCAGCCGGCATCAGCCGGGATTGAGCATGACGCCCCAGTTGCTGGTAACGTCGATCCTGACGGGGCACTGCCCGGACGTGCCCGTATGGGATTTGAGTAAGGCGGTGCACACCATCGCCGACGGGATTGCAACCGAACCGGGCCGCTACGACGCCACCGGCGCCTGGAAGGCATGCAACGCCTTGAACCGCGAACGGCATTTCGCCCTCACGCTGCACATCGGCCAGGCGTGGTTTGCCTGCCGCGACTTTTCTGCGCTGCTGGCCAAGCATTATGCGCAAGCGCTGATCGAGCTGTCGCACTTGCAGCAGGCCGATGCGTTACTGGACCAGGCCATCGAGGCCGTGCAGCGCACTGCCGGCGCGCGCACGGTGCATGTGGAACTGGCCGAATACCGGGGGCAAAAGGCGCGCATCTGCAAGCAGGCGTACGTCGACGATGGCGATCCGGCGCGCCTGGTGCAAGCGTTTGACGCCTACCATCATGCCTACCTCGACAACCGCCTGACCAACTACTGGCACGGGGTGAACGCGCTTGCCTTGCTGGCCCGCGCCGAGCGCATCGGCATGACGGGCCTGGCGCCAGTTTCCTCGCGCGAGCTGGCCCGCCAACTGCTGTCCGACATGCAGCAGCGAGCCGTGGACAGCCCATGGAAGATGGCCAGCATGGCTGAAGTCTACCTTGCCCTGGACGAACCGGACCATGCGGAACTATGGCTCTACCGCCTGTTGCACGCCCCCCAGTGCACGCCGTTCATGCTGGAGAGTCTGGGGCGCCAGTTGCGCGAGATCTGGGACGCCCGCGCGCTCGACGGCGGCGTGCAAGCGCAAGACCGGCTAGCCTCGATCATTGCCAGGCACCAGATGGCGCGCCTGTCCTTGCTGTCGCTCACGCCGCCCGCCTCGCGCGCCGAGCAAAACGAACTCGAACGCAATTTTCAGGGAACGGGCGCGTTTTCCATCGACACCATCAAGCAAATTTTAAGCGCCTGCGCCTCGATCGGCTGCGTGTGCAACAGCCATGGCGTGCGCCTGGGCACCGGCTTTCTGCTCGATGGCGCCGCGCTGGGGCTGGGCGGCGCCGGCCCGGTCTTTGTCACCAATGCGCACGTGCTCAGCGATACCGTCCCGGGAGCAATCCGCCCAAGCGACGCGCTCGTCACGTTCGAGCTGGACTATCCTGCCGATGGCAAGCCGGTCTTTCACAAAATTGCCGAGATCCTGTTGACGTCGCCGCCCGGCCCCTTGGGCCAGCCAAGCCAGGCGGAGGGTTTGCTGGACGTGAGCGTGGCGCGCCTGGAACAGGCAACTGGCCATGGCGTGCTGCAAGTGAGCGCGCTCTTGCCGATCGTCGACGGCCAGGCCAAGGCCTACGTCATCGGCCATCCGCGCGGCAGCGGCCTGCAGATCGCCGTGCATGACAGTGAACTGCTGGCCGTCGACGACGCCAACCGCCTCGTGCATTACCGCACGCCGACCGATCCTGGCAGCTCCGGCAGCCCGGTATTTAATGAAGACTGGCGCCTCATCGCGCTGCATCATGGCGGTTCGTCCACGATGCCCAGGTTCCGCCCGGCCGGCACTGTGTACCAGGCCAACGAAGGCGTGACGATCCAGGCGATTCGCGCCGGCATTCGCCTGGCAAGCCTTGGTGCGGCAATGGCCGGTCCCGATGCCGCTTGAGCGCGCCGCGCCGCAAGCGGGCAAGGAGCGCAAGGAGCACAAGGAGCAACTCAGTTACTGCGCCTTTCTCAGCTACAGCCACGCCGACCACAAGCTGGCAAAAGCGCTGAGCCATGCACTGGAGCGCTATCAGCTGCCGGCCGGCGTGACGCCCGATGCCGACCTGTGCGTGCGGCCCGACCCAAGACGCATCGGCCGCGTGTTTCGCGATGAGGACGAATTGTCGGCCGGTGGCCAAATTTCCGAGGTGTTGACCGAGGCGCTGGCTAATTCAGCCCACCTGATCGTGCTGTGCAGCCCGCATGCCGCGCGTTCAGTCTGGGTCGACAAGGAGGTCAAGGCGTTTCGCCGCTTGCGCCCCGATGGCAAGATCTTGCCCGTCCTCGTCGGCGCCCACGCCGCGTCCAGCGCCGAGGTGGCGCAATGGTTCGCGCCGGCGTTGCTCGATACTGGCGCCGCCGACGGCGACGGTCCGCTCGCGCCCGACGTGGCAAAGCATGGCTTGCGCACGGCAACGCTGCGCCTGATGGCGGCCTTGCTGCCGGGGCTGGACTACGACGACCTGGTCAACCGCGATGGTTTGCGCACGCGCCGGCGGCGCCAATTCTCCGCCGGCGGCGCTGCCGTGCTGCTGACGCTGTTTTCCACGCTGGCCTGGCTCGCCATCAGTGCCGCCAAAGAGGCGCAGCACGAAACGCGGGTGGCGCAGCAACGCGCATCCGAACAGATGGCGCTGCTGTCCCAGCAGGCACTCAAGGATGGCGCCGTGTCGCTGGCGGCGCGCATGGCCTTGCACGCGCTGCCGTCGGCCACCCAGGACAGGCCGCTGGTATGGCAGGCCGAAGTGGCGCTCAACAACGCCAACCAGCGCCTCACTGAAAGCTTGCACCTGTCCACGGGCAAGAGCGACACGCTGCTGGCGGTTCCGCGTCCGGATAAGCCGCAAGAGCTGTTGACGATCAATGGTGCGGGCGAATTTGTGCGCTGGAATCTGGCCGGGGACAAGGCCGTGCCGGTTCTGTCAAGGTTAAAGCACGAAGGCAAGGCGGCGCTGCTGGAAGCGCGTCTGGTAGCCGGGCTCAACGGCGTTTTGGCCAGCGACAAGGCGGGCAATCTGTACTGGTGGGACATCGCTGCCAACACGCCGTCGAGAAGAAAAATAGCAGACGAGATCCGCAGCATCTCGCCCGACAGCAGCGGCCACCAGGCCGTGGTGTTGACTGCAGTGGGCAAGGCGCCCATGCCGACGGCAACGCTGGTGGCGCTCCCCAGCCTGGCCACGGAGCGCAACTTGCCAATCCCGGCCGGAATCGTGCCCCAGTTCGTGCACTTGAGCGCCGGGCAGGGTCGATTGAGCCTGGTTGGCAACGATGCGGGAGTCAACCATTACTTCACCTGGATCAGTGACCTGCAAGGCAAGGTGCGGCATCGCTTTCCCGATGCCGTCGAGATGGCGGTCAACAGTTTTATCTCGGAAGACGGCGACAAATTGTTCGTGTTCGATGCCGACGGCCAGGTCACCGTGTCGCAGGTGGCAAGCGGGCGCACGCTGTTCAAGAAAAACGTCGCGGAGATGCCTTACGGCGCCGGTTACGCCGCGCGCCACAACTTGCTGGCCGTGGGCACGGACCAGGGCAAGATCTACGTCTGCGACCTGGACACCGGCCACACGCGCCAGATCGGCAATGATAATCCCGGCGCGCTGTTTGCGCTCAGCTTTAATGCGGACGCCAGCACGGTGTACGGCGCGGCGGTGCAGGGCAAAGTGGGTGCGTGGCGGGTGCACCCGCCCAACGCGCCAGCCATACTGCAGACCGACCCTTTTCACCGCATGACACTGGACTTGACGGGCGCCACAGTGCAGGTTGGCGTGGGTGCGGCGGGCGCGCCGTCGGTGCCGAACGTGGTCGGCACCGCGGACAACTGGACGCGGGCGCCCGCGTACAGCAACACAATGCAGCTCTCGGACGACGGCAGATTCCTGGCCATCGGATCGTCCGAAGGCCATGTCAGCGTGTTCGATGCCTCTGCCGGTGTTGCGCGCCTGATGGCAGGCGCGTGGCTGGGCGCATCCGATGTGATCCATATGCGCTTCGATGCACGCCGGCAGCGCCTGGTCGTCGGGCTGGACAATGGCGATGTGTATGGCTGGCACTTGGCGACCGCACAAGCGCCGATAAAATTGTTTCACGGCCCGGGACGGCCGGTCGGCATCGTTCCAGGCAAACACGGCTTGCTGGCAGGGTTTGCCGACGGGACCATCGTCTCTTTGGGCGACGAACCAGCGACGGCGCCTTTCATCGCGACCGGCAGGGCACTGTCCGCCTTGTCGGGCAGCGCCGACGGCGCCACCGTGCTTGCCGCTGACGAGCGCGGCGATGGCGCCCTGTATGCGACCGACAATGGAAAACTCATGCGGCGCCTGGTCGAACCTGACCGGGTCTATTCGGACCAAGGAATCCATGCTCAGGCGCTGCTGCGCCTTGATGGCGCCCAAGCCCTGATCATGGGAAGGGACGCTCGCTTGCGGCGATGGGACGCGCGCTCCGGCACGCTGCTGTCGAGTTTGTTGATCGATAAAGACGCCGCGCTCGGCCCGCTGGCATTCGGCCCGGGCGGACAGTTCGCTTACATCGAACGTGGGGTGGCTCACCTCGTCGATGCGCAGGGCCGCGCCGGCATCATCAGCGACAGTTACCTGATCGACCGGCTGCAAGTTGGCGCGGACGGCGAGAGCGTGTTCACCGTATCGCACGACGGCATGGTGCGGCAATGGGCCGGCGCCGGCCCCAGGCCGTATGCCTACACCGACCTGCGAGCCGAGCATGGTGCGAATATGCGCGGCAACGCACTGCTGGCCCATCCGGACAGAAAGCGTTTTTTCGTCGTCAGCGGGGGCAGGGCATTCATGCTCCCGGTGCTGCCCCAGGGAGCCGCCCTGCGCGCGGCGGTACGCCAGCAATTGCCCGCAGCCGGGCGCGAGTTAAGCCGCGCCGATCTGGCGCGCTACCACGTGCAGCCGGACGCGCTGTTGCTGGCCGCTCCGGCCCCGGGCCGCATGGCCGCGATCGGCCACTGGCTGGCGGCGCGCCTCGGCGGCGAACACAAAAATTGAATTTTTCAGCTTGACAGCTCAGCATGGGAGAACGTGATGGCCGATGACCAACGCAAGGTGTGTTTCGTGGTGATGGGTTTTGGTAAAAAGACGGATTACGAATCAGGGCGCACGCTCGACATGGATGCCACCTACGAGGCCATCATCCGGCCGGCGGTGGTGGCGGCAGGCATGCGCTGCATCCGGGCCGATGAGATCACGCATTCCGGCCTGATCGACATGCCCATGTACGACATGCTGCTGCGCTCGGAACTGGTGATTGCCGATATTTCGACAGGCAATGTGAATGCGGTCTATGAGCTTGGCGTTCGGCACGCGCTCAGGCCGCACTCGACCATCATCATCAAGGAGTCGGCCGGCAGGCTCTCGTTCGACCTCAATCACGTCAGTACGCTGCACTATGAACACCTCGGCGCCGACATTGGCCACCGCGAAGCGCTGCGCGCGCGCCTGGCCCTGGGAAAGCTGATCGACTCCGTCATGGCCGAACACAAGGCCGACAGCCCGGTCTATACCTTTTTGCCAAGACTGCGCCAGCCCCGGTTAAACGACGACAAGTACGAAGCCTTGCTGAGCCAGGCTGAAAGCATGCATGGGCAGTTGAGCGGGCACTTGAGCGCGGGCAACCAGGCCTTGCGCGCCGACCAGTTTAACCAGGCGGCCAGCGCGTTCGCCGCCGCCGAACAGCTGAAACCGGGAGATCCGTCGATCGTGCAAAAACTGGCGCTAGCCACCTACAAGTCCCAGTTGCCATCGTCCGGCGCGGCATTATCGGCGGGCATTGCCGTGATCGCCGCGCTCGACCCCGAAGGCTCGAACGATCCTGAAACGCTGGGAATTGCCGGCGCCATGCACAAACAGCGCTGGCAGCTGCAGCATGACCGGGCGGACCTGGAGACGGCCATTCGTTACTACGGCCGGGGGTTCGTATTAAGGCGCGATTACTACAACGGCGAAAACCTTGCCACCTGTTATGATTTTCGCTCTGGCATCCAGAGCGATGCCGCGCAAAGCATGTATGACAGCATGTCGGCCACCAAGGTCCGGCAGGAATTGATCGAACAATTGACTGCGGCCATGGCGGCGCCGTCGTTTGAAGAGCGTTCGGACCGCAAGTGGATGCACGCGACGCTGGCCAATTGTTATTTCGCGCTGGGCCGCATCGACGAAGGCGCGCAACAGGAACACGCCTTTGTCCAGCAAGCGCCGGAACAATGGGAACGCGATTCCTTTGCTGCGGGCAAACAAGCGGCCTTGCATAGTGCCGCACGCACGACTAAGTAAATCGGTGCAGGCTCGGGCCCGTGGCGCCGGCCCGAGCGGGACGCACCCCAAGCCCGTTTCAAGGTGCTTGGGAGGCGACGCCGCGGTCATTGTCGTTTGTCCTGAACTGCCGCAGCATGGTGTCAATGGCGGCAAATTCAACCGGCTTGGTCAAATGGGCGTCAAAACCGGCTTCATTCGAGCGCCGCCGATCCTCTGCGCTGCCCCATCCGGTCAGCGCGATCAGGAAGGCTACCTGTAACTGCGGCGCCGCGCGAAATTGCCGCGCCGCTTCGTAGCCGCTCATGCCAGGAAGGCCAATGTCCATGAAGACCACGTCAGGAAGAAAGTCGATAGCAACCATCAGCGCTTCCTCTCCACTAAAGGCCGAGCAGGTTTGATGCCCTGAAAGGTCGAGCATCATCGTCAGCATCGTGACGGCGTCGACGTTATCGTCCACAACGAGAACGCGGCGACGAGGCAACTGTGCCGGCATACCGACGGGCAGGGTGACAAACCGGTTGGGCGGCGCGGCAGCTATCGGCAATCGGATTGAAAAAGTGCTGCCAAGACCGGGACCGGCGCTTTCGGCAGCAATGCTTCCACCGTGCATTTCCACCAGTTGCCTGACCAGCGCCAGGCCAATGCCCAAGCCGCCCTGACCCCGGTCCAGTGTATTGTTGATCTGCGTGAACATGTCGAACACTTGATCGAGCATTTGCCGAGGAATTCCCAGGCCGGTATCGGCGACTTCAATCACAACGTTGGCGCCCTCCGACCGTGCGGAGAGCGCAATAGTGCTGCCATTTTCACTGTATTTTGCTGAATTGCTCAGCAAGTTGCCAATCATCTGGACCAGCCTTGCGGGATCGGCCTCGATCCACAACGGCTGCTGCGGCAGGGTGACGTGCAAGGTGTGCTGAGCAGCGCAGATCAGTGGCTGGGCCGCCTCGGCAGCTTCTTCCATGACAACGTCCACCAGCACGCGTTGCAAACGCAGCAGCACCTTGCCGCTCGTGATGCGGGAAATATCGAGCAGGTCGTCGATCAGCCGCGTCACCTGGCACAGTTGTCGCTCCATGATATCGAGGATGCCATGCGACGACGCGAAATCGCTCCTCAAGCGCAGCACTTGCAGGCCGCTCGCGATGGGCGCCAGCGGGTTGCGCAGTTCGTGCGCCAGTGTTGCAATAAATTCGTTTTTGCGGCGATCCGCATCCGACAGCGCTTTTTCAGAACGGGTCAACGCGGCATTGCGTCCAATGAGTTCACGCGCCATTGTCAGGCGCTCGACGGCGTTCTCGACAATGCGGGTGAGGGCGAGCGGCGTGAGTCCGTCTTTGGCAATGTAGTCCTGGGCTCCGGCGCGCAGCACCAGGCGTCCAACCTCGGGGCCGGTGCCTCCGGTCAGAACCACCACCGGGCAAATTGGCAAGCCGTCGGGGCCGGCCAGGGCCGCGAGCACGTCGAGTGCATCCATATCGGGCAAGTTAAAGTCGAGCACCACGCAATCGGGCAAGGCCGGGCTACGCAAGACGGCGTCCACGCCCGCCCCCCCAGTTTGGCTCTCGGAAAAAATGTAGCGGCGCTCCATGCTGCCACGCAGCAGCAGGCGTCGGATCTCGCCGCAGTCGTCCGGGCTATCGTCAATGATGACGATGCGCCAGTCAGACGTGGGAAGGGCGGTCATGAACCAATGCCCGCGCCCGGCGCTGCACAACTTGCAGGAAGTCGCGTGTCCATGCAGGGCTTTGCCAACCAACCGTGCGAGGTGTCCATATCCATGTTATTGACGCGCCTCCCCATGGGGCACAGTAAAATAGAACGTTGTTCCGCTCCCAGGCAGCGAAGTGAGCCATATTTTTCCACCGTGTCGCTCTACCAGTTTGCGCACTACCGTCAAACCGGTACCGGCGCCGCCACCATACTCGTCGCGCCCATGCAGTCTTTTGAAAAGCTTGAAAATTTGGGAAAAATGCACGGCGGGGATACCGATGCCGTTGTCGGCTACGTAAAAAATCCTGTGCTGCTGCGAATTTTCCGGACAGCCCAGCCTTGGATGTGGTTCACCGACCTCAATGGTCCCAATCTCGATGCGCTTTGGAACGGTATCGGTAAAGCATAGTGCATTTGCAATGAGGTGAATATACACCTCTCTGCACCAGCCACGGTTGCCGTTTGCGATCGGCATCGGCCGGGGCAGGACAATCTCGACCTGCGCATCCGCGGGCCGAACCACCATCTCGACCGCCTCCGCGACAATCTCGTTGAAATCGACGCTTTCAAGCGTCAATGCCGCCTTCCCGATGCGGCCAAAGTGCAGGAGCGACTCGAGCAGGCTGTCCATGCGCACGGTCAGGCGCATCATCCGGTCGAGCTTGCCGCGGTCCTTGTGATCGGGCAGCACGGCGTCTTGCGCCAGTTGGAACGCGTATTGATGAATGCCACGCAAGGGTTCTTTCAGATCGTGGCTTGCGACATAGTTGAACGCATCGAGTTCTGCGTGGCTGTTGGCCAGTTCGGCGTTCAGCGACAAGCGCTGCTCGGCATTGTCAATCACCAGTTCGACCAACTGCTGCTGCAGCTTGGCCACTGCCTCGCACTCCACCGACGTCCATGGCAGCGAGCGTTCGCGCACCGATTCAACAAACAAGGCAAAACTGGCGCGCGGGGTCAGGCGGGTCCCGTTCGGGCCAGGCACCATGACTTTGTCGTGTGGATTGCCGGCCCAGTTCACGGTCTGGATCGTTTCCGGGCGAAACCACAGCAATAAGTCGCGCCCGCTGCGCGACAGCGGCACCGCCAACAAGCCGCTCGCCACGGCGGCAAAGGCGGCAGCCGCCGGGTAATCGCGCGCGAGGCTATCGGTGGCATACAGCCTTTTCGGATTCCCGGAGAACTGAAAATTGTTCAACCATTCACCGAGCTGCGTAAGCTGCGTGGTTTCAGGAGTCGTGCCAACACAGTACCATTGACCATCGTGGTACAGCGCGGCGCCGCTTGCTTGAACGCCGTTCATCAGGGAAATTGGGCCACCGGCCAGGGCGCCGAGCCCACCTTCGCGCGAAGCGACCGTCACCAGCTGGTGATGCACCGAGTCCATTTGGAGACGGTAGGCCAGGTGTTCCCTGTCCTCGACGGCATTATGCTGAAGCGAGATGACCTGGGCTAAAAACTCGCATGCCGCCCGCACCTGGTAGGGCAGGTGCTTGGGCTCGTCGTAGTGGTGGCAGGTGATCAGGCCCCATAGCTGGCCCTCGCGGCGAATTGCCATGACGGCAGAGCCGCTTACCAACATATTTTGCAGGTATTCCGTGTACATAACCGACACGCCGCGCAGAAAACAGTACGTCATGTCGAGCGGGGCATTGGTATCGGGATGCAGCAGCGGGACCATTTCCGCCAGCGTACCAGCGCTGTTGGGAATCGGACGGAACCAGATCTTGCTGAACATGTCGCGCGCCGGTTTGGGAAAATCTTCTGCCGGAAAATGCATGCCGAGCCATGGCGCCAGATCGGCGCGTTTGCTCTCGGCGAAAATTTCGCCGTGGCCATCCTGATGGAACTTGTACACCATGACCCGGTGCATGCCCGTCATTTCGCGGATTTCATCGGCGGCCAGGGCGCAAAAATGCAATAGTGAATCGGCTGTCTGAAGCCGAGCAACGGTTTTTTTGACAAAGGCGTAATGGTCGAAGCTTCCAGCGGTGCTGCGGCTGGTTGTTTCACACTCGAGGATTGCAACGTCGTCGATCACATGGACCGTCACGTCGATCAGTCCGGCTTGGTCCGCTTGGCCCCGGTCGTCTTTCAGCGATAGCAAATACATTGGATTACCATCCAGCGCTTGCGCGGCGAGGAGAATGCGTAATTGCTCCTCGCCCTCGGCACCGATCACGGCACCAACCGGCTGGTTCAGGATAGACTCAAGGGCGTGTCCGAGCACGCCTTGGACATTGTCACTGGCTTGCACAATGCAAAGGTCCGCCAGCCGCAGTACCAGCAGGGCGCCGTGCGCCTGCACGCAGCCGGGAATGCGCACCGGTTCGCTGTCGCAGTTGTAAAAGTTCACGCCTTCCCGCTTGATACTATACGGTTGGGAAAGGAGAGCGGGCGTTGTCGCCTTGCTGTCGATCGTCGTCATTGGATGGGTGATGCTTTGCTTGGCAGTGTGAAATAGAAAGTCGATCCCTGGCCTGCCGAGGAATCGACCCAGACCTGTCCGCCATGTTGCTCAACGAGCTTGCGAACGATGGTCAACCCTGCACCGCTGCCGCCGCCGTAGCTGTCGTGGCCGTGCAGCCGCTTGAAGAGTTTGAAAATTTGCTGATGGTGCTTGGCCTGGATACCGATGCCGTTGTCGGTCACGTAGAAAATGGCCTGGCCCAGTATCTTCTGGGGGCAGTGCGGACGCGGGTGGCTGTCGTTTGGCGCGATATAGCCGACTTCGAGGCGCTGGTTGGCAGTGTCGCTGTACTTGAGCCCATTGGACAGCAGATTGACAAAAATCTGCCGGCACCTGATCCGGTCGCACAGCACCGTCGGCAGCGGGCGCGGCACCGCCACTGCATGCTCCTTGTCGATGGTGCGTGAGCCAAGAAAATCCAGGGCCTCCGCCAGAATCTCGTTGAGGTCAACCTGTTCCAGCAAAAGATCGGTCCCGCCCACCCGCGAGAAGTGCAGCATCGAATCGAGCAAGCCATCCATGCGCACGGTGAGTCGTACCAAACCGTCGAGTTTGCGACGGCTTTCGTCATCGATTGATACAACATCTTCCAGCAATTGATGTGCGTAGCGATAAATGCCGCGCAAGGGCTCTTTTAAATCATGGCTGGCGACGTACACGAAAGCATCGAGGTCCGCGTTACTGCGCGCCAAGTCGGCATGCAGCACCGTACGCCGTCCGGTCTGTCCGGCCACCCACTCGGCGAGCATGAACCGCAGGCTGGCAGCAGCGTCGATTTCAACCAGTCGCCACGGCAGCGACTGCTGCAGCACCGATTCGGCAAAACGTTCAAAACTGCGGCGTGGGGTCAAGCGCGGACCGTTTGCGCCCGGCACGGTGGGCTTATCGTAGGGGTTGCCGCCCCAGTTCACGGTCTGGATCGTTTCTGGGCGAAACCACAGTATCAGGTCTTTTCTGTTGGCCGAAACTGGCACGGCAATCAAGCCGCTACCCACCTTGGCGAACCCGGCGGCAGGGGCGTACGCCTGGGCCAGCTTGGCCGTCACGTACAGGGGACGCGGGCACGCCGGGAGCATGACAGCGCTGAGCCAATTGCCCAGACCGGTCAGCTCATCGTCGGTAGGCGTATTGCCGATGCACCACCAGCGCTCGAGATAGTAGAGCGCGGCGCCGCCCGCATCGATCCCGTTCAACAGCGATGGCGTGCCGTTGATGAGGCCGGCCAGGCCACCGTCGCGTGCGGCCGCGGCCAACAACACTTGGTGCACGCCTTCCATTTTCAGGCGGTAAGCCAGGTGCTCCTTCTCTTCGGTCGCTTGCTGTTGCAGCGAGACCACCTGCGCCAGGAACTCGCAGGCCGCGCGGATGTGATACGGAATATGGCGCGGCCCGTCGTAGTGGTGGCAGGCAATCAAACCCCACAGTTTATCGTCGCGCCGGATAGCCAAGGTCAGCGCCGCCGTCACGCCCATGTTGCGCAAATACTCGGTGTACATGATGGAAACGCCGCGCAAGACACAGTGCGTCATGTTCAAAGGTGCGCAGGTATCCGGGTTGGCGAGCGGAACGAGCTCAGCGAGCGCACCGGAAACGTCCGACACAGGCCGTATCCACGTTTTGGTGAAGATGGCGCGCGCCGGTTTGGGAATGTCTTCGGCCGGATAGTGCAGACCGAGCCAAGATGGAATGTCATCGCGCCGGCTCTCTGCCAATACCTCGCCGTGCCCGTCGTTGTGAAACTTGTAGACCATGACTCGGTCCAGACCAGTGAGCCCCCGCACGTCGTTCGTGACCACATCGCAAAACTGTTGTAGCGAGCTCGCCGACTGCAACTTTGCCAAGGTCGTTTTGACCAGGGCGTAATAGTCGGGCTTGGGTTCGACGGTATGGCTGGTGGCTTCAAATTCCAGCACCGCCACGCCGTCGATGGTGTGCACGGCCACGTCGAGCACCGCGTCGCCAGTGCCCGTATGAGTGCTCGGCAACGTCATCAGATACACAGGATTGCAAAAAACTGCTTCTTGATCCAGCAAGCTGCGCAAGCGGGATTGGCCCTCGACACCGATCACGGTACAGATAGACTGCTCAAAGAGTTGCTCGGCAGACTGTCCCAATACAGCGGCGGCATTTTCGCTGGCCTGCACAATGCGCAAATCCGATAGCCGCAGCACAAGCAAGGCCCCATGGGCTTGCACGCAGCCCGGGGTTTGCACCGGTTCACTGTCGCAGCTGGCGATCGCCAACCCATCGCGCTTGGTGCTGTAGAGCTCGGGACGCCCGTCCAGGTTGACGGCGCCTGCAACGGTCTGAGTCATCGGCTTACTTCTTTCTCACACCACTGCTGGAGCGTGTCAAAGGTGGCGCGCGCGCTGGCGACAACAACGTCCTGCTCGCTTGACGTCAAGGAGAAATCGCTAATGGCAGTGCGAAACTGCTGCCACATTGCGCCAGTTTGCCCGCCATACCCGCAAAAAAACTTTGCGCCAGAGTCTTGTGCGACTCCCAGCTTTTGCTCCACGTACCGATTGATGATCACGCCGCCCAGCGTGGCGCCTTCAAGAACATACAAACACCCGAAACACTCGGCAGCGCTGCCAAGCGAAGGCAACTGCGTGCAAAGCGGTAAACGGGTGTCGGTTTGCTGCCCGAGTGCGATCAGATCGGCTTGCAAGAGGGGCGTTTTGCGTCGTGGCTCCACGGCAAGCCACGGGGCAATGAAGCCGCCATCGTCGAGCAGCCACTTTTCGACGGGTTGGTAGAACCCGTAAAATTGTTGGAGTCGACGCCTGTAGCGCTCAAGCGTCAAATCATCCTCCATTAACAGAAGCGTTCGCTCAACGGCATCATGCTCGGTACGTGTCTCACTACGCAATCGGGAAAGCAAAGGTGTTTGCAGCGTGGTACCCATTTGTCTAAAAGAAGCTTTCTAACAGAATATTCAGGCTGAATGGCAAGATGTTCAATGGGGTCGTTTGCAATCAGAACCATACGCGCTTCCATTGCGAGCATGGCGTGCAATAGCAACTTCCGCCTCAGGTGCATGAGCAGATTATCTCTTCCATGGTGTAGCGTCATCGGTCGATGACCTTTAGGACGGCTTGAATGAATGTGGAGAGTAGACCGAGAGACGCCCGCTATGTCCGCAATTGCAGGGCTATCTTAATTTAATGGAGGAAACAGGGACCGCAGGGGTACGCAGCTCGCATTAACCAAGATCATAGCGCATATCCCGGCAAAACCTAGGCAAATAAGGCAATTTTCTGCGGGTCATGGCAATCTGCTATCGCCTCACGGACGACGGAACCCGTTGCCATTGGTCGCGTCCCTTGGCCTTGGCAGCATACAGCGCGCCGTCGGCGCAGCTGATGAAAGCCTTCACATCGGCCAGGTCCGAGGTGAGAGGAACTTGCGTGGCAATCCCGATACTGGAGGTCACGCGACGTTGTTGTCCTTGCGCGACGGGCGGCAGGTCGCGGATGCCTTGGCACAAGGCCGTAGCGATATGTTCGGCCGCCTTGGCATCGGCATTGACCAGCAGAATCGCAAATTCGTCGCCACCGATGCGCGCCACACTATCGCCGGCGCGGCGCCCGTTATGGGCCAGGAATACCCCCACCGCAGCCAGGCAGGCGTCCCCGGCAGGATGCCCGAAAGTGTCATTGACGTACTTGAAGTGGTCGAGATCGACGAGCAGCAGCGACAGCGGATAGTGCAAACGGTGCGCGCGCCGCCATTCGAGCTCCAGGTGCGTATCGAAGTAATTGCGGTTGTTCAGTCCGGTAACCGCGTCGGTAAAACTGATCTGTTCGAGTTCGCGCGAGCGCTGTTCCAGCAACAGCGTGGTACTGACCGCCACAATATAGTCTTGCTGTCGCCGGTACGCCGCAGGCAGCACATAGACCAGAAAACCAATCGACAGTGCACCCCAGGTCCACTCGACGGAGTTTCCGGACAACAGCATTGTCACCCCGGCCGGCAGCAGCAGAATGAGCGGGAAAAAGATGCGTAGGGTGGTGATGAACGCGACGGCAAACGTGCCGCTGCCAGCCATGCCGGTGACCACCAACACCGTCGCGATGCGGATGGGTTCAAGCTCGGGCGCCAGCAAGGACCAGATCGTCATCGTGCTCCAGTGCGTTGCGCTGCTCAGCACCGTGAAAATGAGCGTACGCTCCAAAAATTGCGCTTGCCCCGCAACACGCTTGCGCATCCTGCCATACACGAACAAACGCAGGCTGGTGGTCACCCCGAGAATGGCCAGATTAATCCAGAAAAAATGCGGCGCAAGGCGGATAAAATCGGCCCGCACCACCAGCAGAGTCCAGATCACGGGATAGGCGACCAGGCTGATCAGATTCTGGCTACCCAAGTCGAACAAAATGCGTTCGCGCAGTTCCGACTGATTCACTTGATGCTGTTTCATTGAAAGACCAATAGGGTGAAATGACGCTGGGCCGGGTTAATGCGCACGGCGATAGAGCGGTTAGCTTATCAGTAGAATGGACGATTATTAGTGAATGCAGGAAATTGTGTTGCTTCTTGGGCAGGATAGGGGCACTGGCGCCAGCAGGGACCCGGGCCGTGGCGCAAGCGCAGGCGTGCAGGCGGGTGTACCTACTTTTGCGGCAACCGGCGTCCCGTGTGGTGACCCCGACCGCGGTGTGACCCGCCTATTGGGCGCGCGCCGAGCCCGGTACCGCGAAGACGGCGGTGGACAAGGTCAACAAGGCGCCGCCAGTGCTAAGCTGACGCCATGTCAGAGCACCCGGACAATTGGTCCGCTAGAGATTACAAGGGAAGAGCACGTGAGCGAACAACGTTACAGCCGCATTAATTATCAAGGCGCGACGTGGGCGGCCGCCGGCTACACTGCCATCGTATTCGTCTTCGCTTTTGCTGTGGGTACAATCCGCGTAACCCAAATAATGCCGCGAATCGGGGCAATACCGGCCGTACTTCTGGAAGCACCGATCGTGCTCGCGGTAAGTTGGAGAGTTTCCCTTTGGTGCAATCGGCGATTCCGTCTCGGCTGCGAACCCCGTACGCGAACGCTGATGGGCGTGCTTGCCTTCATGCTTCTCATGCTGCTTGAGTTGAGCTTTTCCGTCTTCATCTTTGGCGAGACCGTTGGCCACTACTTGGTGCGAACAGCGTCAATATCCGGCGCTATCGGTCTGGCCACGCAAGTCTGCTTCGCAGCCATCCCATGGATCCAATGCCGCTTAAGCTCCGGAACGGTCCGGCATAGTTCGCCGTAGCCTTTACTGCAACGTCTACAATGGGCCGAAGGGCTGCGTTTCGCACGCCGCTATTATTTCAGCTTTTCATGGTGAGCCATCCACCTGCGTTCCACTATGCAGCCTGTTCCGATGTTTGCCTTAGCACGGCATCGTAGGGTATCAGGTGCAGTGGAACGCAAAACCGGGTTAAGCATTCGCATGGTCAACGTTTCCTGCGATGAACCGCCCCGCCAGCATGGCCGACACCCTTACCGACTTATTAAAAAGCTAGACTTTGCGACGAGCGATGACTGTTGCGAAGCGCTTGAGAGAGTTGACTGTGGCGCCTCGAAGTCATGAAATACTTCCTCAAGGATGTCCCACTCCGCTAACGCTTCGTTTAATTCGTCGGCGCCGAATAGGTAGTAGCAGGCCGGGTCGAACCTATCCAGAAACGTCGTTCCTTCAGGCGGCATTCCGGGCAACAAATTGACAGCCTAAAAACTCCCATTTACGTCAAAAACGATGTTGCCAAAACGCTCGAAATCGAGCATTCTTGCAACCCAGTTTGCGCCCCTGAAATCGGTGGTCAAAGTGGCGCCATTACGCCGGAAATGGGTGGCGCCTTAATGCCGGAAATTGACACCAACCATGTACATGTCGTATCCGGCGACTGGGCTGTTGTTCTGCAGCAGCTTAGCGCCCGCTTCGAGCATTTTAGTTTTCGGCGTTTTTTCGGCACCGGGCGGAACGCTAGGTGGCGCCACTGCTCAGGTAGCGGAAACTTCTCTGATGAACGCGGCAAAATTGTCAGAGTCTTCCAGATTGAACCCAACACTGCGCGCCTCATCGAACGTTCGCTCGGCTGTCCATTTCTTTTGCCTTGCATGGCTCAGCATGAGCAGCAACGCGGCCCGTGCTCCGGTAGCGCAGTGCAGCAGATGAGGCCCAGGGGTGCGCGCCATCGCACGTTCTAATTCATCGATTTGACGAGCTGCTAATGCGGCTTTGTTGACTGGAATGTTGACGTAACCAAGGCCGTTGGAACTCGTCGTCTCCTCATTCGACGTGTTGCTTTCTCCTGGCATGCGCAGGTCGATTACAGTCTTAATACCCAACTGCTTTGCCTCATGAAAATCCTGCGCAGCTGGCTGAGAGCCAATATAAATACCATCTTCAACTTGTTTAAAGTTCGCCATGTTCTTCCCCTTTTTAGTCAGTTAGCCTTGTGGGCTTTCGGTCATTTGCTTGCAATATTTGGCCAAGTCTTCTGGAATATGCGAGGGGCATACACCGCATTGGCGGTTACCTGGGACCGCGTAATCGATGAATTTTGGATACGGTAAATTCAAATCACGCATGATGTCCTCGAATTCCGCGAGAGTCTTTCCTTCACCCAGACGTGGGTTCCGGCGCTTTTCCTGGGCGATTGATGAGACAAACCGCTCTTTGTAGTCGTGCGCCGGATACACCAACGTCTCATCGGGCAACGTGAACAGCTTGTCGTTCACACTTCTGTAAAGCGCATCTGCATCACCATTTTGAAAATCTGTCCGGCCGCAGCCTTCAATAAGGAGGGCGTCGCCAGTGAAAACGCGGTCATTGAACAGGTAGGCAAAGTGGCCGTCGGTATGCCCTGGCGTATGCAAGGGATGCAGGACGACGCTACCGATACGTAACGGAATGCCTTCTTCGATACCGACATCAGCGCAGGGGAGCTGGTCAAAGGCCGGGGCAGCAATCTTGCTACCGACGGACCGCTTCATTTCAAGTGCGGCGGTGATATGGTCGGCATGGATATGCGTGTCAACCGTGTATGCCAACTTGAGGCCTAGCCGATGCACTTCCGCCAAGTCACGATCCATCGCTGCGATAACAGGATCGATCAGTATTGCCAACCCCGAGTCTTGATCCCCAAGTAGATATGTGTAGGTGCTCGACAACGGTTCATACAATTGCTTAAAAATCATGATCTCTCCATCTCCAAGTAGCTGACGTTTCTGATACAGTCATCATATACCAATTTATATTTCATTGTATGATATAGTGTGCGCATGACGTTACTGGAACCAGATTGATGCTCACGCCAAAGCAACCTGCACTACTTCAACTTGAAGCTGCCGCCGGGCAAGCAAGCAAGCTTCTTAAAGCTCTGTCTAATCCTGATCGCCTGCTGTTGCTATGCCAAATGACCCAAGGTGAGTTTTCGGTGCGCGAGCTTGAGCTTTTGACCGGAATAGCACAGCCAACGTTGTCGCAACAACTTACAGTGCTCCGAGATGAGCATTTGGTGACTACGCGGCGCGATGGCAAACAAATTTTCTACACTATTGTCAGCAAAGAAGCGTTAGCTGTGCTGCAGGTGCTGTATCAACTGTACTGCCCACAAGACTAGGATCCATCCATGACAATTGACTGGAATAACTTCACGCCTTGGGCGTCACTTGCAGGTGGTGTGATGATCGGGCTGGCCTCAGCGCTCTTTTTACTTTTCAACGGCAAAATTGCCGGGATCAGCGGAATCGTCGGCGGTTTGCTTCAATCGAAACGAGGTGATGTTTTTTTGCGCATCGCGTTTGTGATGGGGATTGTGATCGCGCCGCTGGCGTTTAGTGTGGTGCGCCCCTTACCTGACGTCGACATCGAGGCTGGCTACCCTCTGCTCGTGATCGCTGGACTGTTAGTCGGCTTAGGCACCCGTTATGGCTCAGGCTGTACGAGCGGCCATGGTGTATGCGGGCTGTCCAGGCGCTCACCCCGGTCCATCGTTGCTACTGTTGCGTTCATGTTTGCCGGGTTTGCGACAGTCTTTATTGCACGCCACGTGCTCGGTTAAAGGGAGTATTTATGACGATCGTTTCAGCTCTGTTGTCTGGCTTGTCGTTCGGAATTGGCCTCATCGTTTCCGGTATGACTGATCCATCCAAGGTAACTGGGTTTCTGGACCTGGCAGGAAAATGGGATCCGTCACTTGCATTCGTGATGGGCGGAGCGATCATTATTGGTTCGCTGTTGTTCCCATTTGCAACCAAACGAGAAAGGTCAGTGTTGGGAAGCCCCATGCAGCTGCCGACCGCTACAACGATCGACCGTCGCCTGGTCTTGGGCGGATTGACATTTGGCGTCGGTTGGGGACTAGCCGGCTATTGCCCGGGACCCGCACTGGCATCGCTTACGCACAGCGGTGCAAAGCCCTGGGTATTTGTTTTCGCGATGCTAGCGGGCATGGCGTTGTTTGAGCTGACCGAAAGGTTAAACAATAAGGCTAAATCGAAGGCCGCGTAGCGAACAGGGGAAGCAAATGGTGCTTAGTCTTGCTTTAGGCGTCGTGGTGGGCGTCATCATGGGATTGACTGGAGCCGGAGGCGGCATTCTGGCCGTTCCGCTGCTTGTCTTTGGCGTCCAATTGTCGGTCGCCCAAGCCGGGCCTATTGGTCTTCTCGCAGTCGGAATTTCGGCTACGCTTGGCGCCCTGATTGGCTTAAAGAACGGCATTGTTCGTTATCGCGCGGCCATGCTCATCGCCGGAACTGGAATTTTGTTAGCTCCGCTAGGGGTGTGGCTGGCCCAACGACTCGATACAAGCGTACTGGGTGTTCTCTTTGCCGCTGTACTGGCATGGGTGGCATACAAGACATTGAAAGAAGCGAGGGCCCTTGGCGCAGGTGGTGAGCAAATTCATCTAGCGCCACATTGCCTGCGGGACACGCAGAACGGCAGATTCGTTTGGACATCCAAATGCGCCCAAGTGCTGACGTTCTCAGGTGCGATTGCAGGCTTTCTCTCTGGGCTGTTAGGCGTTGGCGGCGGTTTCGTAATGGTGCCTGCCCTGCAACGGTACACCGATCTGACGACACGATCCGTAGTCGCCACTTCTTTGGCCGTTATCGCCCTTGTCTCGCTCGCTGGAGTAGGCAGCAGCATCGCAACAGGGCTGCTAGACCTCGCAGTGGCACTGCCATTCGCTGCGGGGGCGGCGGTGGGAATGGGCGCAGGGACAGTGCTGTCTACAAGGCTGTCGCAAAAAAGCTTGAAACTTTCATTCGCAATTATTTGCGCTGTGGTCTCTGTAGGCATGGTTGTAAAGTCAGTTGCCGCCATGACTGGGTAAACAACTGGTGCGCGGGGCAGCTAGGCATTTCCATAATTGCTCACTTATATCCATACTAAGCGCTCGTAGTTGATTTTTGGAGTAATTTTTTGGATGCAATTCAGTTAGGGCCGCTTGTCGTGCCCATGCAGGTAGCCTTACTGGTCGTGAGTGTATTGCTCGCAAATGCAGTTGCCTGGTTTCATCGGTCCCGCGGTCATGATACTGGCACCATTCTGTGGAAGATGACGTTGATTGGTTTTGCCGTGGCGAGGCTTATCTTCGTGTTCCGCCATAACGATATTTATTTCAAAGATTTCATGTCGATTATCGATTTCCGCGACGGGGATTTGATAGCTTAGCCGGTTTTTCCGCTGCAATCATTGTCGGGGTCGAGTTGACCAGGCGCAGCCCGATACTGCGTACGCCACTGACAATTGCAGCATTATTTGGGTCCGTGGCCTTCTACGGAGGCGCGTTGATTAATCAAGCACTCTGGCCTCCAGAGGCACCTATTCCGGCGGTAGAAGTCCGTCGGCTTGACGGATCGACACTGTTACTTAGCAGTTTCGTCGGTCGTCCAATAGTCGTCAATATGTGGGCTACCTGGTGCCCGTCATGCCGCAGGGAGATGCCCGTTTTGAAGTCTGCGCAGCAGGCACATCCGGAAATCGAATTTGTGTTTGTAAATCAAGGTGAGTCAGCGGAGACCGTGGAATGCTACCTTGCAACTCAGGGATTACAAATGCGAAACGTAGTTATCGATCCCGCCAAGCAGCTCAGTGCTCGAACGGGGTCTTCCGGTTACCCGACTACCCTTTTTTATGATGCAAAAGGTCGGGGGTAAGGCATCAAGACCGTCAATCAAGTGACCAATACTTTTTTGGTAGGCAGAGTCGGCGTTCTCTGCCATATGGATCGGCATGAATGGCACAGCATTCGACCTCGCGCTGAGCCTTTCCTTGAATTCACCTCCGCTTGAAACTCGGTGCTTGCTGGCCATGTGTTATGCGCGGCCACTCGTCTATTCTTGTAATTCATTCCTGTCCTTTCCTTATTGTAAATGCTCGGCTCATTTAATGAACTTCTCAGGCTCTTTCGCGGTTGGCCGCGCTATCGCAGCCGACTAATTCGGTCGCCGGCTTCCTTCGGGCGCCACGCGCAGTTTCGAGACAATCGCGCTCAAATGCGTGCGCGAACGGCCCGTCACCGAAAAATTGTCGAACAACTGGCTCACCATGTTGCGCACATGGCCTTCGCCAATGCCAAGCTCGGCCGCAATATACTTGTTGGGGCGGCCGTCGACCACGAGGTCGAGCACTTGCTGCTGGCGTTGCGTGAGCCAGTTGAAACTATTGCGGCCCACTACAGTGTCGGGTGAGGGTGAGGGTGCGGGTTCGCGCTCGGCCTGCATGATCGGAAAGAACTGGCCGCCAAGCAAGACAATCTTGACCGCGGTAACGATATCGTCGATCTTCGAATTTTTTTGCAAATAGCCCGAGGCGCCGTAGCGCTGGCACTCACGGCAGCGCTGGTAATCGAACTGGTCGGCCATGACGATGGCCGGCAAACTGTAGGCCACCTGCAATTGCCTGATCGTCTCCAGCGCGCTCTCGCCAGCCAGGTTCAGATCGATGATCGCCAACGCGTACGTCTTGTTCTGCGGATCCTGCTCCAGGCAGCGCCGCATGGCGGCAAAGGAGACGGCCTCCACCACGGCGTAGCCAGGGAAGGAATTCTCCAGGATCACCTGCAAGGCTTTGATCACCAACGGGTGATCGTCAACAATGATAATTTTTTTCATATTTTTTTTCGATAGCTCAATGCGCATTCTTTGGCGCGGGAACACGGTTCAGGCGGCGGCGTCCCAATCGATTTCGCGGATGAGCGCGGTGACCAGTTCGGGCGTCTCCAGCGCCGACATATGGCCGGAGGCGGGCGCTTCCACGAAACGCGCGCCGGGAATCAGGGCCGCAGCCCGTTTTAGGTCGGCAATACTGAGGCTGACATCGTCGCTGCCGCCAACAACGGTGGTGGGCACGGCGATCTGATGCAACCACGGTAATGCATTGTGCCGGTCCCAAATGACGGTGCGGGCGGCGCTTGCCATATCCTTGGCCGTGGTTGTTGCAAGGTTGGCCTTGAATTCGGCAATGCTTTGTGCATAACGACGGTGGGAGGGCGGCGCAAAAAACGACTTGGCCACGCCGCTGGCGAAAAACCGGGTGCTGCCGAACAGGCGCGCCGCGATGACGATCATGCGCTCGGCCATCCCCGGTCCGCCCGGCCGCGTTTCGTACGGCGTGTTCAGGGCGATCAGCGCCACCAGACGCTGCGGATGCAGGCGCGCCAGCTGGCTGCCGATCAGGCCACCCCACGATGTGCCCACAAAACCGGCGCGCGCAATGTTCAACTGGTCGAGCACCTCGAGCAGGGCCTCGGCGTGGGTCTCGATGGTGGCGCCGCTCGCCTGCGGACCGCTTGCACCGTGGCCGAAGCCGTCGATGAAGACCATGCGACATTCATGGCTCAGTGCGATCGCCTGGCGCCGATACAAGCTGTGGTCGGTAAATAGCGAGGGCCAAAACACTAGCGTGCGCGCGCCGGTGCCGATCTGGTAGACGGCAAGCCGGCCAACGGCGGTGTCGACCATGGCGGGGCTGCCAAAGTCTTCATCGGGCGCGCCGGCAGCGTGGTCGCGCGCGTCGGCAGGGCGGGGCGGGGCCAGCGGCGCGGCAAGGTTGGCGGGACGGTCCAGGATACTTGGTTGACGCATGGTAGTGTTTTCTCGGTCGGTATGTGCAGTACATACACTATCATTGGCGCTGGCTCTCAACAAGTAGCCAGTGTGATACATTGTGTATCTTTTTAGAATACAAACCACGCCATGGATAGTCCGAACGATGCATTTCGCTACCTGTCGACGCTTGCGGCCATCGTCGAGGCGGGCAACTTTTCGCGCGCTGCCGACGACCTCGGCGTCAATCGCGCGGCCATTAGCAAGCGCGTTTTGCAGATCGAGGCGGCGCTGGGCACGCCGGTGTTTTCGCGCAGCACCCGCAAGATGGAACTCACGCCGGCCGGCCGGGTGCTGCTCGACTGTTACCGGCGCGCCAGCGAAGCGCTTGACACCGGTATCGAGGAAGCGCGCGGCACCATGACCATTGTGGCCGGCAAGGTGAGCGTGAGTTGCGCGCCGTCGCTTGCCACCCACGTGGTGGGCCCGTCGCTGCACGCGTTCGCCACGCAGTTTCCCAAGATCCGGATCTACCTGCAGTCGCTGGCCGACGAGATCGAACGCGACGACGCCGACATCCAGCTGCGTATCACCCATCGCCCGCCGCCCGACAGCGCGGTGCGCAAGCTGGCGCGCGTGAACTGGACTTTGTGCGCCAGCGAAGAGTACCTGCACCGCTTTGGCGTGCCCGAGCACCCGGACGATTTACGCCAGCACAAGTTCATCATGCCGCAAAGTTACCAGCGCCTGAGCACCTTCGAGCATCGCGACAGTGGCGCGCTCGAGTCGCTCGCGCCGCAGGTGAGCTTGACGTCGAACATCCAGGAAACCATTTTCGGCCTGGTGCAGCGCGGCGCCGGCATCGGCCTGCTGCCCAGCTATCTGCTTGCCTTCCAGTCCAGCCACCGCCCGCTCAGGAGCTTGCTGCCCGCCTGGCAGTTGCTGGGGCGCCCGCCCGAAACCCTGTACGCGATCCATGCGCCGGCCAAACTGCTGCGCGCCAGCACCCGCGCCGTGCTCGACCATTTAACGGCGCTGGCGGCCAACCTGGGCGGGCAAGCGTCTTTCAAGGACCAAGCTTGACGCCCGAATCTACCCCGTACTTGCGCGGGTTGCACGCTTTCCAGCACACGTTTTCGCGCCGCTAAACCAGCTCGAACGTCTCCACCTGCAGCACCTGGCGCCGCACGGCCAGCGCGCCTTCAATGCCCAGCTTGCGCAGCGCGTCAATCGGCCGGATGGTCCATTCGGCGGTGGCGCGCGCGTCGGCGCTGTCGCCAAGCAGCAGGGGCTGGGCGTCGCCCCCCAAAGAGACTTCGTAACTGCCCAGCGGACGCGCCAGGCCTTGTTGCAAGGCCTTGCTGTAGGCTTCCTTGCGGCACCAGCCGCGCACGAACGCGGCGCGCCGCTCGCCCGTGACATGGCTGATCAGGGCGTGGTATTCGCGCGCCGAAAAGCCGCGCCGGGCAATGGCCAGAAAATTCACGTCGCTGGCGATATGCTCGATGTCGACGCCGTTTTCATGTTCGCAGCCGACGGCCACTGCCATGTGGGCGCCGCTGTGGCTAAGGTTAAAGCGGATCGCGCGTGCATTGGCCGCTGCGGCAACGAACGGCTTGCCGTGCGGCCCCTGTTGCAGGGGCACATCGCCGGGGGGCATGTCCAGGTAGCCGCCCAGAATGCGGCGCAAGGCGGCCCGGGCGGCCACGTAGCGCGTGCGGTGCAGCGGAAAATACAAGCCGGCCGCGTGATGCAGTTCTTGCGCCGACAGGGCCTTGGCGCAGGCCGCGCCATCCTCCGTCCGGCCCAGCCACAGGTGCACGCTCTCGCTTGACAGCAAGGGGTAGGGGGCCGCCATCAGGACGGCAGTTCGGCCAGCACCGCCGCCTCGATGAGCCGGTTGATCAGCGCCACCAGCGCAGCGCCGTGCTCGTTGAGATAAAAGTGGCCGCCGTCAAAAATGTGCAGCTCGCCCGCGCCGGCAAAGACGCGGCGCCAGGCCAGCATGTCGTCATGCTCGAGCGCGTCATCATGGCTGCCGCCGCACAGCGTGAGCGTGGTGGGAAGTACGGTACCGGCGTGGCCCACGTAATTGGCCAGCAGTTTGAAGTCCGCGCGCATGGCCGGCATCAAGAGCGCCATCAGTTCGCGGCTCTGCAAGATCCGTTGCGGGGTGCCGTTCAGGCTTGCCAGGCGCGCGATGAACTGGACGTCCGGCAATGCATGGATCGGCGCTTCGGCCCGGGGCAAAAACGGCGCCGGGCTGGCCGAGGCGATGAAATGCAGCGGCAACGGCAAGCCATCCCGGTGCAGCCTGCTGGCCAGCTCAAAGGCCACCTTGCTGCCCATGCTGTGGCCAAAAAACACGTATGGCTTGTCCAGCAGCGGCGCAATATGCGCGAACAGGGAATCGACCAGCTCGGCCATATTGTCGCAGGGCGCATCAGCCAGGCGGGTTCCGCGCGCCGGCATCTGCACCGTGACCAGCTCGGCCTGCGGGTGCAACTGGTCGAGCCAGCCATGGTAAGTCGCCGAACCGCCGCCGGCAAAGGGAAAACAAAATACCCGCATCGCCGCGCCGGGATCCGGGCGGGGTACGTCAAACACCATCTCGCTGCTTGCCATGGGCATCCTCAAAACGAACTTTTCAGCTTGACCGTCAGGTAGCTGTCGTCGCGGTAGCTGTAAAACAGGTCGCGCTTGGTTTCTTTGGAAAATGCCTGGCCTTCGAGCGACAGCGTCACGCCATCGCGCAGGCGGGTGGCCATCTCGAAGCGGTACGACTTGGCGCCCGTGCCATGGTGCGCATACGTGCCCAGCAAGTAGGTGGTTTGCGCCACGTTGTTGGCCACGTAGCGCACCGCCAGGAACAAGTCTTTTGAAAACGGCATGGTGGCGCGGTCGCCCCGGTCGTCATACAGGTATTCGGCCAGCAAGCCCACGTCGGCTGGGGCGCCAAAGGCACCCACGTAGGTGTATTCGACGCCGGCAACGGCCGAGCGGTAATTGGGCTGCGCCCGGCTGACATGGTTGATGGCTTCAAACTTGACCAGCAAGCTGTCAGTCGTCATTTGGGCGTCGATGCCGGTTTGTTTGATCTGCTCGTAATAGGGCGCCAGCACCAGCGGGCGGCCCGCCGCAAACACGGGCAGCAGCAGCGGTTCGCGCCCGGTGCCGACAAAGTGTGACAGGCCAAGGTCCCACTTGCCGATGGTTTTGGCGTAGCGCGCAGCCAGGTCCACATGGTGCTTCTCGTGCGTCGATTCATACGTGGCCAGGCTGGCGTCGATGTTGTAAGCCGGTTTCAGGCGTCCGCGCTCGCCCACGAACACGCGCTCGCGGAACATCGGCAGCACGTACAGGCTGAAGTTGCCCAGCTCGCTGTGGTACGACGCCTTGAGCGTCATTTGCCCCAGCTTGACGTGCTGGTCGATGTTGGGCGTCAGGTCGGTCTGGTTGAGCACGTCGACCAGGTGCCAGGATTCGGTCACGCCCCAAAATTCGGTGTGCATGCCGGCCAGCAAGCTAAAATTGCCGGCGCTGCGGCGCCACGACAGTTCGTTGAAGTCGATCCGGTTGCGGTGATTGTCGCGCTGGTCGGCGGTGGCGCGCGCGTCCACCAGGTAACTGCCGGCGCCGCCGGGCAAGTCATCGCCGTATTTGAGGTGCAGCTCCGCCGTGGCGCCGCCGCGGTAATTGGTCGCGCTCGGATTAGCCGAGTCGCCCTTGAAAAAGGTGCGGTATTCGCCGCTAATGTCGCCTTGCAAGGTTTGCGCCGCCGCGCCGCGCGGCATCTGCGCGGTCAGCGCGACCGTGCCAAGGATGCAAAATTTTACTATGCCGTTCATACTCATGGACGTTTATCTATTCTTGTAGAAAATTTAGGTGCAGCACGGCCGCCAATGGGGCGTGCTGGCGACTGCCGTGTTATTCCATCAGCTTCGATTCGGCCAGGTCGGCCTTGGTTAGTCCCGTGCCGAACTTGTAGTCTTTCCACAGCAGCACGGTGCTGCGACCGGTCTGGTGATTGACCATCGTCATCTTGCCTGCGCGCCAGAAGCGCTCGTTGTACAGCTTGTAGTCGTCAAAGCTGAGCGTTTTGAGCAGCGCGCCCTTGCGGTCGAAATAATCGATCTTGCGTGGACGGAAAATTTTCTTGTCGACCCACTCGTGCAGCAGGCTATAGCCGGAATCGGAATAGGCCGGCGTATTGGCCACCTTGAAGCATTCGACGCCGTTCAGCGGTTCGGTGCCGAGGTAGCGGTAGGTGTACTTTTCCGGCACCCAGGTCGAAATATCCTCGTAGGCAAATTCGCTGCCCACGAACGGGCCCGACTTGCTGCGCGTGGAAATGCGCTTGACGCGCTTGATCGCAGGCATGTACAGCCACTGGTCGTCCGGCGTCAAGCCATGCGAATGGATCAAAATGGCGGTGCCGGCCACGTCGCCGGGCGTGTCGAAGACATTGATCGAATGGTCGCCGTCGTCAGGGATTTCAAGCGCCTTGGTGTGGAACTTGCGCGTGGACGATTGAGCATCGGCCGATTTCAGGATCATCTCGGCGCTGGCGACGAAATCGCGGTAGCCGCTGTCGAGGCGCTTGGTCTCGATGGCGATCGCGTGGCCCTTCTTGACCGGGTCGGCAATGGCGTCGATCTCGGCGACCGACGCATACGCGTGTCCAATGCTCAAACTGAGCAGCAGCGCGGAAAACAAACTCTTTTTTTGCATATTGTGCCTCTTTGGTAAGGTAAATGGGGTGGTTCAGCCTGGGACAGCGTCGGCAAAGGCGACGCCTGCGCGCGCCTTTTTGGCAGCGGCGCGCTTGAGCATGGCGTTGTCGATAATCAGCAGCAGGGCAGGCGTGAGCAAAATATCGTGGATCAGCGAGCAACCGATCACCAGCGCGGTCAGGATGCCCATGCCGGCGTTGATCTGGAAGCTCGAAAAGCCCAGCACGCCAAAACCGGCCGCCAGCACTGCCAGCGACACCACGATCGGCACGCCCACGTTGGTAAAGGCAAAGCGCACTGCCTCGTCCGGGTTCAAACCCATCTCCTTGCGCGCCTGCAGGTAGCGCAGCACAAAGTGGATGGTGTCGTCGACGATCATGCCGAACGTCATGGCCGTCATCACCGACAGCGCCAGGCCGATCTGGCCCACCAGGTAGCCCCACAGCCCGAACGCCATGACAGCCGGCAGCAAATTGGGTAGCAGGCTGATGATGCCGTACTTCACCGAGCGAAACACCACCATCAGCACCGCGCCGATCAGCACAAAGGCGAGCAGGGTGCCGCTGACCATGCTTTCGGTATTGCGCATGCCGATATTGGCGAACATGGTCGTCAAGCCGGTGCCGTCGGCGGTCTTCATGCCGCCGCCGTTGGCGTGCAGCCACGCTTGCGCCCGGTTCTCGAAAGCGATCACTTCATTGCTCGACAGGTTCTTCAAGGTCGCCGTGACGCGGGTGGCGGTCTTGTCGAGGTTGATGCGGTCGCGCAAGTCCAGACCGTACGGCAGCGACATTTCATACAGCAACAAGTATTGCGCGGCCAGGTCGGCGCTTTGCGGCAGCGTGAACGCGGCTGGATCGTCGCCGTGCATATTCATGTTCAAGCGCTTGTAGATGTCGGTGATGGTATTGACATGCAGCACTTCCGGTTGTTGGCGCAGCCAGATCGTGAACTTGTCCAGGCTTGCCAGGTAAGCCGGGTCGCTGATACCGGCGTCAGTCTTGGCGCCCAGCGAATAGTCGATGTAGTAGATGCCCGTCAGGTGGCTGGCGGTGAAATCGGTATCGGTGCGGAACTGCACGCTTTTGTCGAAGTACTTCACGAATTCATCGTTGAAGACATTCTTGAATACGCCTGCCGAGGCGATCACGGTCAGCACCAGCACGTACGCCACCACCACTTTCGGCTTGGCGATGATGAATTCGGCAACGCGGTCCACGATCTTTTGCATAACGCCCTTGTTATCCTTGCCTTCCTTGACAGCGTAGGCTTTCGGCACCGGGAACAGCATCATGAAAGCGGGCAGGAACGTCACCGAAAAGACAAACGCGCCGATCACGCCCAGGCTGGTCATATTGCCCAGGTCGCGGAATGGTGGCGCTTCGCTGAAGTTCATCGACAGGAAACCGACCACCGTCGTCAGGCTGGTCAAAAACAGCGCGTAAAAAATCATGCTCATGCCGGCGACCATGGCTTCTTGCTTGCCCAAGCCTTTTTTCAGGAAGCGGCCGTAAGCCAGCAGCAAATGCAGGCAGTTGCAGATCGAAATGGCCAGGATGATGTTCGGTGCGTTGATGCTCACGGGATTGAGCAGCACGCCCATCCAGCCCGACATGCCCATGCTGACCAAAATCGAAAACGTCAGTACCAGGAAGGCGGCCAGGCTGGCCACGTAGGAGCGCAGCATCAGCGCCATCAGCACCAGGCACAGCACCAGCATGGCCGGCACCAGGGTCGACAAATCCTTTTGCGACGATTCGCCGAAGGCATTGTCCATCATCACCACGCCGGTCAGGTAGACGTCGACATCGGGATGCTCGCGCGTGATGGTGGCGGCCAGTTCGCGCACCTTGGCGACGATTTTCGGCACGCTCGACAACTCCTCACCCTTGGGAATGTTGAAGGTGACGTTCACCCCGGTGACCTTGCCGTCCGGCGAAATAGCGCGGTTGACCAGCAACGGCTCGTTGGTGGCGATATGGCGGATGTAGTCGATCTTCTTGGCATCGAGCTGTTTGACGTCGAGCACCAGGTCGTCGACCATGACGTCGTCGCCATCGGCGTGGCTGTGCTTGAAGTTGGTGATCGAATCGACGCGGCGCGAATACGGCAGCTTCCACGACTGTTCGGTGAGATTCGACACGATGGTCAAAAATTCCTTGTTGAACACGCCGTTCTTCGGGGCCAGCACGAACAGCACATTGTCCGACTTGGTATAGGTCTTTTCAATGTTGTCCAGTGACGTTACCTGGGGATTTTCTTTGCTGAAATAGATCCGCAAGTCCGTCTTGAATGACAGTTTGGTGATGCCAAACGAAATGACGGCCAGCGCCAACAGTGAAAGGAAGATCACCAGGAAACGGTTCCTGGTGATCCATTCGATATACGCTCTGATTAACATAGTGATTTTCCAGTTAAAACTTCAATAAATGCGTTTTGCTTGCGATGGCGTCACAGTGCTGCCAGCGCCGTTTGTACAAAGCCCGACAGCGACATTGCGTGTTCGTTCGACAGCATGGTGATGTGGTCGCCCTCGACCACGCTGACCGCCACCGGCCCGAGCGCATAGCGCTGCCAGCCGAGCGACGAGCTGGCCAGGTCGGCGCCCGCATCGTCAAAGGCGCTGTAGTCGTAATGGGGATTCGGCGCGCGCGCGCGCAGCAGCGCAACCCGCACCGGCAGCGGCGTGCCGCTGGCCCGATAGCGGATCTTGGCGTTGATCTTGAACACTTCCAGCAAGCCGCGAATCTGGCCGACGGGCGCCTCGGGCGGCACCATCTCCACCTGTTCCAGCGCCGCCTTGAGCAGCAGCAGCTGGCCCTCGTTGTCGGCCTGCGCCAGCGCCGCCTCGTCAATGGCGATGGCTTTGCCCGTCATGTGGGCGATGGTGCCCACCAGCACGCCAATCCATCCCGCGTCGGACAGGGCAATTTCCTGCTCCTTGGCAAAGTAATCCGGCGCCGGCGCATCGAGCACCAGCAAGATGTCCACCGCGTCGCCCTGGGCCAGCAGTTTTTGCACGATGACGTAAGCGATCATGCTGCCCACGCAATGCCCGCCGATCCGGTACGGGCCTTCCGGCCGGACCGATTTGATGGCCGCGATGGCCGCTTCCGCCATCGCTTCGACCGAGTCGAGCGGCGCGCTCACGCCGTCCAGGCCCTTCGCCTCGATCGCATAAAACGGTTGCTGCTCGCCGAGTGCTTGCGCCAGCGGGTAGTAATACAGCACGTTGCCCCCGCCCCCAGGGATGCAAAACAGCGGCGCCAGTGCGCCTTTTTCCTGGATTGCGACCAGCGAACTCCAGCTGGCCGCATTGTCGTGGGCGTCGATCGCTTGCGCGAGCTGGGCAATGGTGGGGCCTTTGATCAGGCTCGACAGCGGCATTTTCTGCCCCATCGTGATCTCGATCGCGGCCATCAGGCGCACCGCCATCAGCGAGTGGCCGCCCAGTTCAAAGAAATTATCCTTGACCGAAATGGTGTCCAGCAGCATCAGCTCGCGCCACAGCACCAGCAGCTTGCGTTCGGTGTCGTTGCGCGGCGGGATGATCTCGGCGTGCGACTGGCGCCGCGCCGCGTGCTGCGGCAGCGCCTTGCTGTCGACCTTGCCGTTCGGGCTGAGCGGAATTTCGTCCAGGAACATCACGGCGGCAGGCACGCAGTACTCCGGCATTTTGGTGCGCGCCGCGTCCAGGATCGCTTTTTCCTGCTGCACGCCGGCCTGGCTAATGTCTTCCAGGCGCACGTAGGCCACCAGGTAAGCATCGCCCGCATTGTCCTTGCGCATCATGACCACGGCCTCGCGCACCGCCGGGTGGCTGCACAACACCGCTTCCACTTCGCCCAGTTCAATCCGAAAGCCGCGCAGCTTGACCTGGTGGTCGATGCGTTGCAGGTAGTCGATATTGCCGTCGGGCAGGTAGCGCACCAGGTCGCCCGACTTGTACAGGCGCGTGCCAGACTCCGTTGAAAACGGGTCCGGCACGAATTTTTCGCGCGTCAGCTCGTCGCGCTTGTGGTAACCACGCGCCAGGCCCACGCCGCCGATATGCAGTTCGCCCGGCACGCCTTGCGGCACCGGCTGCATGTAATGGTCCAGCACATGGATGCGCATATTGGCGATCGGTTTGCCGATCGGCACCACGTTGACCTGGTAATCGGCGCGGCACTGCCAGTAGGTGACGTCGATCGCCGCCTCGGTCGGACCGTACAGATTGTGCAGCTGCGCATCGAGTTTCTTGAAAAAGCGCGACTGCAATTCAAAGCTGAGCGCTTCGCCGCTGCAGATCACGCGTTTGACGCCCGTGCACAAGTGCGCTTCCTGGTCGGCGACAAACATGCTGAGCATGGACGGCACGAAGTGCAAGGTCGTGATGGCGGCGCTGCGGATGATGTCGACCAGGTACTTGCTGTCCTTGTGGCCGTCGGGCCGGGCCACGACCAGGCGCGCGCCGCACAGCAGCGGCCAGAAAAATTCCCAGACCGATACGTCAAAGCTGAACGGCGTCTTTTGCAGCACGGCGTCGCTCTCGTCGAGCGCATAGTGCTGCTGCATCCACAGCAGGCGGTTGCAAATGCCCGCGTGGGTATTGACGACGCCTTTCGGGTTGCCGGTCGAGCCGGACGTATAGATCATGTAGGCGGCGTCTTGCGCCGTCACGGCGGCCTGCGGATTGGTGCTGGCGAACTGGTCCAGGTCGAGCGTTTCAACAATAATGTTGTCGGTGCGCGCAGGGGGAATCAGGTGCGCCACGTCGGCAGCGGTGAGCAGCAGGCCGGCGTCGATATCGCCCAGCATGAAGGCCAGGCGCGCGACGGGGTAGGCCGGGTCCAGCGGCACGTAGGCGCCGCCTGCCTTGATGATGGCCAGCAGCGACACCACCATGTCGACCGAGCGGTTCATGCACACGCCAACGATGCTGTTGGCCTTGACGCCGCGCCCGATCAGGTAATGCGCAAGCCGGTTGGCGCGCTCGTTCAAGGCGTGATAGCTGAGCGTTTCCTGCTCGAACACCAGCGCGTAGCGTTCCGGGCTGAGCAATACCTGCTGCTCGATGAGCTGGTGCAGCGTGCTGTGGGCCGGGTAATGCACCTCGGTTGCGTTGAGCGCATACAGCTGGCGGTGGCGTTCCTCGACCGGCAAGATCGGCAGCAGCTGCACCGGGCAGTCGACCGACTCGACCAGGGCAGCGAGCATGACGCGCAAGCTGCTCTCGAGCTGGACCATGTCGGCCTCGCCAAACAGGTCGGTGTTGTACTTGAAAATGCCGTAAAAGCTGCCGTGGGTGTCGACAATTTCCAGCTCGAGCTCGAATTGGCCTTCCTGCTGGTTGACCGGATACTGCGACACGTCCAGGCCCGCCCAGCGGATGGTCGGCCCGGCCTGGCCCGGCACCCAGGCCGCGTTCAAGCCCTGGTCTTGCTGCGGCTTTTGAAACACGAACGACACCTGCGCCAGCGGCGCGTAGCTCGGGTCGCGCTTGGGCTTGAGCTTTTCGATCAGGCACGAAAATGGATAGTCCTGGTGTTCGAGCGCGTCGAGCACCGTGTTGTTGACCTGCTCGAGCAGCGTAGCAAAGCTCGGGTTGCCGGCCAGGTCGGCGCGCAGCACGACCGGATTGACAAAGTAGCCGATCGTGCGCGCAAAGTCGGCCTGGCTGCGCCCGGACGTGGGCGAGACGACGACAATGTCATCCTTGCCCGAATAGCGGTTCAGCAGCACGTAATAGGCGCTGAGCAGCAAGGTGTTGGGCGTCACGCCGCGCGTTCTGGCCAGCGCGTTCAGCTGGGCCGACAGCTCGGCCGGCAGCTGGAAATAGTGACTGGCGCCGTTGAAGCTCTGGACTGCCGGGCGTGCCTTGCTGGTGTGCAGGTTGATCGGGTGGATCTCGCCCTTGAGCTTGTCGGTCCAGTAGTGTTCCAGCGCCCGGCCCTGTGCGCTGTCGAGCAACTGTTCCTGGCGCGCGCTGAAGTCCTGGTAGCGCGCGCTGGGGATGGTGGCGGGGATCGGCTGGCCGGCCACGATGGCCTGGTAGATGTCACTCAGTTCTTCCATCAGGATCCACAGCGACCAGGCGTCAAAGGCAATATGGTGGACGGTAAACAAAAACACGCATGCGCGCGGCGCCACCTGGTACAGGCTGGCGCGCAGCACCGGCAGCTGGTCGAGCTGGAAGGGGCGCTGGTAGTCGCGCGCCATGGCCGCGGCCAGTTCGGCTTCGGACCAGGCGCTGGCATCGATGTGCTCGATGGCGACCTGGCCCATGGCGTGCACTATCTGCACCGGAACGCCGTCCTCGATGCCATAGGTGGTGCGCAAACTGGCGTGGCGCGTGATGCAGGCGTTCAGCGCGCGGTTGAACGCCACGCTGTCGAAGTCGCTGTGAATGGCGCTGTGAATCCGGACCGCGCTGGCGATGTTGTAGGCCGCCGACTGCGGTTCCTTCTGGTACAAAAACCACAGCGACTCCTGGCCCTTGGACATGGGGGCGCTTTTCTTCAGGCCGTTCAACTTGCGCTGCAATAACTCCGCCAGCAGCTTTTTTTTGTTTTCCTTCGCAACTTCCGAAGTGATCTCGCTTAAGTGTTCCACGTATTTTCCTCAGACTTCCATTTTTTTCGGTCGGTGTGACGGTCTTATTCGCTCACGGCCAGTGCACTGTTAAGCAGCTTGTCGAGCTCTTCTTCCGAGAGCGTGTCCAGGTTGTTGAGCTGGTCGATCAGCGCGCTCGCCTCTAACATTCCCACGTCGGAGGTTTCCACTGCCACCGGCGCCAGCGCTTCTTGCTGCGGCTGCAGGGTGGCCAGCTTGTGCGTGATGCTGGCGGCGATCTTGTCGATGCTGTTGCCCTTCATCAGCTCCAGGATCGAAATTTCGACCTTGAATTCGCCGCGCACCTTCATCTGCAAGTCCATTGCCATCAGGGAATCGAGGCCGAACTTGCTGATCGGGGTGCTCTGGTCAATCATTTCCAGCGGCAGCTTGAGCGTGGCGGCAATCTGCAGCTTGAACTGGGCGGCCACCGCTTCGCAGGTGCCCTGTTCGCCCAGTTTTTGCAGCAGTTCAGGCCAGCTGGCTTGTTCGCCATCGCCCTCGGTGCCGTCGCCGGCCAGCAATTCGGCATACCGCGCCGCGCTACTTGCCGGCTCGTACTGGCGCCACAGCTGCCAGTCGACATCGAACACACCGACCTGCGCCACGGGCGAGCGCAGCACCGCCGACAGCGCTTCGAGCGCTTGCTCCGGTGTAAAGGAATGAATGCCCATGTGCGCCAAATGCTGCAGCACGCTGGTATTGCTGGCAGCCATGCCCACTTCGGCCAGCGCACCCCAGTTGACTGACGTTGCCGCCATGCCCAGCGCGTGACGATGGTGCGCCAGCGCATCGAGGAAGGTATTGGCGGCCACGTAATTGCCCTGGTTGCGGTTGCCGATCAGCGAAGAAATCGACGAATACAGCACGAAGCAATCGAGCGCCAGCGGCAGCGACAATTGGTGCAGGTGCCAGGCGCCCAGCGCCTTGGGCCGCATGACCTTGTCCAGGCTGGCGTTGTCGATATCGAGCAGGTTTTGATCGTCGAGCACGCCTGCGGCATGGAAAATGCCCTTGAGCGGCGGCATCGTGGCGGCGATGTCGGCAAACATGCCGGCCAGCTGGGCGGCGTCGCCAACATCGGCGGCGACCGATTTCACGTGCACGCCAAGCACGGCCAGTTCGGTCAGCGCTTGCTTGGCCTGCGCGCTAGCCGCACCACTGCGTCCCACCAGCACCAGGTTTTCGGCCCCTTGCGAAGCGAGCCACACGGCCATGCTCAAGCCAAAGCCGCCAAAGCCGCCCGTAATGAGGTAGCTGGCGTCAGGCTTGATGCGCACGCTGGCACTTTCCTTGTTGACCAGAGGCAGGGCGCCGGCGGCGTGGAACGACAACATCAGCGGGCGCGCGCTGCGCTCGAACTGACGGGCCGGGAAGGCGGCCAGCGGCACCGGTTTGCCATCGATGGCGCGCAAACCGGGATCGGCCAGCAGCAGGGCCACTTTTGCCAGCAGGGCACGGGCGCGCGCCAGGTCGCCGTCGAGCAGCGTGTCGCCCAGAATCGACATGGCCATCTTGTTCGGCCCCACCGGCGCGGCAACGCTGGCGGCGTCCGTGCACAGGTGGACATACTTGCCGCCGGCGGCCAGCAGCTGGTCGATGACCAGGCAGTCGACCTTGCCGGCGGCATTGAAGACGACGTCGAAGCCGGCGCCCATGCACACTGCCTTGAGCTGTACTGACAAAGCGGGCGAATCGAGGTTGAATACCGGCCCGGCTGGCGCCAGCAGGCTGTCTTCGCTGTGTCCCTTGGCACACACCAGGGTCAGCGCGCAGCCGCGCTGGCGGGCCAGGCGATGCGCCGCTTGTCCGGGAGCCGTGTCGGCGCCCAGGATCAGCACGCGCTGTTGCACCTGGATATTGGCGAATTCGATCAATGCGCTGTAGGCGGCGGCAAATGCGGTTATGGCTGGCGCGGCCGTGCGCGCATCCCACTGCTGGGGCAGACGCAGCGCCAGGAACTGGTCGGTATCGAGGCACACAAAGCGCGCCAGGCGGCCGTGGTATTTCAGCATCAGCGAGTCGCCCACCTGGTAGCGGGTGACCTCTTTGCCGATGGCGGTGACGCGGGCGCACACTTCGCGCTGGCCGAGCAGCGGCAACGTGTCGCCGTCCAGCAGGCAACTGTCGATCTCGCATTCAATCTCGTTCGCTTCCGGCGCGCTGCGCTCGGTTGCCTGGAACTGGCAAGGGCGCTCGGCGGCCTCGCCTTGCTGGGCCAGCTCGAAAGCGCTCGCCGCTTCGGCCTGAATGTGCGTCTGCGGCTGATAGGTCTCGGCCAGTGACTGATTCACCAGCCGCTGCACGTAGCGCAGTTCGCCGCGCAAGGCCAGTTCCTGTTCCGTGCCCTCCTGGCGGCATTCGCGCACCACGGCGTCGGCTTGCTGGCACGAGATGGCATCGAGGTCGATCAAGGTGCAGGCCAGCGCCGGCAATTCAACGGCGGCAACCCGGCCCAGGCCCGTCAGCGAACTTTGCTGGACGCCATCGACCTTGTCGGCGGCGAGCACTTTGGCCGCTTGCCGGGTCAGTACGAACAGGCGGGTGGCGCGCTTGGCGCTGAGCGCGTCGGCGTGCTTGACGAGCGTGAGCAGCGCCTTGGTGGCGCCCAGGCCGGCCAGATCAACGCTGGCTTGCTGCATGCCCCAGCCAAAGACCAGTTGCATGTTTTCACGGGCTGGCTCGGCCGCCAGTTCGGCGAACAGGCGTTCGACATGCTGCGGCTGGTCCGGGTTGATGCCAATGGCGTTGTCGCCGTATTCCTGGTAACTGTCGTTCTGGTACACCGTACTGACCAGGTCGCCATGTTGTTCGACGAACGCTGCCAGCAGGCAGTCGCTTTCCTGGTCCGAGTTCAAAAACAGCACGGTGCGCGTTGGCGTGGCTGCGGCTGGCGTGTCGCCCAATGGCGCCTCGCGCCAGACGCTCTGGTAGGTCCAATGGTCCAGGTTGGCGATCTTGTTCTTGCCTTCAGCGCGCAGCGACTGGCAGCGCAAATTCTTAATTTCCACCATCACGTTGCCGTCATCGTCCATCAAGGTCAGGTCGCCCAGGATTTCCTTGTCGCCGATGGCGTGCAGCACGCCGTGGCAATGGAAGCTGCTGCCGAGGCGCCCGTACTGGCGCAATTGCTCGATTTCAACTGGCACATACACTTGTTTGACATGCGCGCCGGCGGCCGGCAGGGCCGAAATGAGCGCCTGGAAACAGGCGTCGAGCAAGGTCGGGTGCAGCTGGAACTGGTCCACCTGCGCGGCCAAGCCCGCGTGCCCCACGATGCGGGCCAGCACTTCCCCGTCCTGGCGCCACAGTTGTTCAATGCCCTGGAAGTAGGGGCCGTACTGCAGGCCGCGCGCGGTCAGTTCGGCATACACTTCAGCGGCCGGCAGCAACCGGTGGCAACGCTGCTTGATCGGGCTCAGGTCAACCGTATCCTGGTGGCGCAGCGTCAGCGGGGCGATGCTGCCGCTGGCGTGCAGCACGCTTTGCTTGCGGTCGTGGGCCGGGAAACTGTGAATGGCAAAGCGGCCGTTTTCGCCGCAGGCGGTCTGCAGTTCGGTTTCAAAGTCAGCGTCGAGCACCAGGGCGCTGTGCAGCGTCAGGCCACTGATCAGGCAAGCGTCGGAACCGGTGAGGGTTTTGCTGGCGGCCAGCGCCGCTTCCACGTAGGAAGCGCCGGCCAGCACGACCAGGCCTTCCACGCGGTGGTCCGGCAGGTAGTCGAAATAATTGCGGTTGAGCTGGCTGATCCAGGCCGGCGCCGGGCCATCCTGGCGCGCGCCCAGCATGGCCAGCGCGATCGGCTGGCCGACGCGGTCGGCAGCAGCCAGTTCGGAATCGTTCCAATAGCGTTCACGCTGCCACGGATAGTTGGGCAGGCGCACAAATTGCGGCGCCTGGCGCACGAAATCCCCGGCGTCCACAGGCGCTTGTGCGCCCGGAACAAAGTGCTCGGCCGCCACGGCGGTCCAGTCGAGCGCATAGCCGCGTGCATACAATTGTGCCAGGCAATGCTTGATGGCGTCCTGTTCGGCCACCTTGCGGTTGAGCGACGCTGCCGTGAAGCCGTCGACCTTTTTCTTGTCGAAGCATTCCTTGATCGAGGCCGACAGCACCGGGTGGGGGCCGATTTCCAGGAAATCGGTAAAGCCGGCATCGATCATGTTTTCCAGCGCGCGGTAAAAGTACACCGGATCGCGCACGTTCTTGCACCAGTATTCGGCGTCGAAGGCAACGCCGGTCACTTGCTTGCCGGTAGCGGTGGAGTAAGTCGTCATGGCCGGTAGGAATGGCGTGAGCGGCGCCAGGCTGCTGCGAATTTCGTCCAGCAGCGGATCCATGGTCGGGCTGTGATACGCCACTTCGACTTGCAGCAGGCGGTTAAACACGCCGCGCTCGGTCAGGTCGGCCGCGATGCTGGCCAGCGCCGTCTCGTCGCCGGCCAGCGTGATCGAGGTCGGCGCGTTGATCGCCGCAATCGACACCTTGCCGTCGTGACGGGCGACAACGGCGACGGCATCCGCTTCGGTCAGGCTGACCGCCAGCATGGCGCCCTGGTGCGCCGCCTTTTTCTGGATCCGGCTGCGGTGATAGCTGACCAGCAGTGCCTGTTCGAGCGGCAAAATGCCTGCCACGTAAGAGGTGGTCACTTCGCCCACGCTGTGACCGATTACGGCGGCCGGGGTGACCCCCCACGACTTCCACAGTTCCACCAGCGCCACCTGCAAGACAAAGTTGGCCGGCTGCGCGACCTGGGTTTCGCCGATGATCGAGGTCGCTTCAGGTTTGCGCAGTTCGTCGATGATGGACCAGCCCGCGATGGTCTGGAACAGCGCGTCGCAACGCTCGACCATCGCCAGGAACACCGGCTCGGTCTGCATCAATTCGCGGCCCATGCCCCACCATTGCGGACCCATACCGGTAAAGACAAACGCGAGCTTGTTGCGCGGATCGTTCACTTGCGAGGACAGCACGCCGCTGCCTTCCTGCTGTTGCTCGACAAAATGGGCCAGCCGGGTGCGCACTTGCGCCAGGTCGGCGCCATTGATGACCAGGCGGTGCGTCAGGTGGGCGCGCCGGGCGCCGCACGAGTAGCTCAGGTCGGCCAGCGACAGGGATGGATTTGCTGTGACCGGCAGATAGCTGGCGGCCAGCGCCTGCAGGGCCGGGCGGCTTTTGGCGGACAGGGCCACCACATGCTGTTTGGCGGCCCTGACCAGCTCTTTGTCTTCGCCCGGCAGAACGCGCGGGGCGGCGCCGCCATGGCTTTCCAGGATCGCGCAGGCATTGGTGCCGCCGTAACCGAAGGAATTGATGCCCGAATAAATGGGCTGGGAACCGGGGGCGAGCGGCTCGACCTGGCGCGGAATATGGATGTTGAGCGCCTCGAACGGGATTTTCGGGTTCAGGTTGACCAGGTTGGCCTGGGGCGGCACTTGCCGGTATTTGAGGCACAGCGCGCTCTTGATGACGGCGGCGATACCGGAAGCGGCTTCCAGGTGGCCGATATTGCCCTTGACCGAACCGACGATGCATTTGTCGTCGGGCCGGCGTTGCTGGCCGATGGTGCCGCCGATGGCGCTCATTTCGATCGGGTCGCCAATCGAGGTGCCGGTGCCGTGCGCCTCAAAATAGGCAATCTCGTGCAGCGCCACGTTCGCTTGCGCGGCGACCTTGCGGATCAGCGCTTGCTGGGAGTCCGGATTGGGCACGGTGATGCCGTCGGTGCGGCCATCCTGGTTGCAGCCGGTGGCGCGCACCACGGCGTAGATCTGGTCGTTGTCGCGCTCGGCAGCCGAGAGCGGCTTGAGCACCACGATGCCGGCGCCTTCGCCGCGGCCGTAGCCGTCGGCGCGCTCGTCGAAGGCTTTCGAGCGCCCGTCCGGCGAGAGGAAGCCACCCTTGCACATGGCGATGAAAATTTCCGGACGGTGCATGATATTCACGCCGCCGACCAGGGCCAGCGCGCTGTCGCCGCTCCAGATGGCGCGGCAGGCCTGGTCCAGGGCCACCATCGACGACGAGCAGGCCGTGTCGATGCTCATGCTCGGGCCTTTCATGTCGTAGACATAGGACAGGCGGTTGGCCAGCAGCGTGAGCGTCATGCCCACCGCCGTGTTGCTGGCGATCGAATGGCGGTTGAGCGGGCTCAGTTGGGTCAGTTTGTTGTCGAGCATGAAGCCGCCGACGTAGACGCCGGTGTCGCTGCCGGCCAGGGAATCGGGATCGATGCCGGCGTCTTCCAGCGCTTCCCAGCTCACTTCGAGCAGCATCCTTTGCTGCGGGTCGAGCGAGGCCGCTTCGCGCGGGGAAATGCCGAAAAACAGGGCGTCGAATTCATCGATGCGTTCCTGCAGGAAGCCGCCCGACTTGACATACACCTTGCCCGGCATGTCGCGGTTGGTGTCGTAGAAGCGCTTGCTGTCCCAGCGCTCGGCCGGCACATCGACGATGCAATCTTTTCCTTCGAGAAGATTGTTCCAGAATTTTTCCGGGTCGGAAGATCCACCCGGGAAACGGCAGCCCATGCCAACGATGGCGATGGGTTCATTGTTGGCTAGCGCTACTTTGCTTGACGTGACATTCATTTTTTAGCTCGCTTCGAGAATTTTTTTGCCTGACAGCCGGAACAACCGGCCGGCCAATGCATCGCATGGGGGATCAAAAACAACGCGCGGCACCCCGGAAGCGAGATGACGCCAATTTAAATATCTGTAACTGCGCATCAGCAGGACCAGCGTCCGCCCCCACCCGTACGTCGCGTGCGCGACATTGCGGGACGACGTGCTAATCTGAAGCGGGCTGCGCTGTACGTGACCTTTCCAGCGACATTGCTGGCCACGCTGCACACCGCCAAGGCGCGCGGCCACGAGGCATCCGGTTTCTTGGCGTCCCGCTCCATTGCGGGGTATCCAGCCGCGCGTGCGATCAGCCGGCACTGATGCGGCCAGGCGCGCGAGCATTGTTCGCGGCATGGTCTTGCTGCGGCCCGAATCTGTTGCAGCTACAGTAATTTCCGATGTGAATTTTAGATGATTGGTATTTTGTTAAACAGATGAAATTTGTCAGGTTAACAACATTGCAAATGTCATGTTGCAGTGCAAACACGCTCGTGGACGAATTTAAATTAATTTTGGGCAACAGTGTTTTACGGTAGTATGTATTTTGATTCCATCCGTAACGTTGTCTGATGACCAGCTTGAATTTGATGACCCTTCTGTGCCACGCTGGCCTGGCGCCCCGAGTGAAGGAACTGCCATGAGCAAGATTTTGCAGTTCACTTGTATAGTGATGAGTGCACTGCTTGCCGGCGTCCCTGTTGCCCCGGTGCGCGCCGCAACCCTGACCATGGCGTGCGATTCCATCGGCCACGGGGCCAGGGTGTGCGAGGAGGGCGTGCGGGAGTGGGAGCGCAAGAGTGGCCATACGGTCAAGATGCTGCTCTTGCCGCCGTCATCCTCGGAGCGCCTCACTTTGTACCGGCAGTTGCTGGACGTGAAGTCGCCCCTGGTCGATGTCTTGACCATCGATATCGTCTGGCCCGGCATTCTGGCCGACTCGCTGGTTGACCTGAGCAAACCGGCCGCGCCCACGATCAAGGAACACTTTCCCGCCATCGTCAAGAGCAATACCGTCGGTGGCCGGCTGATCGCCATGCCATGGTTCACCGATGCGGGGCTGCTCTATTACCGCAAAGACTTACTGGATAAATACAAACTGAGCGTCCCGGCCACCTGGGCCGAGCTGACCGCTACCGCGCGCACGATTCAGAAAGCCGAGCGCAGCAGCGGCCGGCGGGGGATGTGGGGTTATGTGTGGCAAGGCCGGCCGTACGAAGGGCTCACCTGCGATGCGCTCGAGTGGATCGTCAGTTTTGGCGGCGGTTCGATCGTTGAAACGTCGGGCGCCGTTACGGTCGACAACCCGGCATCGATCGCCGCCTTGCGCATGGCAAAAAGCTGGATCGGCGATATTTCTCCGGTGTCGGTGCTGAGCGCGCGCGAGGAAGAGTCGCGCGCCATGTTCCAGAGCGGCGACGCGGTGTTCCTGCGCAACTGGCCATACGTCTGGTCCGTGGTCAACGCGCCGGACAGCCCGGTGCACAACAAGGTCGGCATCGCCGTCTTGCCGCGCGGGCCTAACGGCGCGGCCGGCACCACGCTGGGCGGCCACCAATTGGCCGTATCGAAGTTTTCGCGCAATCCCGACCTGGCCATCGACCTGGTGATGTTCCTGACCGGCCGCCAGGAGCAAAAGCGGCGCGCCGTCGTGCTTGGGGTGAGTCCGACGATCGGCAGTCTGTACCAGGATGCGCAATTGGTCGCCATGAACCCTTACCAGGAAACCTTGCGCGCGGCCGCCGCCAGCGCAACTCCGCGCCCCTCCAGCGTTACCGGGCGCAAGTATGAGCAGGTCAGTTCCGAAGTGTGGAAGACCGTGTCCGGCGTACTGGCCGACGGCAAAGACCCGGCGTCCAGCGTCAAGGCGCTCGAGGCGACACTGAACGCCATGCACACCGAGCGCACATGGTAAGCGCGCCCCAAGGCACACCGCAGCTGAGCCGGCCAGCCTACTTGGCTGCCATCGGCGTTGCCGTGCTGGTCATTGGCTTCGCCCTGACCATGTTGCTGGCCTGGCACTGGCACCTGGTGCGCCTGATCCAGTGGCGCGCCGAGTACGCGCCGATCCAGTTCAACGCCGCCCTTGGCCTGCTCGCCAGCGCCGTGGGCTTGCTGGCGTTGACGGCCGGCGCGCGCCGCAGCGCCGTGCTGTGCGGCGCGCTCGGCATACTGCTGGGCACGCTGACGCTGGCGCAATACGGTTTCGGCCTCTCGCTCGGCGTCGACACGCTGTTTCTCGACCCGTATCTGACCGGCCACACTTCCACCCCCGGGCGCATGGCGCCCAACGCGGCATTGTGCCTGGTCTTGACCGGGCTCGCGCTGGTCTGCCTGGCCGCGCGCAACGCGCTTGCCGCGACCGTGGCGGGGCTGGCCGGCTTGCTGTGCGGCGGCGTGGCAGTGTTGGCCGTTGCCGGCTACGCGGCCAACGTCACGATGGCTTACGAGTGGTTCGGTTTCACGCAGATGGCCTTGCCCACGGCGCTCGCGTTCAGTCCCCTGGCCTGTGCCTTGCTGCTCCACAGCGCCAGCCGCTGGCAGGCGCACCGCATGCTGCGCCGCCTGTGGCGCCCGCTGATGGTTGCCGGCGTCATGAGCGCCATGACCTGCGGTATGTGGCTCAGTCTGCTCGACGCGGAACGCGCGCAGTTGCAGCGGACCGGCAAGGACGAGATGGTGAAATTCATTTCGCGCGTGAGCGCGCCGGTCGCCTCGCGCATCGCCGCGCTGGGCCAGATGCAGCGCCGCTGGGAGTTTCGCGGCGCCACGCCGCGCGCCGAATGGGAGGCCGATGCGGCCGCGCTGCAGGAGGCGCCGGGTTACTTTCGCGCCGTCCAGTGGGTCGACCCGGAGCGCATCGTGCGCTGGGTGGTGCCGCTGGAAGGCAATGAGGGTGCGCGCGACATCGACCTGGGCGCCGAACTCAATGGCCTGGCCGCGCTGGAAGTGGCGCGCGTCAAGCGCACCCTGAGCGTGACCCACGTCATTGCGCTGGCCCAGGGCGGCGACGGCTTCATGGCGATCCAGCCTTTGTTTGACGGGCCGCGCCTTGATGGGTTTATTGTCGGCGCATTCCAGGTGCAGCCGATGATCGCGCGCGCCGTGAGCCAGAGCGAGTTCGCCAACGGGTATGCGATCCAGGTGTCGGACGGCGAGCGCAAGCTGTTTGGCCTGCGCGACGAGTTGCTGCCCGATGCGGGCCTGGTGCATGAAGGCGTGCTGCCGTTTCATGACGTGCGCTGGCAGGTGCGCATGTGGCCCACGCCCGCGTTCGTGGCGGAGCAGTCGTCCTGGCTGCCGTGGACCGTGCTGGGCACCGGGCTGTTGGTCGCCTTGCTGCTCGGGCTCATCATGCTGCTGATCCGGGTGGCCGACGAGCGCGCCCAGGAATTGCGCGTCGAGATCGGCGTACGCACCCGGGCCGAGCAGGAAAACGCGCTCCTCATTTCAGAGCTGGAAGTCGTGTTTGCCAACGTCATCGTCGGCATTGCGCTGATCAAGGACCGGCACACCGTGCGCTGCAATGAGCAGTACGCCGAGATCTTGGGCTACCAGATGGTGCAGGTGGTCGGCCGGCCGGTCTTGCCGGGCCACCCGAGCGAAGCGGTGGCGCGCGAAGTAGGCACCGCGGTCGATATCGCGCTGGCGGCCGGCCAGTCGTTCACGGTCGACCTGGAGCTGGCGCGGCACGACGGCAGCCTGTTCTGGGCCGCGTGCTTTGGCAAGGCCCTCGACCCGCATGACATCAAAAAGGGGACGGTGTGGGTGCTCGAGGATATTTCAGGGCGCAAGTCGGCCGAAGAGCAGCTCATTTACCAGGCCCAGCATGACGCGCTGACGGGACTGGCCAACCGCACCATGCTGGCCGACCGGCTCAACATGGCCGTCAACCATGCGGCGCGCCACAAGCACCAGATGGCCGTCTGCTATATCGACCTGGACCGGTTCAAGTACGTCAACGACACCTTCGGCCATGCGACCGGCGACCAATTGCTGCTCGCCGTCGCCCAGCGGCTGCTCGGCTCGGTGCGCGACACCGATACCGTGGCCCGGCTGGGCGGCGATGAATTTGCCGTGGTGCTGTCCGAAGGCATCGATCCGCAGGTGGTGGCCACGGTGCTGCAGCGCATCCTGGACAATATCTGCGCCACGCTGGAGCTGGGCGGCCAACCGTTTTCCGTCAGCGGCAGTATCGGCGTGGCCATCTATCCGGAGCATGGACTCGATGCGCAAACCTTGCTCAAGCGCGCCGACGAAGCCATGTACCAGGCCAAGCAGGCCGGGCGCAACAACTGGCGCGCCTATGCGCCGGCGGTGGTCGAGCCGGCCTGAGCCGGCGCACTCGGACAAGTGTCTTACCCGCTGTCGATAGACAGCGGGTTGCAGTCCGGATAACATCGGCTGTTTCCACCACCGATAGATAAGCGATGCGCAAACCTCCCCTGTGCGACGACGAGATCGTGCGACTGCTGATAGCCAGCAATATGGAACACGTTAGCAAGGAAAGGCGCACGACCCGATGGCCGGAAGGCATGATCAAGGTGCGCATTCTCGCGCCAAGCTCTCCCACCGGGATGCGATATAGTCCGCTGGTCGACGATGCGATCAGCACCACCAATCGTACGCTGGGCTTTTGTTTGCTTGGCCGGGTTGATCGCGGCGCTGGCGATATCCGGGTCGCATTTGATACAGCTTCCGAGCCGTCGAAGGGAAAAACGTATCAGGAGTACGCCGCCAACGTGTCCGATCGCGCCGGTTCAGGGGAATTGATCATCTGCGATAGCAGTGGCGTGATGAGTGCGCCCGTATGGATCAACATCGGTCACGCCGAGCATGAGACAGGTCCATGCAACTGCAAAGTGAACGTAGAAACAGTCATCCACGAATTTGGCCATGCGCTGGGACTGGAGCGCCATTTCGATGGATTTGGTGAGGGACCGGCCATATCGCCCGCGTTCTGGGCCGTGCTGGCCAAGCTGTACACGCATCGTCCAGAATGCCCTTTCGATGACTTGGCCGCATGCCACATCGACGGCAGCGCCAACCCGCAAGGAAAATGACATGAAGTGGTACCTGTACGCGGTGTTGGCGGGACTGGTCTACCTGGCCTCGAAATTCGCGCGCCTGTTGCCGCATGCGTATGAATCGGTCGCCGTCATCGGCGCGCTGATATTGTCCTTTGGCGTGGCGCCGCTGTTGCTGCGGCGCGCACGGCAAGCGTCAGATCGCGCTTCTGCCTTGGCCGCAACGCCGGCGCAGGCCGTGCTGCACCGCACCGGCGAAAAATTTTCCCTGTATCTCAGATCATTTGACCTCGATGCCGTCAGGCCAAGCGACGGCGCCCTGAATCGCCACCTTCTCGGCGCGTTGAGCATGCCGTCCGAAACGGAGGAAGTGTCGCTGGTGGCGAAATTAAGCGTCCTGGCGCCCGTTGTCGCGGTAGGCAGACCGGGCAGCGATGGGGCAAGTCAGCTTGGCGCTTACAGATACTACGTGCCGGACAGCGAGCATTGGCAGGACAGGGTGCGCGCCTTGATTATGAAGGCGCATCTCATCATCGTCCGCGTGGGTGAGATGACCCCGGGCCTGGTCTGGGAGCTTGAAAACATCAGGGACCAGAGGCAATTTTCCAGGACGGCACTGATAGTGTGCGGCTGCGATGATCGCGACGCAGCCTACGCCAAACTGCTGCCTTTTTTACCAGCCGGCATGCGCGCGCGCATGCCGGCGTGCGTGGAAGATGTTCGGGCTGTCTACATAGATTCCCTTGGAAAAACTCATTTGCTGCGCAAGAAAATGGCCGTGAGCGCCACCATTGAACACTGGGTAACTGATGCCTTGCTGGAAATAATGTCATCGGACGGGGGCCCGGGCGATCCGCCTGCGGCACCGGCTGCCAGTTATTCCATCGCCGGCGTGCGCTGCTGGCCACGTGAAACAATCGGATGGACGCCTAAAGGCTCCCTTGCCGGCAAAATTGCCATTTCATCAGACGGTTTCCATTTTCTTTCATCGGGCTCGTCGTTGATAAAAGAACTCAACGCGCAAAGGTCGTCCATTGCATCGGCGAACGCGACAGAAAGTCTGGACATGGATGCGCTGGCCAATTCCGGCAGCCTCACGATTGCCCATGCTGATCTGCTTGGGATGGAGGTCGTGGGTTCGCTCCTGCAAACACCACACATAAAAATAGTATTCATGGACTCGTCAGGCGAAATCAGCCATTGTTCGCTTGCACTCGATGGGAACGCCCGCAACACGTTGGAAAATTTGAACCTGATCGTCAAGAACGCTATCTGCATGGGGCAATTCGCCGAAGACCAGACATCGCTGTTGCCTGAATAACAGTAATTTGTTGCAATACGGCATTTTTTGATCTGCATCAATCCAGATCTTGATACCGATCAGTAAGCTTGAGCCACATTGTTGAAATGACGAAGTGGTGAAACTTTTCCCCCGGCAGCTGGGTCACGTGCAACCGACCGCGCACGCGCACGTCACCGTCGAGGCCGTAAAGGCCGACGCACCGCTTATTCCTCAATGTTGACGGTCCCTCACAGGGCAGGGCCTGCCTGGCCCTGTCCGGCCCGAAAAATTCCCACCGAACTGATTGCATCAAGGAGTATCGCCATGCGCAACAATGGACCCGTTACCGGTCAGGAGATCGAGGTCGCGCCAGAGCAGGCGATCGTTTCCAAGACGGACCTGCGAGGAATCATCACTTACACCAATCCCTATTTCGTTGCCATCAGCGGTTATAGCGCGGAGGAACTGATTGGTGCGCCGCAAAATATTTTGCGCCACCCCGACATGCCGCCTGCAGCCTTTGCGGACCTGTGGGCCTCGCTCGAGGCGGGTTTGCCGTGGACCGGCCTGGTGAAGAACCGCTGCAAGAATGGCGACCATTACTGGGTGCGGGCGAACGTCACGCCGGTCAGCGAAGGCGGCCGGCCCACCGGCTACCTGTCGGTACGGGTACGGCCCGAACGCGCCGAAGTCGAGGCGGCCGAGCGGGCTTACCGCAGTATCTCCGACGGCAATCCGCAGCGTTTAAGAGTGCACCATGGCGCGGTGGAGCGCAGCGGCGCGGCCGGGCTGTGGGCGCGCCTGCGCAATGTTTCCCTGCGCACGCGCATCTGGCTCGCCACCAGCGTCGTCAATGTGCTGCAAGGCGGCGCGTGCGTGGTCATGCTGGCAGGCCAGACCGGGCCGTTGAACCTGATGAGCTATGCCGTGGTTGGCGCCACCTTTGCCGGTTTGATCATCAACGTGCTCTTGTGGAATATGTTGCGACTTGACGTACTGCGGCCCCTGGTCCGTTCGCTGGCCGGCGCCCGCGCGATCGCGGCGGGCGACCTGTCGTGTTCATTCGACACACGTTCTACGGATGAAATGGGACAGCTGCAGCGCGCCTTGCAGCAAATGAACAGCAATCTGATCGCCACCATCCGCGACGTGCGCACCAACGTGGCGACCATGGGGGTGGCCACGCGCAGCATCGCCGCCGACAACGTCGAGCTGTCCGGACGCACCGAAGCGCAGGCGGCCAGCCTGGAGGAGACTGCGTCAAGCGTCGAACAGTTCGCCGCCACCGTCAAGCAAAACGCGGACAGTTCGGCCCAGGCCAACGTGCTCGCCGTGGCCGCATCCAGCGTGGCGGTGCAGGGCGGGGCGATTGTCGCCGATGTGATTCACACCATGGACGCGATCAATACCTCGTCCAGGAAGATTGTCGATATCATCGGCTTGATCGAAAGCATCGCGTTCCAGACCAACATTTTGGCCTTGAATGCGGCGGTGGAAGCGGCCCGCGCCGGCGAGCAGGGGCGCGGCTTTGCCGTGGTTGCGGCCGAGGTACGCAGCCTGGCCCAGCGCAGCGCCACCGCTGCCAAGGATATCAAAAACCTGATCGATGTGTCGGTCGGTAAAGTGGACATCGGCATGGTGCAAGTCAAGCGGGCCGGCACCACCATGGAGCAGGTGGTGGCGTCCGTCCAGCAGGTCACGGCCATCATGCAGGACATTGCCACTGCCTCGCATGAGCAAAGCATCGGCGTGGACCAGGTCAATGCCGCTATCGCGCACATGGACCAGGTGACCCAGCAGAACGCGGCAATGGTCGAACAAGGCGCGGCAGCAACGGCCAGCCTGGCGCTTGAAGCGGTGGGACTGGAGGACGCCGTGAGCCTGTTCAAATTCGGGCCGGTGGCGGCTGTCGCGCGCACCCGGATGGCGGGCAGAGCAAGCCAGCCCCGTCGCACGCCAGTGCCGCTGCGGATCGCCGGCTAAATCCAAGGTGAGCTAAGATAGCCTTGGCCTTGGCCTTGGCCATGACCTTGGCAAAGTCCGTGCCGCCTGTGCCGCGCTTGCCATTTTTTTCTGGCCAGAAACAAAACCAGCGGTTTCGACAACGCGGCAGCAATCGGCTCCCGCGCAACATCGCCAGGAGAACGCATGGATCCCACATCGAGCCGGGAACACGATCACCATCTGGCGCCGCAAGCGGGGAGCACGCACAATCTGCGTGACCCGGTATGCGGCATGACGGTTTCCGTCAATCCGGACAAGCACGTCCTGCACCAGGGGCGCGACTACTATTTTTGCAGCACGGGGTGCCGCGACAAGTTTCGCGTCAACCCCGCTACCTACCTCGATCCCGAGGGCGCCGTGACTGCTGAACCGGTCGCGCCGGGCGCCATCTTTACCTGCCCGATGCATCCGGAAATCCGCCAGCCGGCGCCCGGCAGTTGCCCGATCTGCGGCATGGGACTGGAACCGTTGATGCCGTCGCTCGACGAAGAGGAAAACCCGGAGTTGCGCGATTTTCGCCAGCGTTTCTGGTGGACCTTGCCCCTGTCCGTGGCCGTCTTTGCGCTGGCGATGTTTGGTCACATGCTGTTTCCAGCCGGTCTTCCGCATCAAAACTGGCTTGAGCTGGGGCTCAGTACGCCCGTCGTCTTGTGGGCCGGCTGGCCGTTTTTCGCGCGCTTTGCGCAATCGATACGGCATCGCAGCCCCAACATGTGGACCTTGATCGGTTCCGGCGTGGGGGCGGCGTACGGCTATAGCATCGTCGCCACCTTGGCCCCGGACCTGTTCCCGCCGAGTTTTGCCACGCACGCGGGGCGCGTCGGCGTCTATTACGAGGCAGCGGCGGTGATTGTTTCACTGACGCTGCTGGGACAGATTCTGGAACTGCGCGCCCGCTCGCAAACCTCGGCCGCCATCAAGTCGCTGCTGGGATTGGCGCCCAAGACCGCGCGCAAAATCCGGCCGGACGGCACCGAAGAAGACGTGCCGCTGACCCATATCCACATTGGCGACGCGCTGCGCGTGCGGCCCGGCGAGAAAGTGCCGGTGGACGGCACCGTGGCCGAGGGCGAGAGCGCGGTGGACGAATCAATGCTCACCGGGGAACCGATGCCGGTGACAAAGCGCGCCGGGGACAAGGTCATCGGCGCGACACTCAATACCAGCGGCAGTCTCATCGTCCATGCGGACAAGGTGGGCGCCCAGACCATGCTGTCCCAGATCGTGCAGATGGTCTCGCAGGCGCAGCGCTCGCGTGCGCCGATGCAGCGGCTGGCTGACGTAGTGGCGGGCTATTTTGTGACGGTGGTGCTGGCCATCGCCGTCCTCACCCTGCTTGCCTGGGGCGTTTTTGGTCCCGCGCCGAGCTGGGTGTACGGCTTCGTCAATGCCGTGGCGGTCCTGATCATTGCCTGTCCGTGCGCGCTGGGTTTGGCAACGCCCATGTCCATCATGGCGGCAACCGGCAGGGCGGCAACGCAGGGGATATTGTTTCGCGATGCCGCCGCGATCGAGCTCTTGCGCAAGGTCGATACGCTCATTGTCGACAAGACTGGCACGCTCACTGAAGGGCGGCCCGTATTTGAGCGCGTCGTCGCCATGCCGCTCTTTACGGACGACCATGTGCTGCGCATGGCGGCAAGCATCGATCAGGGCAGCGAACACCCGCTGGCGCGGGCCATCGTCGACCAGGCGCTCAAGCGCAAGCTCGTGCTTGACAAGCCCACCAGTTTCGAGTCGTCCAGTGGCATTGGCGTACGGGGCGTGCTTGGGGGCCAACAAATTACACTGGGCAATACCGCCCTGATGGACGAAGAAAAAGTCGAATGGAAAGCGCTGTCGGCACAGGCGGAAGAAATGCGCGAAGAGGGCGCCAGCGTCATGTATCTGGCGGCCGATCGCCAACTGGTGGGCATCATCGCGGTCTCCGATCCGATCAAGGGGAGCAGCCTGGCCGCCTTGAACGCGCTGCGGGAAGCGGGCATGTCGGTGATTATGGCGACCGGGGATGGCGCAACGACGGCGCAAGCTGTCGCCCGGCGCCTTGGTATTGCCGAGGTGTATGGCGAAGTCAAGCCGCGCGACAAGCTCGCGCTGGTTGAACGCTTGCAAGGCGAGGGGAAAGTGGTGGCCATGGCTGGTGACGGCATCAATGACGCACCGGCCCTGGCGAAAGCCGATGTCGGCATTGCCATGGGAACCGGTACCGATGTGGCGATCAACAGCGCCCACCTGACGCTGGTAAAAGGGGACTTGCTGGCGATCGCGCGCGCCCGTTCCCTGTCGATCGAGACGGTGCGCAACATGCGCCAAAACCTCGGCTTTGCCTTTATTTACAATGCACTGGGTATTCCGCTTGCTGCCGGACTTCTTTATCCTTTCACGGGACAATTGCTATCGCCCGTGATTGCCGCGCTGGCAATGAGCCTCAGTTCTGTGTCCGTCATCACCAACGCGCTGCGCTTGCGCCGGTCGGCAAAATGATGGTCGCAGGCATGACACGAGAGGCGGGCCCGGCCGCCAGCACGGACAGGCGTTCGGATGCTGTCCTGCTATAATCCGCCGACAACTTATACTTTCCTTTTTTGTGCGCCGACTCATTTGCCTACTGTTGCTCATCTGCCTGCCTTTGCAAAGCTTCGCTTCGCAAGTGGCCGGCGTGCGATCGTCAACAGTGGCCACGCTGGCCCATGACGCGGCGCGTATGGCACAGTTGCATCATCATGACGGCGACGGCGCGATCCACTACGACGATTCGGACGAGTCGGTCGCGCATGCGGGCGAACACTCGGCGCCTGTGCAGTTGTTCTTGATAAACCGCTTGCACAGCGTATTGAGCGTGTCCCTGTTCTCGTTGGCCGATTATCCTGAACCGGCCTCCTACATACCCTATCCTTTCCTGGACGATCCCCAACGTCCTCCGGCATTCGCCCCCGGTCTCGCTACCGGGGGATAAACGCACCAGCTCGGTTCAGACGGCGTAGCGTTGCTACGCCCGTGCGCTTACCTCTTGTGAATGTTTCTGTCACCAGTGGAGTAATCATGCACGTCAACCAACTGCGCGCGCTATTGTGCTGCGCAATTCTTGTATTTTCCTTGGGCGTTAGCGCCGCACCCGAGGCGTCCGCCACTTTGCATGCGCTCGTTGAGCAGGCCTGGCTACGCTCGCCTTCCTTGCGCGGCGCAATTGCCCGCCAAGAGGAAGTCGATGCCGCGCGCGCCTTGTCAGGTTCATGGGTCGCCGGGCAGCCGATTCTGGAGCTGTCGCAGCGCACGGGCCGCTCGGGCGGCCAGGACGGCGCCCGTGAATCGGAAGTGACAATGTCCGCCTCCTTCTGGACGCCCGCACAGCGCAGCGCCCGCCAGGGCCTGGCCCAGCACTCGGCAGCTGAACTGCAGAGCGAGCTGGTCAAGGTGCGTCTGGACATTGCCGGTGAGGTCAGAGCACGCCTGTGGGACGCGGCAGCGGCGCAAGCGCTGCGGGAAGAAAAAGAAGGGCAGCTCCACAATATCGAAAAGCTCGCCGACGAGGTCAAGCGCCGCGTGGCCGCGGGCGACCTGGCGCGACTTGACGCATTGCTGGCAGAACAGGAAGTGCAAGGCGCCCGCGTCGCTGTGGAACAGGCCGGCGCCGATACCAGCGCCAGCCTGGCCAAGCTGCGCATCTTGACCGGCCCCACCGGCGCGCTGCCACTCGAGCCTGAGCCGCTGGCATCGGGCAGCGATACCGGCAACCCGCGCGTGCTGGCTGCGCGGGCAACCCAAAGCCTGGCACAAGCGACCCTTCGTCTGGCCCAGGCCAGCCGCCGCGCGCCGCCCACGCTCGCGCTGTCGCTGCGCGAGGAACGCGATCCGTTATTGGCAGCGCCAGATCACTCCGTGGGCCTGCGCCTCCAGCTTCCCCTCGGTAGTGCAGGTCGCAATCGACCGGTCGAGGCGCAGGCACAGACGCAACTCGCTGTGGCTGGCGCAGCAGCCCTGCAGAGCGAGCAGCTCGCTCTGGCCGAGTTGGACCTGGCCCGCGCCCGCATCGAGCACGCCCGTACTGCGCTCGCTGCCGCCGGCGCCAGAGTAAGCGCCATGCGCGAGCACGAGCAGCTCATTGAAAAAGCTTTCCGGCTCGGTGAACGGGGCCTGGCCGACATGCTGCGTTCGCATGCGCTGGCCCATGAAGCCAGGCTGGCACGCCGCCAACAAGAAATTGCACTGGGCAGGGCGCACGCTGAATTTAACCAGGCATCAGGAGTATTGCCATGAAACTTTTTGCATCCATGATTGTTGTGCTATCGCTGATGTCGGGCGCTTTCGCCTCGCCCGGGGCCCACGGCCCGAACGGCGAGCATCTGGACGGCCAGGCCAATACCGGCCCTGCCGGCAGCGTGCCGCGCGTCGAAACCTTTACTGAAATGTTCGAGCTCGCAGGCCAACTGTCGGGCGGCGAGCTGTCCGTCATGATCGACCGCTACGAGACCAACGAACCGGTGTTGAACGGGACGCTGGAAGTGCAATACAAGGACCTGAAAGCACTCGCGAAATTTCATGCCGACATGGGCGACTATGCAATCGACGATGAGAAGCTGCTCAAGGAATTATCCAAGCCGGGCAAGCACGCGCTGCTGTTCACGTTTGTAGCGGGCGAAGAGAGCGACCTGCTTGAAGGGACTCTTGAAGTGCCATCCAGCGGAACATCCAGCGCGACGTCCAGCGCAATGCACGAACATCAGCACACGTCTTACTGGACCTGGGCAGCGCTTGCGGCGCTGGCCGCTGGCGCAGTGTTCGCCCTGGTTTTCTTCTTGCGCCGCCGCGCCCGGAAAGTCACATCATGAAAAAATATACGCTCAGTTTCATCGGGGCGCTGGCGATGCTGTGCGCCGCGCTGCCTGCCCAGGCCTCACCCGGGGCGCACGGCCCCAACGGCGAACATCTCGACGCCCAGCTTGTTTCATCAGGCTCCGGCCTGGCCCGGCTGCCCGACGGCAGCGTCAACGTTCCCAAGCTGGCACAGCGGCGCATGACCATTCGTACGCTGATGGTGCAAGAGAGCGATGTGCCGCAGACCGTGGAACTGAACGGACGCACCAGCATCGATCCGAATGCGGGCGGCAGAGTGCAAGCGCCTTTCGCCGGGCGCATTGAAGGCGGCGCGGCGGGCATTCCAACGGCCGGTACTGCGGTACGCAAGGGCCAGGTGCTGCTCGTGCTGCGGCCCGTGGCGCCAGCTTTTGAACGGGGCAACCAGCAGGCGCAGTTGGCCGAGGCGCGCGCGCAGCGCACCTTGCTCGAACAGCGCGTCAAACGCCTGGTGGCGCTGGAGGGAGTCGTCCCTGCCAAGGATATCGACGCCGCAAGGGCAGAACTTGCCGGCACCGTGGGCCGGGAGCGCGCTGTTGCCAACGCCGTCAACGGGCGCGAGGAAATCGTCGCATCGGCCAGCGGCGTCATCGCCAGCGCAAACGTCCTCAATGGGCAAATCGTCGAGGCGCGCGATGTGCTGTTCGAGATTGTCGACCCAGAGCGCATGATGGTCGAGGCCCAGGTGACGGATCCGCAGATCGCCGGCAGTATCGTGGGCGCCCACCTGGCCGGCTTGCCGGGCGTTGAACTGACGCTCGCCGGGCTCAGTCGCACCTTGCGCGACGGCGCTTTGCCGATCAGCTTTCGCGCCAAGGGCAAGGCGCTGCCGCTGGCGGTAGGCCAGAGCGTCACCGTCATTGCACGCTTGCGCGCGAGCGTGCGCGGGGTCGCTTTGCCCGCAGCGGCGCTGGCGCGCAACCCTGCCAACCAAACCATCGTCTGGATCAAGTCCGGCGCGCAGCGATTCATCGCTCTGCCGGTCGAAGCGAGCGCGATCAATGCCACCACCGTGGTCGTGACCAAGGGCCTGAGCGGTGAAAACCGGGTTGTGGTCTTGGGCGCTTCCCTGATTAACCAGATCCGGTAGCGCCATGTTCAATTCCATAGTGCGATTTAGTCTTCACAACCGGATCTTTGTCCTGGTGGGGGCATTCTTGCTGATGCTGTTCGGGGCAATGACGGCAACCCGTACCCCGGTTGACGTGTTCCCCGACCTGAACAAGCCGGTTGTCACCGTGCTGACCGAAGCGGGCGGCATGGCCCCCGAGGAAGTCGAACAGATCGTTACCTTTCCAGTGGAAACGGCGTTGAACGGCATGCCAGGCGTGACCCGGGTGCGCTCGGTCTCCGGCGTGGGGCTGTCGATTGTGTATGCGGAGTTCGAGTGGGGCACCGACGTGTACCGCAACCGCCAACTGGTGGCCGAGCGCATCGCGCTGGTCAAGGAGCAGCTGCCGGCGACGATATCACCGTCCATGGGGCCGGTGTCGTCGATCATGGGCGAAATCATGCTGATCGCGCTGCCGATCGACGTCAAGGCAACCGACCCGATGAAAGCGCGCGAGTATGCCGACTTCGTCCTGCGACCGCGGCTGCTGTCGATTCCCGGCATCTCGCAGGTCATCCCCATCGGCGGCGAAGTGCGCCAGCTGCGGGTCGAACCCGATCCGGCGCGCATGGCCCAGCACGACGTGACGCTCGAGCAGCTCACGCAAGCGCTGCGCTCGTTCGCGGCGAACACGTCCGGCGGATTTATTGACCTCAACAGCCGCGAGTACCTGATCCGCAACCTGGCGCGCACCAACCGCCTGGAAGATCTGCAAGGTTTGCCGCTGGCCTACCGCAACGGCACGCCGCTGCTGCTGTCCCAGGTTGCCAATGTGCGCTTCGCGCCGGCTTTCAAGCGCGGCGATGCAGGCTTGAACGGACTACCGGCGGTGATTGTAAGCGTGCAAAAGCAGCCCGCCGGCGACACCGTGCGCCTGACGCGCGATATTGAAACGGCGCTGTCTGAACTAAAGCAGGGACTGCCTGCAGGCATTGCACAACCCGTCGTGCTGTTCAGGCAGGCCACCTTTATCGACAATTCCATCGGCAACGTCGTCGAAGCCTTGCGCGACGGCGCGATCCTGGTGGCGATCATCCTGTTCGCGTTTTTGCTCAGTGCCAGGACCACCCTGATCTCGCTGGTCGCCATTCCGCTTTCGCTGGCCGTTACCGCGCTGGCCTTCAAACTGTTGGATCAGTCGATCAATGTCATGACGCTCGGCGGGCTGGCGATTGCCATTGGGGAGCTGGTTGACGACGCCGTGGTCGACGTTGAAAACATCGTGCGCCGGCTGAAGCAGCGCGCGCCGGACGTGCCGGTGCTGGAAGTGATCTGGCGCGCCTCGGTGGAGGTGCGCTCGGGGATCGTCTACGCGACCGTGATCGTAGTGCTGGTATTTGTGCCCTTGTTTGCGCTGCCCGGTATCGAGGGCCGGTTGTTCGCGCCGCTGGGCATCGCCTACATCGCCTCGATCCTGGCCTCGATGCTGGTGTCGATGACGGTCACCCCGGTGCTGGCCTATTACCTGCTGCCGGGGATGAAGCGGCTAAAGCACGACGACAGCCCAATCGTGCGCCGCATCAAGCAGTGGGACACTGGCGTACTTGCCTGGTCCTTCCCGCGCATGAACGCCATCCTGGCCATTGCGCTGGTCGCCGTGCTGCTGGCCCTGGCGTCGGTACCGTTTTTCCCGCGCGTCTTTCTGCCCGCCTTTAACGAAGGCTCGCTCGTCATGGGCATGACGTTTATGCCCGGTACATCGCTCGGTGAGGCGAACCGGATGGGCGCGCTGGCGGAAACCCTGATCGGCCAGGTGCCGGAGGTGAGCAAGGTAGGGCGGCGCACCGGCCGCGCGGAGCTCGACGAGCATGCCGAGGGCGTGCACTCGTCCGAGATCGATGTGGACCTCAAGGCATCGACGCGCAGCCGCGAACAGATCATGGCGCAGATCCGCAATCAGATGGCCTCGATCCCGGCCTCGGTTGCGATCGGCCAGCCGATCTCGCACCGCCTCGACCATCTTTTGTCGGGTGTGCGCGCCCAGATCGCGCTCAAGATCTATGGGGACGATATCGACACCTTGCGCGGCCTGGCCGAAGACTTGCGTGTTCGCCTCGGCGCGGTCGCGGGCCTGGTGGACCTGTCGGTGGAGCGGCAAGTGCTGATCCCGCAGATCAAGGTTCGGATCGACTACCGCAAGGCCGCGCAACACGGGCTGGCCGGCGGCCAGGTCGTCGCGGCCTTGCAAGCGCTCAGCGAGGGCACGACGGTGACCCAGGTCATCGACGGCGCGCGCCGCTTTGAACTGGTGGTCCGTCTTGCCGACAGCAGCCGCAGTCCGCAGGATCTGGCGCGCGTCATGATCGACAGTCCGTCCGGGCGCGTTGCCCTTTCATCGATTGCCACAGTCGAGGAAGGGGACGGACCCAACCAGATTGGTCGCGAAAATGGCCGCCGCCGCATCGTCGTCTACGCCAACACCGATGGTTCGAGCATGTCGCGCATCATTGGCGACGTGCGACGCGAGGTCGCTGCCAGGGCGCTCCCGGGCGGGTACTTTATCAGTATCGAAGGACAGTTCCAGGCTCAGGAGCAGTCGCAGCGCTTGATCATGGTCCTGTCCTTGAGTTCACTGCTGCTGATCTTTTTGGTGCTGTATTCACGCTACCGCTCTTCGACCCTGGCGCTTGTCATCATGGGCAACATTCCGTTTGCGCTGGTGGGCAGCGTCATCGCCATGTGGATTGCCGGCGTTTCGCTGTCGGTGGCCTCCATGGTCGGATTCATTACCTTGGCTGGCATCGCCACGCGCAATGGCATTTTGAAGGTCAGCCACTACATCAATCTGTGCAAATTCGAGGGCGAGCAGTTTGGCTGGCCCATGATCGTGCGCGGCTCGATTGAGCGATTGACGCCGGTGATCATGACAGCGCTTGTGGCAGCGTTCGCGCTGGCGCCACTGCTGATGGCCGCCGACGCACCAGGCAAGGAAATACTCCATCCCGTTGCGGTCGTCATCTTCGGTGGCTTGATCAGCTCGACGATTCTTGATTCCTTGTTGACGCCCTTGCTGTTCTACCGGGTTGGACGTGCCCCACTGGAGCGCCTGGTCGCGCTGGACGAAAAAGATAGCTTTTAACTAGTTCTACGGGTGAAGTTGCGGCGCCCGCCCATCAGGCCGCCACATTTTTTGGAGATTGAAATGAAAAAACTTATCGCGCTCAGCGCCATTGCCATCAGCGTCAGCATGGCAATCTCGGGCCAGGCCCTTGCGCATGGCGCCAAGCCAAAACATGGTGGCGTCATCAACAGCGCCCGCGACCTCACCTTTGAACTGGTGGGCAAGGACGGCAAGGCTGTTATTTACGTCGACGATCATGGCGCGAACCTTGCAACTGCCGGCGCCACCGGGACCCTCACTGTGCTGTCCGGTGGAAAAAAGAGCGAGACTGTACTGCAACCAAGCGGCGCCAATACCTTGACGTCAAAAACGCCAATCGAGCTTGCGGGCGGCGCCAAGGCTGTCGCTTCAATCACCCTGGCTGGCAAGGAAGCGGTCAGCGTGCGTTTTTCGCATAAGTAAGCGAGAAGAACGTCGATCACACACTATCCGTGCGTTTCGCAATCGCCCGCCTGCGTCTTAATTGATACAGGCTTTTAAGTTTTGATGTAGGTCAACGAAGTTTCACATGCAACAGGAGTCCATCGCTGCTGAACAAATCGTCCGCGTCTTGCCAAATATAATGAAAACCAAAAAGAAAGTGCGCTCGGCAAATGTCGATGCGCTCAAGACAATTTGCCATACGGTTGCATTGCTGGTCCTGGTCGCCCCTGCCGCGCCGGTCTTTGCGCGGCAGTGGCGGGTGTCGTCAACATTGTCACCAAGCGCCCACGCGTCAACGCGGGCCAGTTCCAAGCCAGCCTTGGGACCCAGGGCAGCTGGAATGTTGCCATGAGTCGCGACATCGTGTTGACGGACAAGGTGCGCATGAACCTGACGGCCGACCTGTTCCACACCGACGGCTACCAGACGACACCGGCTGCCTACCTGCACCGTTTCCCGGAAAAGCAGCCGACGCGGGCTGATCATCGCAACCTGTCGATGATGGTGCACGCGCAGCCCGATGCGACCTTGGGCGGCTATGTGCGCCTTGGCTGGCACGAGCAGAATCAGCAGATTGGCTACCAGTACAGAGAAAATCGGCAGAAGGGCCCGGACATCGCCATGCATATAGAAAAAGCTGCCGAACCGGGCCACTACTAGGGCGGAACCAGCTGCCTGAGCAGCACCAGCGCCGCCCTGACACCTGACAAGACCAGCGGCCCGGTCGTGCAGTTCTATTCGCAGCAGGGCCGCCTGCGCTACCGCGAGAGCGGCAGCTCGCTGATCTACTCAAGCCACCCCGGCCAGACGTTTTACGCGCTCACGACCGGTTTCGACTTCCGGCGTCTGTCGACCAAGGACACCGAACAGTTTTTCAACACGCCACAGTCGCCCTCGGCGCCGCAAGGGCGGTTCGACAGCGGCACGCAAGGGCAGGGCGTGCAGACCTTTTATGGACTGTACGGGCAAGTGAAGGCGGCGCCCGTCAAAGCGCTCGACATCACGCTCAGCGGCCGCGTCGACCGCTACGCGATCGATGGACGCGCCAACACGCGCACGCTGGCCAATGGCGTCGTCAGCGGCGGTGCGCTTCCCGATTCCGGCAAGACGGCGTTCAACCCCAGCATCGCCGCGCGCTACGAACTGAGCGAGCCGCTGTCGCTGCGCGCCGCAGCCTACAGAGCCTTCCGGGCGCCCGGTTTCAACAACCTGACGCGCACCTTCGGTACGGGGACGAGCACCACCATCGCCAATCCCGACCTGGCGCCGGAAACGCTGCTCGGCGTCGAGGCCGGCGCCGATTACCGCGCCAATGGGCTGACGCTGGGGCTCACCTACTTTCGCTACAACATCACCGATATGATTGCCACCTTTACCGCGCGTGCCGGCAATGCACCGGGGCAGGTTCAGCTGATCTGCGGCGGCGCCACACTGCCAACCTGCGGCGGCGCCGCGCGCTACTACACCAATGACCAGGATGGCGTTGCCCATGGCCTCGAATCGAGCGCGACCTGGCGCTACTCGAAGCAACTGAGCATCGATCTGCATGCCATGCATACCGCCACCTACCTGACCCGGCGCAGTGCGGTCGTCACCGATCCGCTCAATGTACAGCTGGCCGGCGTTCCCGAAGACGTCGCCACGCTTGCCGTGACGTGGGCGCCCAACGACAAGTGGCGTGTGCGGGTGCAGGACCGATATATTGGTCCGATGTTCCTCGATACCACCAGCACCCCCGGTCTGCGCTTCAAACAAGGCGGCAACAGCGTGTGGGACGTGAGTACGGATTTTTCGCGTGAGCCCGCGCGTGGCGCTGTTTGCGCGCGCAACCAACATTTTCGACCGCAGTTACGGCGAGAGTGCATATCCGATCAACCAGCCGTACAATCAGACCCTGTCACCGCCGCGTGCGCTGACAGCTGGCATACGCGCAGATTTTTAGGCAGAGATCATGGATAACAAGCGACGACAGCTGATCGGGTGCTCGGCAGCTCTGGCAGCGACAGTAAGCGTGCCCGGATGGGCGCGGGACAGTATTCACGACAGTATCGGTGACAAAGCGCATGCCAATGACGCGCCACACGGCGCGGGCAGCGCGCAAAAGGCAGCCCGGCCCCAACTTGGGACATCGGCAGCCATCGATGGCAATGGGCGGCTATGGGTTGCACAGACCGAGGCCGTGGAGCAAGCCGGCGGCGGCCCGGCATTGGCGAACATCTTGCTGGCCTGGTCTGCCGACGGGGGCAAAAGCTGGACCAAAGTTGGCCCCGTGCTGGCGGCGCCGGAACGGGTGGAGGCCAACGGCGAGGGTCGGCCCAAGCTGGCCTTTGGGCCGCGCGGCCAGATGTACCTCACATATACGCAACCCCTGGACCAGCCGCATACCGGCCATATCCGCTTCGCGCGTTCCACCGATGGCGGTGTTTCCTTCTCGGCCCCCGTGACCGTTCAGCGCGACCTGGCTGCCACCGGCCACCGTTTCGACGGCATCGTTACCGACCGGCGCGGCCGCATCTTTGTCGCCTGGATCGACAAGCGCGATGGCGACGCCGCGCGAAAAGCCGGGCGAGCGTATCGGGGCGCGGCGCTGTACTATGCCGTCTCGGGCGACGAGGGCGCCAGTTTCGGGCTAGACGTCAAAGTCGCCGACCATTGCTGTGAATGCTGCCGGATCGCACTGGCTCTTACCCCGAACGGTGATGTGGCGGCCATGTGGCGCCACGTGTTCGCACCCAACGTGCGCGACCATGCAATGGCCATCCTGGTGCCGTCCGGGCGGCCCGGCGCGCTGACACGGATCAGCTTTGACGACTGGCGCATCGATGCCTGTCCCCACCACGGTCCGTCGCTCGCGTTCGACGCCAGGGGCCGCCGACACCAGGTCTGGTTCACCGGCGGCGACGAGCGCGGTGGCTTGTATTACGCGGTGGCGGGGCCGACCGGCCGGGCTGGAAAACCGGTGCGCCTGGGTGGCGCGCAGGCCGGGCACGGCGAAGTGTTGGCGGCAGGGAGCGCCGTGGCGGTGGTATGGAAAGAATTCGACGGTCAGGCAACCAAGGTGATGCTCCGGCTCTCAAGCGGCAATCGCCCCGCATGGCAGGAGCGGGCGCTGGTCACGACGCGCGGCGCATCTGACCATCCGCACCTGGTCAGTGACGGCAGCGCCATGTGGCTGGTGTGGCGCACTGAAGACGAAGGCGTCGTCGTTCACCGGGTGGAGGCTGCAGCGTGAACCTGAAAAAACGCGTCGCATCGCTGCTCGTTGCACTTTTGGGGGTTTCCGGGCTGGCGCAGGCGCATCCGATCAAGCCATTCGAGCCCGCCAGCCTTGAGCAGATCGTCGCCAGTCACCACGGCAAGCCTTTTCTGCTGCTGGTCTGGTCGATGGATTGTGAATTCTGCCAGGCCAGCCTGGACGTATTGGCGAAAGCGCGCGCTGCCGACCCCACGCTTGATATCGTCACTGTAACCACCGACCCCATGTTGGACCCCGTTTTGAGCGGGCAAGTGCGCACCCGTCTCGCATCGCTGCGGCTGCTGGACGACGCCTGGAGTTATGGCAATGAGGCGCCGGAGCGCCTGCGCTATGCCGTTGATCCCGCCTGGCACGGCGAGAAGCCCCGCAGCTATTGGTACGACGCCACGGGGAAACGAAGCGCCTATTCAGGCCTGATCAATCCGGCCAGACTAGCGCAATGGCAGCTGGTCCAAGCGAAGATGCCTGCCGGGGACCGCGGAAAAAAACGAACATCGATTCAACCGTAGCGGGGCTGATCTTTTCCAAACCTCAAGCCTGAACGCGGCAAGCTCACGTGCGCGTGTATTACCGTGTCCTCGATGATGCAGCAATATTTGATAGAATTACAAGCTTTGGTGGGGTCGCCGCTACTCCGCCAGACAGCGCGCTGTTTCCTGCAAGCGCTGTGGCTGGCGCAAATGCCGCACAAGCCGCGTCGTTTATCTGTCTAATCTCCTTTTTCGGAGCTGCCATGTCTACCCTGGAACGTGCAATCGAAATTGCAGCCGCCTCACACGCCAATCAAATCGCCCGCTGCGGCAACCCGTACATTTTGCATCCCCTGCGCGTCATGCTTGCGGTCAAGACGACCGAACAGCAGATCGCCGCCGCTCTTCATGACGTGGTCGGTGACACGCATGTGACGCTGGAAGAGCTTGCACGTGAGGGATTTTCCAGCCACATAGTCGACGCCGTCAGTGCACTGACCAAGCGTGAAGGCGAAAGCCGGATCGACGCAGCGCGTCGCGCCGCCGCGCACCCGATTGCCCTGCATGTAAAGCTTGCCGATACCCGCGACAACATGGATTTGAAGCGCATCGCCGAGCCGTATGGCAAGGATGCGCTGAGACTCAAGGAATACCATGAGGTTTGCGCTTATCTGATAGCGCAAGGAGCAGGCTGAGATCCGCATGTGGCGCGTCAAACAGGGAAGGGGGATTCATTGTTGTTACGTCCTTTGAAATCCTAGGCTCGCCGGGGCGCTAAATCCCGGGCTCTTCGAGGGCGTTCAGTAAGCTTT